>JAYREN010000129.1:0-9578 GCA_041908845.1 Holophaga sp. | reverse complement strand
GTCCTGCTGGAGACTCTGACCGACCTGCTGCAGCACGAGGGATTCGCCGTCACCACCGCCGAATCCGGCGAAGGCGCCGAGCGTCTCCTGGGAGCCGCCTTTCCCCCGTTCGATCTCGTTCTTACCGATCTCGTGATGCCCGGCAAGTCAGGCATGGATGTGCTCCGCAAGGCACTCCAGGTCAATCCGAGCTGCACCGTGCTCATCCTGAGCGGCTTTGGCACCGTGCGCGAGGCCACCGAGGCCATGGATCTGGGGGCCTACGGCATGGTCACCAAGCCCCTCCACCTGGATCAATTCCGCAACATGCTTCGCCGCCTGCTTGAACGCATTCAGCTGCTGCATGAGCGGGACCAGCTCCGGAACCAGGTGGCCGAACTCCAGGCCAGGGTCGAATCCCTGGAGGCCACCAAAGGCCGCATGGAGATGCTCGCCAATCGCATCAACCCCGCCGCGGACACCGGTTCCGAGGCCCTGGGCGACCTGGAGCGCCTCGCCGGCCTGAAGGCCCGAGGCATGCTTACCGAAGAACAATTCGAGGCGGGCAAAAAGGCGCTGATTGCAAGATGGCTGACATGAGGAGCCCAGATCCTTCCCCTGCCTCAACGAAACCTAACTTGCGTCTCGTCTCAAGGTGGCTGAGTTCCATCCTCGGGGTCGCCCTGGCCCTCCCCACCCTGGTCCATCCCCTCGGCGCCGATGAAACCAAAGCCCCGGTCAAAGGAGCCCAGGATGACGCCCTGGTGGCCCGAGTCCAGAAGGCCATGACGACCGCCGACCCTGTGGCCCAAAAGGCGGCCCTGAAGGCGCTCCAGACCCATCGCTTCCGCTCCACCCGAGCCCCCCAGCGAGAGTACGCCCTCTATGCCCAGGGCATCCTGGAGGACCGCTTCGAATCCACCTCCAAGGCGGCGGAGACTCTGCGGAAACTCGAGCGAACCTGGCCCAAGTCCATCTACCTGCCCGAGGCCCAGACCATTCTGGGCGCCGAAGCTGTGACGCAACGGAAATTCCGGGAGGCGGAGACTCGCCTGCGCAAGGTGCTCGCCGCCGATATTCCCGTGGAAGGCAAGCGGCGAGCCCAGGAATTGCTGCTCTGGGTCTTTGTCGAACAGGGCCAACCCGAGAAGGGACTGCCGGTGATGGAGGCTCTCTTCCCTCTGGGCAACGAGAAACCTTCCGAGCGGGGCCTCCTGGCCATGACCGAGGTGCTGGCCGCCGCCAAACAGAAGGATCAGGCCGAAGCCGTGCGCAGGGATTACCACACCCTCTATCCCGGAGGCGCCTACGGTCCCCGGGTGGAGCTCGCCTGCGCCCGGATGCTCGGCGCCCTGGGAGATGCCAAGGGCAGCGCGGGCATCCTTCAGAAACTCCTCATGGACACCCCGGATGCCCCCGAAGCCGATGAGGCGCGACTCGCCCTGGCCACCCTGCTCGGCGATGGCAAACTGGACCCCAAGGAGGCCCAGGCCTTTCCGGCCCCCGACAAGCTTCTTTCGGACATTCGCAAAACCGAACAGAAGGTCGATCTGGGGCGCAGGGCTCTCCTCGTGCGGCTGCGCATGAGCGTGAACGCCTCCCGCTGGAAGGAGGCCCTCGACACAGCGGCCCTGATCCGCGCCAAGTCTCCTACTCAGGAAGAAGCCACCGTGGTGACTACCCTCCGCGCCGGCGCCTTCCGGGCTTGGGCCCAGGAGCTCATGGACAAGCAGCAGTTCGATCCCCTGTTGCCCCATCTGGACCGGGAAGGCATCCAGTCCCTGGACGCAGGGCAGCGCGGCCTGCTGGCGGAGCGCCTGTCCCGGGTCGGCCTTTCCACCGCGGCCCTCACCCTAGCGGCCTTGGCTCCACCGGGCGAGCAGCCCGCCCTGCGGCGGAGGATCCTGACCCACACCCAGGCGGAGCTCAATCCCGCCGATGCTCTCAAGGCCATGCCCGGCAAGGGCGAATCCAGCGCCGAATCCCTGAAACGCGCCCAGGCGGCCCTGGCCCTGAAGGACTGGAAGGCCGCCCGCAGCGCCCTGGCCCGAGCCAAGGCGGGCCCTGAGCGCGGCGAGGCCCTTGCCACCTTCCTTCGCCGTCCCCTCGACCCTTCCGAGACCGAGGCCGAACGCCTCAAGGAGGCCGAAGGCTGGCTGGCGCGGGCGGGCGAGAAGGGCCCCGACCGCGAAGGCCTGGTGCTGCTGGTGGCCGACCTCCGGGCCAAGGCGGGCGATTGGCGTGGCGCCCTGCAGCTCTATCCCCTCCAACCCACCAAGGAACAGCGCGGCTGGGTCGCCCTGATGCGGGCCACCTGCCAGCACAAACTGGGTCGGGGAGATGCCGCCCGAGCCACCCTCAAGCAGGCTGCGGACGAACCGGGCTTCCGAATGGAACGGGAGAGCCTGGCGCGACAGCTGGGAACGCCCTGATACCTCCGGCGCTGAGTGAAACAGATCCTGGTTATCGGCCAAACTCCGCCAAAAAGACTGAACCGCGAATTTCGCGAATACGCCCTTGCGGGCGCGCGAATGGCCTACTACTGTCGCCCCGCCTCCTTTCAATCGGCGTATCGACCAGCCCTCGAAGGCTGGGCGGAACGCCGATTGAAAGGTCAGTTGCGCGCGCGCGACTGGGGGCCGAAGGCCCGGGCGGGCCAGGATTGGGGCATTCGCGCCCATTCGCGTTCATTCGCGGTTTCAAGGAGATTTTCTCTTCGTGGCTGAGTCAGACCGATAATCGGGAAACAGATTCACCACCAAGGTCGCTTCACGCCTTCTGCGTCCCGCCTCGCTGATACCTTGGACCTGTCGCCATCGCCGCGCCCGGAGGATCCTTGCCTTTCCGCTTCGCCCAGGCCCTAACGCCCCGAAAGCGGGGCGCGCTCTATGTCGCCACCGCAGGGGTGCTCTGGAGCACCAGCGGGTTGTTCATCAAGGTCCTGCCCCTGGGGCCCTATCCCATCGCCCTCTGGCGCTCGCTGGTGGCGGCGCTGACCATGATCCTGGTGCTGCGCCTGCGGGGCCAGTCCAATGGAATCGCCTTCAAGCCCATCGATCTGGCCTGCGCCGCGAGCTATGCCGGCGTGCTCATTGCCTTCGTGGTGGCCACCAAGCTGACCACCGCCGCCAATGCCATCTTTCTGCAGTTTTCTGCTCCCATCTACCTGCTCTTTCTCGAGCCCTGGGCCTTCAAGCGCCCCATGCACCGGCAGGATCTCTGGGCCGTGGGCGCCTGCCTCGCAGGCATGGCCCTCTTCTTTGGGGGCCGCATGGAACGGGGCGGCATGATCGGGAATCTGCTGGGCATCTTCTCCGGAGTCTGTCTCGCGACCTTCTCCCTGCTGCTCAAGTGGAAGCGGGAGCACGAGCCCGAGCGCAATCCCGCGGGAGCCATCATCCTGGGCAACTTCGCGGTGGCCCTGATCTGCCTGCCCCTCGCCCTGCCTCTATTACCGCTGAGCCTCAGCCAGACCGCATCCCTGCTCTTCCTGGGCATCTTCCAGCTGGGTTTGGCCTATCTCCTATTCTCCGCCGGCATGCGCTACATCTCCGCCACCACCGCCATGATCATCAGCATGCTCGAGGCGGTCTTCAACCCGGTGTGGGTCTTCCTGGGAGTGGGTGAGCGCCCCAGCCCCATGGCCCTGGTGGGCGCCACCGTGATCCTTGGGGTCATCCTCTGGTACAGCCTGCGGAATCCATCGCCGGAAACCCCTATCGCCACCGGGTGATAGGTAAAGGTTCCGAGCATCTATTTGACTCAGCCTCGAAGAAAAAGCTCCTAGAAACCGAGAATGAATGTGAATGGGTGCGAATGCCCCAACTTTCGGCCCTTCGCGAATCCGCGGAAAAGGCGTTAGCGCTGTGGCTTTCCGGCCAAGCTTCGCACAAGAATGCCGCTCGACGGATGCACATCCCCTGCATCCCTGTTGAACAGGCTTTTCCATGCCTTTGCCAAACCAGAACCAACTGCGAGAAGGCTCGAAAATTCGCGATTCAGTCTTTTTGGCGAAGTTTGGCCGAGAACCTGGACAACCAATTTCTTGGGGCCGCCTCACGCCCACCCGCCAGGAACTGTCCAAACGGATGATCTTGGTCACAACTCACAAAGCCCCTGGACCCCTCCCCCGGCTCCGGCTACGATGGCCCCATCCCAATCTACATTCCTGGCATCGGATCGTCCCTGCTGATCGTCTTCTTCGATACGCAAGCGGCTGTCCCACCACCAAGCCCCCGTGATCCCCGGTCCGTCTTCGCGGCCGGAACTAAAGGAGACAGGCATGGCCAAGGTCCTGATCGTTGACGATGACCCCGATATCGTCGAAGCGAGCCAACTCTTCCTGGAAAAGGAGGGTCACCAGATCGAAACCGCCAGCAGCCGTCGAGAGGGCATGCTGAAGGTGGAATCCTTCAAGCCCGATCTGCTGATCCTGGACGTGATGATGGACCAGCCCGACGACGGCTTCGTCATGGCCCAGGACCTCCGCCGCCAGGGCAAGACCTTCCCCATTCTCATGCTGACAAGCGTCGCCTCGGCTTCCGGCCTTGCCTTCGACAAGGATGCGGAAATGGTTCCCGTGGACGACTTCCAGGCCAAGCCCGTGGAACCCGCCATCCTCGTGAAGAAGGTGGCGGAGCTCCTCAAGCGATAGGAGCCCCCATGCTGATGACGGAACGCGACCGCGTGGCAGGCGAAATCAAGACCCTCGCCGACAAGCTGGGCCACAACCGCACCTCCATGGTGCCCATCCTCCAGGACGTCAAACGCAAGTACCACCGCATCGATAGCTACGCCATGCAGGTCATCGCCGACGAACTGGGCATCCACCCCGTGGAGGTCTACAGCGTCGCCTCCTTCTACGCCTTCCTTGGCGAGCACATCCAGGGCAAGTTCGTAATCCGACTCTGCCGCACCATCTCCTGCGATATGCAGGACAAGGATCGGGTCGCTCGCCAGCTTGAGAACGATCTCGGCATCGTCTTCGGCGAAACCACCCCCGATGGCAAGTTCACCCTGGAATGGGCCAACTGCATGGGCCTCTGCGACCAGGGCCCGGCCATGCTCGTCAACGACAGGGTCTTCACCAAGGTCACGCCCGAGCGGGTCCACGAAATCCTCCAGGAGTGCCGCAGCGCCTTCGGCCAGCATGCCGTGGAGCGGAAGGAGGTCCATCTCGTATGAACACCATCCCGACTTTCTCCGACATGAACGCCGAGGCCGGCCTGAACAAGGCCCTCGCCATGCCTCGCCCCGACATCATCGCCGAGATCAGCGCCTCCGGCCTCAAGGGCCGTGGCGGCGCGGGTTTCCCCACCGGGGTGAAGTGGAATTTCGCCGCCTCCGCCAAGGCCGACCGCAAGTACATCATCTGCAATGCGGATGAGGGCGAACCCGGAACCTTCAAGGACCGGGTGATCCTGCAGGAGTACGCCGACCTGGTCTTCGAAGGCATGACCATCGCCGCCAAGGCCGTGGGCGCCAAGGAGGGCATCCTCTTCCTGCGGGGCGAGTATACCTACCTCCGCCCGCACCTGGAGGCGGTCCTGGAGCGGCGTCGGGAAAAGAAGCTGCTGGGCAAGACTGTGCTCGGCCTCGATTTCGCCTTCGATATCCGCATCTTCATGGGCGCCGGGGCCTACATCTGCGGCGAGGAAACCGCCCTCATCGAATGCCTCGAAGGCTTCCGCGGCGAGCCCCGCAACCGCCCGCCATTCCCCGTCAACACCGGCTTCCTGAATCGCCCCTCGGTGGTGAACAACGTGGAGACCCTGGCCTGGGCCGCCTGCATCCTGCAGAAGGGCGCCGACTGGTTCAAGAGCAAGGGCACGGAGAAATCCACCGGCATCAAGATCTTCAGCGTGTCCGGCGACTGCAAGCGGCCCGGCGTCTACGAATTCCCCCTGGGGATCTCCGTGGCCGAACTCCTCAAGCACGTGGGTGGAGAGAAGGCCCGGGCCGTCCAGATCGGCGGCGCTTCCGGCCTGTGTGTCCCAGCGTCTGAATTCAAGCGCAGCATCGCCTTCGAGGACATCCCCACGGGCGGCTCCGTCATCGTCTTCGGGCCCCAGCGCGACATGCTCGATGTGCTGCACAACTTCCTGGAGTTCTTCGCCGACGAGAGCTGTGGCCAGTGCACACCTTGTCGCCTGGGCAACCGCAAGCTGCTGGAGGGCGTGGAAATGCTGAAGGCCGGCACCTGCTCCATGGCCTACCTTCAGGAGCTCTGCGCGCTGGGCGAGACCATGCAGCTCTCCTCCAAGTGCGGCCTTGGCCAGAGCAGCCCGTCGGCCTTCCTGTCAGTGGTCAAGCACTTCCAGGATGAGCTCATGGGCCGCACCAACAACCTGACCCACGCCTGAGCCGAGGAGCCGAACATGTCCGACACCACCACCCTCGAAACCTCGCGCCGTGCCCCGGCCAGCCAACAGAACCAGTCCATCCCCCCCCCCGCCAACACCCAGGCCATTGGCGGTCAGGTCACGCTCACCATCGACGGTCAGGAGGTAAAGGTACCGCTGGGCACCACGATCCTGGATGCTGCCCGCAAGATCGGCGCCCACATCCCCACCCTCTGCCATCACCCGGATCTCTGCGTAGCGGGCGTCTGCCGCATCTGCTCGGTGGAGGTGGAAGGCATGCGCACCCTTCAGGCCGCCTGCGCCTTTCCCGTCACCGCCCCCATCAAGGTCAAGACTCACACCCAGAAGGTGCGCCTCGCCAGGCGCCACATCGTGGATCTCCTGCTCTCCGACCACTACGGCGAGTGCTACACCTGCCGCCGCAACAACAACTGCGAGCTGCAGGACCTGGCCAAGGAACATGGTGTCGACTTCTTCCGCTTCGGTCATCCCGAAAAACCGACCCATGTCATCGATTCCTCCAGCTACTCCGTGGTGCGCGACCTCAACAAGTGCGTGCTCTGCCGCCGCTGCGTGCGCACCTGCATCGACCTGCAGGAAGTGGGCACCATCGAAGTGGTGGGCCGCAGCGACAGCAGCCACATCAAGCCCTTCCTGGACAAGCCCCTGGGGGACGTGGTCTGCATCAATTGCGGCCAGTGCATCAACCGCTGCCCCACCGGCGCCCTGCACGCCCACGACGACACCGATGAGGTCTGGGCCGCCATCGACAACCCCAAGAAGCACGTGGTCATCCAGACCGCCCCCAGCCCCCGGGCCGCCATCGGTGAGTGCTTCGGGCTGCCTGCGGGCCAGGCTCTCACCTTTGAACTCAACACGGCCCTGCGCCGGGCGGGCTTCGACCGCGTCTTCGACACCAACTTCACCGCCGACCTCACCATCCTCGAAGAAGGCACCGAACTGCTGCTCCGCCTCAAGAGCGCCCTGCTGCTCCGCGAGCCCACCGCCTTCCCGCAGTTCACCAGCTGCAGTCCCGGCTGGGTGAAGTACCTGGAGCACTTCTACCCCGAGTACATCCCCAACCTCAGCACCGCCAAGAGCCCCCAGCAGATGTTCGGCGCGGTCATCAAGACCTACTACGCCGAAAAGCACGGCCTCGACCCCAAGGACATCGTCACCGTGGCCCTGATGCCCTGCTCCGCCAAGAAGTTCGAGTGCAATCGCCCCGAGATGGACGACAGCGGTTTCAAGGACGTGGACTACGGCCTCACCACCCGCGAACTGGCCAAGATGATCCGGGAATCCGGCATCCATTTGCCGGATATGCCGAAATCCGATTTCGATCGCCCCTTTGGCACCGCCACCGGCTCCGGCGTGATTTTCGGCGCCACCGGCGGCGTGATGGAAGCGGCCCTGCGCACGGTCATCGAGCTGGTTTGCGGCATCAAGGTCGAGGATCTCTTCGAGCACGCAGACATCAAGCCTGTGCGCGGCTTCGAGGGCGTCCGCTATGTCGAGCTTCCCATCACAACCGTAGGCCCCGTCCCCGAGATGCTCCAGCACCTCTTCCCCCACTGGAACTTCCTCAAGGGCCAGACCCTCAAGGTTGCCGTGGCCCACGGCACCGCCAATGCCAAGAAGGTGATGGAAGACATCAAGAAGGGTGGCCAGTTCAGCAAGTGCCACTTCATCGAGTTCATGGGCTGCCCCGGCGGCTGCCTGGGCGGGGGCGGCCAACCCATCCCCACCAGCCCCGAGATCCGCGCCGCCCGCGCCGAGGCCATCTACGCCGAGGATTCCGCCTACGAAGTGCGCAAGTCCCACGAGAATCCCGATGTGCTGACCATCTACGGCGAATTCCTCACCGACGGCCCCTGCGGTCACAAGAGCCACGACTTGCTGCACACCCACTACACCGCCCGCGGCAAGTACATCGACTAGTTTCCCGCCTGCATCCCAAATCGCGCGAGCCACGGCCCGTGCGATTTGGGATGATATGGGATATCGCTGCGCAGGCCCCCGAATGGTCGAGCTGAATCCCAACCTCCACTTCCTCAGCACCTTTGCGGGCGCCGAGGAAGAGCACTTCCCCCAGGAAGAACAGACCATCCTGGACAACGTGAACGACAAGGTGGCCGCCCAGGCCTCCTTGGGCGAGCTCATGGAATTCCTCTTCGGGGCCGTGCAGGAGCTCTACCCCTGCGACCGCATCGGGCTGGCCTTCTTGGATGACGAGGGCCGGCGCATCATCGCCCACTGGGCCAAGGCCCTCTACGAGCCCCTGCTGCTGAAGGAAGGCTACGGCGAGGACCTGGCCCACAGCTCCCTGCGCACCGTCATCGATTCCGCCTGCGCCCGCATCATCTACGATCTGCCCCGTTATGAAGAAGAACACCCCATGAGCGCCTCCACGCGCCTCCTGGTGCGCGAGGGCGTGCGCAGCAGCATGACCTGCCCGCTCATGGTGGAGGATCGGGCCCTGGGTGTGCTGTTCCTCAGCGCCCGGGAACCCAAGGTCTACACGCCCTACCACGCCCGACTCTGGCGCGCCCTGGCCGAGCGCATCTCCCAGGCGGTGGAAAAAGCTTGGCGCATCGAGCAGCTCACGGCGGCCAACCAGGCCTACAACGAGGTGCTGGCCTTCGTCAGCCACGAGCTGAAGAACCCCGTGGCCTCCATGATGACCGATGCCCGGGTGCTGGCCGATGGCTACCTGGGCCCCCTGGAGACCAAGCAGATCCAGAAGCTCGAGCGCCTCATCAAGAAGGGCGACTACCTGCTGGACCTCATCCGGGAATACCTGGATCTGGCCCGCATGGAAGGCGGCAGCCTGCGCCTGAACGCCATCCCTGTGCCCCTGGTCGCCGAGGTCCTCGAGCCCTCCATCGACATCATCCAGTCCCAGCTCCAGGACCGGGGCATGCGGCTGGAACGGATCTATCCCCAGTGCCCCGATCCCGTCACCTGCGATCCTTCGCTGCTCAAGATCGTGGTGGTCAACCTGCTGGGCAACGCCGTGAAATACGGCCAAGAGGGCGGCCTGATCCGCCTGCGCTACGACCACCTGCCCTACAGCTTCGGCGTGTCGGTGTGGAACGAGGGCCCAGGGTTTGCCGCCGAGGAGCGCTCCCGCCTCTTCCGCAAATTCAGCCGCCTCCAGGCCCCCGAGCTCAAGGCCCGCAGGGGCACCGGCGTGGGTCTCTACACCGCCTGGCGCATCGCCCACATCCACGGCGG
>JAYREN010000128.1:4744-9684 GCA_041908845.1 Holophaga sp. | reverse complement strand
CACCTTCGTAGACCAGAAGTTCAGCCGCATGATCAACGCCTTCGCGGGCGTCATCATCAACACCGGCGAGGACAACTACCTGACCACGTCGGACGCGGTGGAGAAGGCCTACACGGTGCTGGCCAGCCAGTTCCTCAACGAGCGCTTCGCCTACGTGGCCGGGCTCAAGCCGGAACTCATGGGGCTGGGGCACGCCTTCGAGATGGACCCCACCATCAAGAACGGCTTCCTGCTGGAGCTGGCCCAGGCGCAGATGGCCCGGGAAATCTTCCCCGAGGCGCCCCTCAAATACATGCCGCCCACCAAGTTCATGACCGGCGACATCTTCAAGGGGGTGGTGCAGAACGCCCTCTTCAATTTCGTGAGCCAGGCCACCGGGCAGGGCATCCACCTGCTGGGCATGCTCACCGAAGCCATCCACACGCCCTACATGCAGGACCGCTCCCTGGCCCTGGAGAACGCCAAGTACGTGATGAACACCATGGCGGATCTGGGCGGCGAGATCGAGTTCAAGCAGGGGGGCATCATCATGAAACGCGCCCATCAGGTGTTGGATGAAGCCGTCACCTTCCTGGAAAAGATCGAAAAGATCGGACTCATGGATGCCATGGAAAAGGGCGAGTTCGCCGACATCAAGCGCCCCCGCGACATGGGCAAGGGCCTAGATGGCCTCGTGAAGAAGGGACCGGAATACTTCAATCCCTTCGAGGGCTACCTGAAGGCTGAACTCGGGCTGGAAAAATGATTTGGGTCCACGGATACACACGGATAAACACGGATGAAAAAATGAAAGCCAACCCGTTCTAATTTGCTTTTATCCGTGTCCATCCGTGTGAATCCGTGGACTATCTTTCGTTTGAATCTGAGGAGATGACAATGATTATTCGACCCTATGGCGACACGCTGGATGACGGTGCGGTGCAGCTTTCCTTTACGCTGCCGGTGCCGGATGGCCCAAGAGGGCGGGAGGCCGCCCGGATCTTCGTGGAGAAGCTGGGCTTTAAACACGCGGAGATCGTCCATTCCCACGCCATGGCCGAGGGCTTCAGCTTCTACGTGGCCTATGGCAAGACCGAGACCTCCGTGGACTTCGACGCCATCCACATCGAGGAGGCCACCGGCGACAAGATCTACACCATGACGGAATCCTGCGAGGTGATCCGCGAGCAGTTGGGTCGCAAGGTCGTCATCGTAGGGGCCTGCACGGGCTTCGACGCGCACACCGTGGGCATCGACGCCATCATGAACATGAAGGGCTACAACCACCACTACGGGCTGGAGCGGTACCCGGAGATCGAGGCCCACAACCTGGGGGCCCAGGTTCCCAACGACAAGCTGATCGACTACGCCGTGAAGGTGAACGCCGATGCCATCCTGGTGAGCCAGATCGTCACCCAGAAGGACGTTCACATCCAGAACATGACGGAGCTCATCGAGCTGCTGCAGGCCCGCGGACTGCGGGAACGCTTCATCGTCATCGCGGGCGGTACGCGCATCGGCAACAAGCTGGCCGTGGAGCTGGGCTACGACGGCGGCTTCGGCAAGGGCAGCTATGCCGATCACGTTGCCACCTTCATCATCGATCGCCTCATCGATCGGAAGAAGAACAACTGAACATTTCCTTTTTTGCCTGAGCAGGAGGAATTTCGATGGTCAAGAAACCGATCATTTCCGCGGCGGAAGCCGCAGCCAAGGTGCGGGATGGGGATGTACTGATGGTGGGTGGGTTCCTGGCCTGCGGATCGCCGCACACGGTCATCCAGGGGCTCAAGGATCAGGGCACCCAGAACCTCACCCTGATCTGCAACGACACGGCGGCCCACGATCTCAAGTCGGGCAAGGTCACCGGCGTGGGGCATCTCGTGCAGGGGCGTCAGTTCAAGAAGATCATCGCCAGCCACATCGGCCTGAATCAGGAAACCCAGCGGCAGATGAATGCCGGTGAGACCGAGGTCGAGCTGGTTCCCCAGGGCACGCTGGCCGAGCGGGTGCGGGCGGGCGGTGTGGGCCTGGGCGGCATCCTTACGCCCACGGGACTTGGTACCGAAGTCGAACAGGGCAAGCAGGTGATCACCGTGGGCGATCGCCTCTTCCTGCTGGAGCTGCCTCTCAAGGCCGATGTGGCGATCCTTAAGGCGAAGAAGGCGGACAAGGCCGGGAACCTGGTCTATGCGGCCACCGCCCGGAACTTCAATCCCCTGATGGCCATGGCTGCGGCCACGGTCATCGCCGAGGTGGAGGAGATCGTGGAAGTGGGTGAGATCGATCCCAACGAGGTCCATACGCCGTCGATCTTCGTGGATTTCCTGGTCAAGGCCGAACGGCTGGAATGGTGAGGCTGAAATGGAATACGTAGCGAACAAGGACATCATCGCCAAGCGCATCGCCCGCATCTTCAAGTCCGGCGACGTGGTCAACCTCGGCATCGGTCTGCCGACCCTCGTGGGCAACTACGTGCCAGAAGAGGTGACCCTCATTCTCCAGTCCGAGAACGGGATGCTGGGGTTGGGCCCCGCGCCCGCGAAGGGCGAGGAGAACTGGGATCTCACCAATGCGGGCAGTGCGCCGGTTTCCATCAAGCCCGGAGGCTGCTACTTCGATAGCGCCCTGAGCTTTGGCATCATCCGCGGCGGGCACGTGGACTACACCGTCCTGGGCGTGCTCGAAGTCGACCAGGAAGGCAATCTGGCCAACTACAAGATCCCCGGCAAGATGGTGCCCGGCATGGGCGGCGCCATGGATCTCACCGCAGGATCGCGGGTGGTCATCGCCGCCACCCTGCATTTCGAGCCTTCCGGCGCTTCGCGCCTGAAGCGGCGCTGCTCGCTTCCCCTCACAGCGGTGAGGGAAGTGAATCTGGTCGTCACGGATCTCGGTCTGTTCGAAGTGATGGGGGATCGTTTCTTCCTTCGGGAATACTTCGAACCCTACACGCCGGAGTGGATCAAGGAACGCACGGATGCGGAGATCGTCATTCCCAATGACTGTCGGCCCTTCAATTTCGAGAAGGCCTTTCCGCGCACGGCGGAGTGAAAGAATAAAGAAGTCCACGGATTCACACGGATGAACACGGATAAAAAATGGAACTGCTTGATCAGGAATTGAGCGAAAGGGTCATTGGGGCTTGTATGGAGGTCTCCAATGTTCTGGGGGCAGGGTTCCTGGAAAGCGTTTACCACCGTGCCCTCCTCCAGGAATTATCCAGTCGTGGAATCCAGGCTCGAAGTCAGTGCGCGATGCAAATCTTGTACAAGGGAGCGCCAGTTGGGGATTACGTTGCCGACCTGATCGTGGAGGATCGCCTGATCCTCGAATTGAAGGCACTTCCTGCGCTCACGTCAGCCCATGAGGCCCAACTCCTCAACTATTTGAAAGGCGCGGGTCTACGAGTCGGTCTTCTTGTGAATTTCGGGACCCCAAAGATCCACTGGAAGCGCCTAGTCCTATGACTCCACCTGTTTTTTAATTTTTATCCGTGTCCATCCGTGGACTGATCCTTTCGTTCTGAACTCGCAACCCCATCACGCAGGAGATCCCCATGAGCAAAGTCAGCATCGTTGGTGCCTACAATTCGAAGTTCGGTTCACTGGTGCAAAAGAACCGCGAGACCGGCGAGGTGACCGATCTGAAATCCATCTACGACCTGATGGTCGAGGCGGGGCGCGGTGCCCTGGCGGATGCAGGGATCGAGGGCAAGGACATCGATGGCGTGTGGGTGGGTTCCTGCGCGCCGGGCCTCTTCGCCAACCAGGAACACCTGGCCTCCTTCGCCACGGAGATCGATCCCGAGGGCCTGCGCTTCAAGTCCATGACCCGCTGCGAGGACGCCTGCGCCTCCGGTTCCGTGGCCCTCTACGATGCGCTCTACGCCATCGAATCCGGCCGCGCCAAGGTGGCGCTGGTGGTGGGCGTGGAGAAGATGAACCTGCTGGACACCAAGGGCGTGACCCATGCCCTGGCCACCTGCTCCTACTGGCCCGAGGAAGGCGCCAAGGCCGTGAGCTTCCCCTGCCTCTTCGCCGAGTACGCCAAGGGCTACGCGGCCCAGTACAAGCTGAGCGCCGATGAGTTGGCCCGCATGCTGGCCACAGTCTCGGCTCTGGGCTACGTGAATGGCGTGGATAATCCTCTCGCCCACTTCGGCAAGGGTGGTCCCTCGGACAAGCTGGGCCTCTTCAGCGCCGACGCCATCCTGAACATGGATCCCCAGAAGAATCCCCTCATCGCCGATCCCCTCAAGCTCCACGATTGCTCGCTGGTGACCGATGGTGCCGCAGCGCTGGTCATCATGCGCACGGACGACGCGAAGCAAGGTGGCAAGAAGGTGGTGGAAATCGCGGGCATCGGTCATGTCAACGAGCGCCTGGCTCTTTCCGTGCGCCCCAACATGTATGAGCTCATGGCAGGCAAGGAGGCCGTGCGCCGCGCCTTCACCGAGGCGAAGATCCAGATCGCCGATGTGGACATCGCCGAAGTCCACGACTGCTTCACCATCAACCAGCTCCTCTGCACCGAAGCGCTGGGGCTCTCCAAGGACGGCCGCGCGGGCCACGACTACGTGGCGGGTCGCTTCACTCGCGAGGATGCCCACTGCGCCGTGAACCTCAGCGGCGGCCTCAAGGCCAAGGGCCATCCCGTGGGCGCCACCGGAGTCTCCATGCATGCGCTGCTCTACAAGCAGCTGGTGGGCGAAGCCATCGGGGCCACCCTCGCCAAGAAGACACCCCAGGTAGGCGTCTCCTTCAACGTGGGTGGGAGTGCCGTCACGAACTGCGTCACGGTGCTGCGGCGTGTCAAGTAGCGCGAATCTGATCCATTAAGCAGAGGCCGCCTCCGGGCGGCCTCTGCCGTTACACGTCCGTGGTCACTTCGCCTTCGCTGCGGGGATCGAAATCGATGTTGGCCTTCTTGCAGGCGGTGATGAAGGTGTCGCGCTCCTG
>JAYREN010000128.1:0-4734 GCA_041908845.1 Holophaga sp. | reverse complement strand
CTCCATGGGCTCCACGGTGCCCCGCTGAATGAGGCTCACCAGGGCCTCGTTATGGGTCATCTGGCCGTAGCGGGCGCCCTTCATGGCCGCTGGCACTTGGGGCAGTTTGTCGTCGCGGATCAGTTCCGCGATGGCAGGGGTGGTGAAGAGCGTTTCCATGGCCGCTACGCGCCCGCCGGTGGTGCGCCGGAGCAGGGTATGGCCGACGATGGCCTTCAGGCATCCCGCCAGTCGCGTGCGGATCCAGGGTTGGCGATCCAGGGGGAAGGAATCCACCAGGCAGGTGAGGGTATCGAGGATGGATGCGGTCTGGAGCGTTGCAAACACCACCCGTCCCGCATGGGCGGCCTGGAGGGCCAGATCAATGGCTTCGGGATCGCGGATCTCATCGATCACGAGAATGTCCGGAGCCTGTCGAAGGGCAGCGCGGATGGCCTGATGCTGGCGGTGGGCGTCACGCCCAACCTCGCGCTGGCGAGCCAGGCAGCCGCCCTTGGCGAGCTCGAACTCCACGGCATCGTGCACGCCGATGATGAAGTCCTTGCGGATGGCGTTGGCGATTTCCAGCAGGCAGGCCAGGGTGGTGGTCTTGCCCGACCCCATGGGGCCCGTGAGGAGCACCAGTCCCTTGTTGAGGCTGGCGAGACGGCGCACGGCTTCGCTGAGGCCTAGGGTGTCGGCACTGGGCACATCCCTGGGCACGACGCGCAGGGCGATGGAAGGCCCCGTGGAATCGTGGAAGAGGCTCACGCGAAGGCGGCAGGGCTGCGCGGTTTCGATGTGCGAGAACTCGGTGTCCTGGCCCGCCACGTAGGCTTCCATGTTCTTGGCTGGCACCCAGGGCTTGATGAGATCCTCCAGGTCCTTGGACCCTAGGGGCATGAGGTCGTCCTGGATTTCCAGCCTCCCGTCCTTACGCATCAGGGGAAATTCATCGGTGTTCAGGTAGAGGTCCGAACCGCTATTGCTGAGCAGCCGTTGGACGAGCGTCTCCAGCTTGGCCCCCTTGAGCGTGCCTCCGCTGGTCGTGCCGGTGCTCCGGGTGCCGGAGCCAACCACACGACCAACCACGATGCGGGTACCCAGGTTCGAGCGCGCCACCAGCACCTGGAAGCGCTCTCCATCCAGGGCATAGTCGAACTGCACTTTGTCGCCGCGCAAGTAGGCGGTTTCGTGTTCTTCCGGGAGGATCTCCTTGGCCAGACCGTCCAGCACGGTGCCCAGGAGTTCTTGCCCGCTCAAAGGTGTGCGGTGACCCCCGGGCAGTTCAAGCACCGGCACGTCGCCGGGGTCCAGGCGCAGGAGGGGCGCACCCCGTCCCACCATGGTGGTGAGGAACTTGTCGATCTTGGCCATGGGCTATTCCTGGGATGGGACGAATGGCCTAGATCCTAGCAGGCGCTTGGGACTCCGTGGCAAATAACGGGGTCTGGTCCTGTGAGTCTTTTGTGTTCTTTGCGGCCATGAAAAGGTTCATCCGGGATTTGGGGGGGCTGTTCAACGGCGCCCCAATGCCTGAGGTTGGGACCCGCCGGATCGGGAGAAGTCGGCTTGCTCCTCGGTCCTCAGGCTGTTCTCCGTCGCTTCGCGAAGCGCTTTTCCTGCGCGATGGCGTCATGTCCGCTCTAAGTCTGAACAGGGAGACACACCCAGCAATGACTGGAGCGCGGAGGTCCGCCGAGGTGGGGAGACGCGGATAAAAATCTCGAACCCTGTTTTCGGGGCGTTGGGAATCAGCCACCCAGAAGACAGTCCGCAGACCAGGAATCCAATGCCTGGGCCACCATCAGGGAAAGTGATGGGCCACAAAGAACGCAAAAAACGCAGGAAGCACGAAGAGGGATTCCTCGCACGGGGATAGTCAGGCGGGTGTCGCTTCCGCTTCCCGGGTGATGCCGCAGGCCGCGCAGCGTAGGAAAAACTGACCCTTGCGGGTGCTGGGAATGATCCGCATGGGCTGACCGCAGGTGGCGCAGGGCGATGTCTCAGGCGCTCCTTCGATCTTCTTCTCCTCCTGCCAGCGGTCGCAGGCCACGCAGACCTGGGCGCCGCTCTTGGTCGTGCGCACGGGCCCTTGGCAGAAGCGGCAGTGGAGACTGGGTTGGCCCTGGTCGTCGCAGTCGAAGGCCACGCGGCAGTCGGGACCGCTGCACTTGGTGTAGTGTTTTCCCTCCCAGTCCCGCAGGCGGAGTTCTGCGCCGCACTTGGGGCAGGGCCCGATGACGGGGCCGAAGACCCGCTTCGAGGTGGCGGGCGCCGCAGCCTTGATCTGGTTGATGAGGTCCGCCACAAAGGTCTTCACATCGCCCATGAAGGCTTCGCGTGGGGTTTCGCCCCGGCGCATGCGCTCCAGTCGGGCCTCCCACTCGCCGGTGAGCTGGGGCGACTTGAGGCTTTCCGCCTTGAGGCCCGTGATCAGTTCGATACCTTTCTCCGTAGGCTGAAGGATGTTGCGCTTGCGGGCGGCGTATTGGCGCTTCAGGAGCGTCTCGATGATGGAGGCTCGCGTAGCCGGGGTGCCCAGGCCGCAGTCCTTCATGGCTCCCTTCAACTCGCTGTCGTCCAACTCCCGACCCGCGCCCTGCATGGCGGCGAGCAGATCGCCCTCGCTCATGCGCTTGGGGGGCGAGGTCTTTCCGGCCTTGGGATAGAGCTCCTTGGTGTCCACCTCCTGTCCCTTGGTGACGAGGGGCAGGGTGCCCGCGTCCTCCTCGGGCTCATCGCTCTCCCCTTCTTCGGCTTCAGGGTCGGTCTCTTTGGTCTTCTTGGTTTCTTTCTTGGGGCGGCCATGGGGCGGGTCCACCGCGGACCAGCCCAGCTCCTTCACCACGGTGCCCGTGGTCTTGAAGGCCTCTTTCGCGATCTTGGTGATGATCGTGGTCTTGGCCTCGATGCGCTCGGGGAAGAAGGCCGCCAGGAAGCGCCGGGCGATCAGTTCGTAGATCTTGAGTCCGTCGCCGCTCAGATTTTTCGCGGGGTTTTCGGTGGGCACCAGGGCCGAGTGATCCTCCACTTCCTTGTCGTCCACGAAGCGCTTGTCCAGCTTCACGGGCCAGCGGCTGCGGAGCTCCTCCACGAAGGGGCGCAGCTCCAGGATCTGGCCCTGGGTGATGGCCTTGATCCAGCCAGCCGCCTTGGCGGCGTCGGCCTCCGTCAGGTAGCGCGAGTTGGTGCGGGGGTAGCTGATGAGCTTGGACTCGTAGAGCGTCTGGGCCACTTCCAGCGTGTGCTCCGCCGTGAAACCGAAACGCTTATTGGCCTCCTTCTGCAGGGCCGTGAGGTCGTAGAGCAGCTCGGGGCGCTTCTTTTCCGTCTTCCCGGTGACGGAGGCCACGAGGCCCGGCTGGCCCGCCAGCTTCTCTGCCATGGCCTTGGCGTCTTCTTCCCGGTCGAAGCGATCCTTCTCCTTGCCTTCGACTTTCTGAAACCACTTGCCCTTGTAGACGCCCTCAGGCGCCGCGAAGAGTGCCCAGAGCGTCCAGAAATCCTTGGGCACGAAGTTCGTGATCTCCAGCTCGCGGTTCACGAGGATGGCCAGCGTCGGCGTCTGAACGCGGCCGATGGAATACACGCCCTCGCCGCCGGAACGCCGCATCACCAGGGTCTGGGCCCGGGTGCAGTTGATTCCCACCAGCCAGTCCGATTCCTGGCGGCTGCGGGCGGCATCCCGCAGTCCAAGGTAGGCTTCGCCCGGCTTCATCTGACCGTAGGCCTCTCGGATGGCTTCGTCCGTGAGGCTGGAGGTCCAGAAGCGGAACACCGGCTTCGCGCAGCCCGAGAGCCGATACACCAGGTCGAAGATGAGTTCGCCCTCGCGCCCGGCGTCCGTCGCGTTCACGACCTCGCCGATGTCCTCCCGGGTCATCAGCCGCGCCACAACCTCGTACTGATCCTTGGTCTGTTCGATGGGGGCGTAGCGGAATTCAGGCGGGAAGATGGGCACGGTATCGAGCCGCCAGGACTTCAGCTCGGGGTCGTAGCCTTCGGGCCCCAGCGCCTCCACCAGATGGCCCACGCACCAGGTGACGATGGTGTCGCTTCCCTGGATGAAGCTTCGCCCTGTCCCCGAGATGCCCAGCGCGGCCGCAATGGCGCGGCCCATGCTGGGCTTCTCGGCGACGATGAGACGGATCATGGCGTTCCTGGTGCTTCCAGAGTACCAGGGCGCGGGTCAGGGACTAGCGATGACCCAGGATGCCTTCCAGCGTATGGCTCAGTGCCTCGCCTCTGAGCGAGTCTTCGGTGGCGAGGATGGTGCCATCGGGACCCAAGAGGAAGAGACGAGGGATGCTCCTGATCCGAAGGGTCTGGCAAAGGGGATGGTTCGTGCCGCCCTCCAGGAAGGCATGCTTCCAGGGCATGGGCAGCTTCTGGCCGCCGCGAAAACTGGAAATGGCCTCCGGGCTCCGATCCAGAGAGAGGCTGAGCATTTCCAGGCCGCGGCCCTTGTAGGCCTCGTACGCCTTGTGCAGTCCCGGCAATTCGTTCACGCAGGGGCCACACCAAGTGGCCCAGAAATCGATGAGCAGATAACGCCCCCGGAAGGACGCCAGTGTATGGACCACCTTGGCATCCTCGAGGCTGGGCAGGCGGAAGTCCGGCATCTTCTGGCCCGGGGCGAAGCGTGCCTGATCCTGCTTCATCTGGGCGCGCACCTTCTGGAGAACGGGGTGCTTGGGGTGAAGCGCTTCCAATTCCGTGAAGGCCTTCTCGATCTGTTCCGGTCGCAGAGCT
>JAYREN010000127.1:0-9687 GCA_041908845.1 Holophaga sp. | reverse complement strand
GGCTTCGTGGCTCGCCTGGGCGGCGGCCACAATCGCGATGGAGACGCGGAAGAGGATTCGGACTGCAGCGCAGCCCTGTCGAACAGCCGCCCACGAAAAAGCCCGCCGGATGGCGGGCCTTTCCGGAGCTACAAAATCCTACTTGGCTTCGAGGGAAGCCTGGGCGGCGGCCACAATCGCGATGGAGACGCGGAAGAGGATTCGGACTGCAGCGCAGCCCTGTCGAACAGCCGCCCACGAAAAAGCCCGCCGGATGGCGGGCCTTTTCGGAGCTACAAAATCCTACTTGGCTTCGAGGGAAGCCTGGGCGGCGGCCACAATCGCGATGGGGACGCGGAAGGGGCTGCAGCTGACGTAGTTCAGGCCGACCTTGAAGAAGAACTTCACGGAGCGGGGGTCGCCACCGTGCTCGCCGCAGACGCCGAGCTTGAGGTCACTCTTCACGGAGCGGCCCTTCTCGGCGGCAATCTTCACAAGCTCGCCGATGCCCTGCTGGTCGAGGCTCTGGAAGGGATCATCCTCGAGGATCTTCTTGGAGACGTACTCGGGCAGGAAGCTGCCGGAGTCATCTCGGCTGAAGCCGAAGCCCATCTGGGTGAGGTCGTTGGTGCCGAAGCTGAAGTAGTCAGCCTCGGTGGCAACCTGATCCGCAGTGATGGCGGCGCGGGGAATCTCGATCATGGTGCCGATGGGGCAGCTGAAGCTGGCACCCATGGCCTTGTTGACGTCCGCGATCTCGGCCAGCATTTCGGCGCGAGTGAAGGCGAGTTCCTTGACGTGGCCGATGAGGGGCACCATCACCTCGGGATGGGCCTTGATGCCCTTCTTCTCGACGTTGATGGCGGCTTCGGCGATGGCGCGCATCTGCATGCGGATGATCTCGGGATAGGTGATGCCGAGACGGCAGCCGCGGTGGCCCATCATGGGATTGAACTCGTGGAGCTTTTCCACGCGGTGCTTCACTTCCTCGAGGCTCACGCCGAGGACCTTGGCCATTTCGGCCTGGCCCTTCTCGTCGTGAGGCACGAACTCGTGCAGCGGGGGATCGATCAGGCGGATGTTGACGGGCAGGCCGTTCATGGCCTCGAAGATGCCTTCGAAATCCTTGCGCTGGATGGGCAGGAGCTTGGCGAGGGCAGCCTTGCGGCCCTCGACGTCCTTGGCCAGGATCATCTCGCGCACGGCAATGATGCGCTCACCCTCGAAGAACATGTGCTCGGTGCGGCAGAGGCCGATGCCCTCGGCACCGAAGGCGCGGGCCACGTTGGAATCATGCGGCGTGTCGGCGTTGGTGCGGACCTTCATGGTGCGGTACTTGTTGGCCCAGCCCATGATGGTGGCGAAGCGCTGGTAGGTCTCGCTCTCCTCAGCCTTGAGGCTCTTCTCGACGAGCACCTGGTTCACTTCCGCGGGGAAGGCGGAGAGCTGGCCCGCGTAGATCTCGCCGGCGCTGCCGTCGATGGAGATGAAGTCCACACCGGCCTTCAGGGAGATGCCGTCCACGGAAACGGTGCGCTTGGCCACGTCGATGACGAGGTTGGAGGCGCCGCAGACGCAGGGCTTGCCCATGCCGCGGGCCACTACGGCCGCGTGGGAGGTCATGCCGCCACGGGCGGTGAGGATGCCGTTGGCGGCGACCATGCCCGCCAGATCCTCGGGGGAGGTCTCGATGCGCACCAGGACCACGGGGCCCTTGGCGGCCAGCTGCTCGGCCTCCTCGGCGGAGAGGGCGATGACGCCAGTGGCGGCGCCGGGGCCCGCGGGCAGGCCCTTGGCCATCATCTTGCCGGCCTTCTTGAAGGCGTTCTTTTCCTTGATGTCGAAGATGGGGGCCAGGAGCTGGGTGAGGTCGTCGGCGTTGATGCGCTTCAGGCCTTCCTTCTCGTCGATCATGCCCTCCTTGACCATGTCGATGGCGATACGGATGCCGGCCAGGGCCGTGCGCTTGCCATTGCGGGTCTGCAGCATGTAGAGCTTGCCCTGCTGGATGGTGAACTCGAGATCCTGCATGTTCTTGAAGTGCTTCTCGAGCTTCTGGCAGGTATCGAAGAGCTCCTTGTAGACGGCGGGCATGGCCTCTTCCAGGCTCTTCAGGCCGCTGTCGGCCGCCTGGTACTTGGTGATGGGCTGGGGGGTGCGGATGCCGGCGACCACGTCTTCGCCCTGGGCGTTGATCAGGTATTCGCCGTAGAAGTAGGATTCGCCGGTGCCGGGGTCGCGGGTGAAGGCCACGCCGGTGCCGCAGTCATCGCCCATGTTGCCGAAGACCATGACCTGGATGTTGACGGCGGTGCCCCACTCGTCGGGGATGCGGTTCATGCGGCGGTAGATGATGGCGCGCTCGGTGTCCCAGCTGTTGAACACGGCGCAAGCACCGCCCAGGAGCTGCTCCCAGGGATCCTGGGGGAATTCCCGGCCGAGCTTGGCTTTCACGATGGCCTTGAATTCTCCGCAGAGCATCTTCCACTCTTCGGCGGTGATCTCGGTGTCGAGCTTCTTGCCGGTCTTGTGCTTGAGTTCCTCGATCTTCTCTTCGAAGTGATCCTTGTGGACGTCCAGCACCACGTCGGAATACATCATGATGAAGCGGCGGTAGCTGTCATAGGCGAAGCGGGCGTTGTTGCTGCTCTTGGCCAGGGCGTCGACGCTCTGGTCGTTCAGGCCGAGATTCAGCACGGTGTCCATCATGCCGGGCATGGAATCCCGGGCGCCGGAGCGCACGGACAGCAGCATGGGCTTTTCGCCCTGGCCCAGCTTCTGGCCCTGATTCTTTTCCAGCCAGGCCAGCGCTTCCTTCATCTGGTCGATCACTTCGGCGGGCAGCTGCTTGCCTGCCTTGTTGTACATCGTGCAGACATCGGTGATGACCGTGAAACCGGGGGGGACGGGGATGCCCAGACCGGCCATCTCGGCCAGGTTGCAGCCCTTGCCGCCGAGGGTGTTGCGCATGGAGGCGTTGCCCTCGTTCCGGTCGCCGCCGAATGAGTACACGTATTTGGTCATGGAGACTCCTCAAAGAAAAAGAAAACATTCCAGTCTACCGTCCGGAACGCGGATCGTCTCGTCTGAATCGGCCCCAGGAGGTCCCCCGCAGGCAGAATTTTGGGGGGTCTGGCCCGCCGTTGTGTCATTCTTGATTTTTCGCGTCGAGAGACGCCAGAGGAGCCAGCATGGCCAGATCCGCACGACCGGCGCCGAAGCGCGCCGAAAAGAGTTCCGTTGCCAAGGAAGGTCAGACCCGCCCGACCCGGGGGGCGAAGCCCGCAGGGCCTCGGACTTCGGCCGCGAGCCCCGTGTCCCGTCGCCCCAAGGCAACCGGAGCACCGAGTGAGGGTGAGGCTCGAGCCACCGCCAGACCCAGGACTGCCGCAGCGAAACCGGGCGTTCGCAAACCCGCCGCGCCACGAACAGTCGGCTCTCGGAAAATCACCGGGAAACCTCGCAGTGGGGGCGCATCCCACGGACTTGAGCGGCTCCAGAAGATCCTGGCCCATGCCGGAGTTGCCAGTCGCCGTGCCTGCGAGTCCATGATCCTGGAAGGGCGGGTCCAGGTGAATGGCGTCACGATCACGGAGTTGGGGGCCAAGGCCGATCCTCGGCGCGACACGGTAACGCTGGATCTCCAGCCCGTTATGAAGGAAGGGCCGGTCTACATCCTGGTCAATAAGCCCAAGGGCTACGTGACCACGGTGAAGGACGACGAAGGCCGCCCCACGGTCATGGCGCTGCTTTCGGGGGTGGAGGCCCGGGTCTATCCCGTGGGACGCCTCGATTTCAATTCCGAAGGTCTGCTGCTGATGACCAACGATGGCGAGATGGCCCAGCGCCTCGCCAGCCCGGAAAATCACGTGCCCAAGGTCTACCTCGTCAAAGTCCACCGCATGCCCCGTCCCGAGACGCTGGACGAGATGCGGGAAGGCTTTCGCCTGGATGGCCAGAAACTCAAGCCCTGCGGCATCGAGTTCCACGATCGTCAGGACAACCCTTGGTTGCGAGTCACCCTTATCGAGGGCAAGAACCAGCAGATCCGCAAGATGTTTGCCGCGGTGGGGCATCCCGTTTCCAAGTTGCGCCGCATCCAGTTCGGGCCGTTGGACGATCCCTACCTGAAGCCGGGAGAATGGCGTTTTCTGAATCCGCAGGAATTGGCGGCGCTCAAGAGTCTGTGAACAGCCATCCCTGCAGTCACGATTCACGCAGCTAATTGAAACTAACCATCCATTCTTTCTGAGAAATGTTGCACTTGGGGATTGAGCGCACCCTGCATAGAATTTGGAAACTCAATTCACCTCGAAAGGCCAGAGAGATGCACCTCCTAAAAGACATCCATCTTGCTGTCTGTTTGCTGGTATGGACGGCCAGCCTTTCTGCCCAGGAAGTCAATATCACGGCCAAGGGCGCGGCAGCTACCGGCGCGACCACCGGCGGGCCCGTCTTTACCACACCTCCGGATGCGGTCGTGAGCGACAGCAGTGGAGCCCACTTCATGGCCATTGCCGACACCGTTACCTCGATAGAGGAGAAGGAACTGGCCTTTGATGCCACGCTCAGGGCGCCCCGCGATCCCTCAGGCGACCAGTCTAACGGGGTTCGCTTCTACTTGTTCACACTCAAGCCGAAAGAGAAGGTCTCTTTGAAGCTGGAGGCGGAGAATCCCAACCATGTGGGCATGGAGTTCCTTCAGCCCTCCAAGCCTGACAAGATGCAGCGGGAATACGCCCGGCTGAACATGATGCTCAAAACGGTCAAGTCTAGCCGTCAGGAGATCAGGAACATCACCAGTGAACCCTACCAGGTCGGGCTCATGGTCTATGGGCGAATGCATCATTGGTTCAAGGTGCACATCACACGCACGAAGTAATCCAGAAGTCGATCGATCCGAATTCAAGAGTCAGCCAGACAAACGCCTCATCTTTGGCTGCAACCACCCTTGCAGAGGCAATCGTCAGGGCTTGCCGCCCATGAACATGATGATTCCGTCCGCCACGAACTGGATGGCGATGGAGGCCAGCAGAAGCCCCATGACGCGTTCCAGCATGGCGATTCCCGTAGTGCCCAGCAGCTTGTTCAATCGAGTGGCCGCCCGCAGCAGCAGGTAGGTGATCAGGCAGGTGATGGCGATGACCATCACCACGGGGATGGAATAGGTCCAGTGGGGCCCCCGGGCCGCAAGCACCATGGCGGTGGCGATGGAGCCGGGGCCCGCCAGGAGGGGCATGGCGAGGGGCACTACGGCCACGTCTTCCTTGGTTTCGCTCTCGTGAGTCTCTTCGGGGGAGGAGCGCGTGCGCGAGGGCAGGGCGCGCAGCATATCCAGCGCGGTGATGAGGAGCAGGATGCCGCCCGCCACTTTCAGGGCGCTCATGGAGATGCCAAAGAGTTTGAATACGAAGCTCCCGAAGACCGTGAAGAAGGTCATCAGGCCAAAGGCAATGAGCGTGGCCCTGCGGGCGGTGCGTTGGCGCTTCTCTGCCGAGTCATTGGCGGTGATTGCCACGAAGATGGGCAGCAGCCCCAGCGGGTCCATGATGAAGAAGACCGCCGGCAGCGTGACCAGGAAGAAACTGAGATATTCGTTCACTGATGGGCTCCGAGGCAGGCGCGGTATCTGGAAACGGTAGCAGAATAGGGGATCGCTCCGCTCGGGGCCGCCTTCGGAGATTCGTATGCTGAAGTTCGAGACCTTTCCCGTGGGGCCCCTTTCCTGCAATTGCGTGCTGGTGTGGGATGCCGAGAAGGGCACAGGCGTGGTGGTGGATCCGGGCGAAGAGGCGGCAAAGATTCGCCAGCGGGTCGAGGCCCTGGGTTTCAGGGTGACGGCCCTGCTGCACACCCATGCCCATTTCGATCACGTCGGCGCCACGTGCGAGTTGCAGGAGCTCTGGGACTGTCCAGCATATCTCCATCCGGCGGACACCTTCCTTGTGGAGAGTCTCCCCATGCAGACGGGGCTCTTCGGGATGAAGGCCGTGGCCACTCCCAGCATGTCGCCCCTGGCCGAGGGGGAGGTTCATCACGAATTGACGGTGATCCACACGCCCGGGCATTCCCCAGGCGGCTGCTGTTTTCACGGAATCTCGGAAAAGGGGGCCCTGCTGTTGGCTGGAGATACCCTTTTCCAGGGTGGTGTGGGCCGCACGGATCTCTTCGGGGGCCACTGGGATCAGCTGGAAGCCAGCATTCGCGAGCGTCTTTACACTTTGGATGATGCCACCCTGGTGATTCCAGGGCATGGTCCCATGACCACACTCGGTGAAGAGGCGGAAGGGAATCCCTTCGTGCGGAGGGGCTAGAACCTGCGAGGCTCCGGAGCAATCTCAGCGTCTTCTTCGGTGGGGAAGAACGCCTTCCGGGGTTGCATGCCGAAGAGCACCCGCAAGGCGTCGGAGGCCTGGATGCAGAACACCACGAATGCGGTTCCCAGAATCGTCAGGACCACCGCCAGGAGAAATTCCACCAGGAAGGACCACTGGACCCAGGCGAGAAGGATGCCCACGCCCCAAAGCACCGCGAGGTGCCAGAGGAAGAACGGGAAGACCACCGCATTGGCGGTCTTCAATGCAGCCGAGGGGCGATTGAGGTAGCGCGCCCCGAAGCCCACGATGGCCAGCACCCAGGCCCAGCTCGCCATTCCCTTGGCGAAAAAGTGCCAGCCAGTGTCCCACCACCAAAGGGTGCGGATCCCTAGCCAGTCCTGGGTGTAGAGCAGGCCGATGGAGAGAAGTCCCAGTTGGAGGGTGCGAAATCGAAGGGCCTCGACCCGCTCCAGGCCGCCCTTCACCCGCACGAGCATCCAGCCCGCCAGGAAGAAGAACACGGACTGCGAGAGGTTCCACCAGTCGCTGGTGAGGGTGTACGTGGGGGGATGATTGGCGCCGAGCCAGGCGGTGAGAAAGGCCGGAATCAACCCAAGCAGGAGCAGGCCGGATCGGGTGTGGAGTAAGCGGGACCCGATTCCGGCGAGTCCCGCCGGGATCCGTTCCGAGGATGCGGCGTGGAGCATGGCGAGGCCGATGGAGATGACCAGGAGGTAGGCAACGAACCAGAGGTGCTGCCAGCCGAGCATGCCCTCGGGGGCCGGGCCGCTCCGCCAGACTTCGGGCAGAAAGGCGAGGAAACTTCCGGAAACCTGGTTTTGGAGCCTGCCCTCCATCCAGGTCTGAAGGGGTGCGATCAGGAAAATTCCCGCCATGAGGGGCGGCACGAGCCGACTCATGCGCTCCCACAGGAAACCACCCGAGCCCCGCTTGCCCAGGCTGTAGGCTGCGCCAGCCCCAGCAATAAGAAACACCAGCGGCAGGCGCCACAGGCAGATGAACAGCATCACCCGCTCCAGCCCCCAAGAGACATGGCCGCTGCGCACGGGCCAGCTCCCCCAGCCCACGAAGAGATTGGCGGAGTGGGAAACGACAAGTACGACGAAGGCCAGCACCCTTAGGTGGTCAAGGTCATGGCGGCGGGTCTGCCCCGATGGCTGAATGTCAAAACATCCCATGGGAGGATTTTCTCAAAGAACCGGAGTGCTCCCGCTCACGAATGATCAGACCCCTCGCTGGTTCGGGTCCCACACGAGCTTGTGCAGTTGCAGTTGGAACCGCACGGGAAGGTGATCGGCGATGATCTGCTCGGCCAGCCAGCGGGCGTCCAGCTTGCCCCACACGGGGCTGAAGAGGATGTCGAGGTGGTTGAAGAGCTGGCGAGCCTCGCACCAGGCCTTGGCCCAGGCGTAATCCGCGGCATCCGTGAGCACGAATTTCAGCTCATCCTGGCCGGGGATGAGATGGGCCAGGTTGCCCTCGAGCCAGCGTTCAGCTTCGCCGCTGCCAGGCGTCTTGCGGTCCACGATCTTGACGACCTTGGGCGGAACAACGGAAATGTCATGGCTGCCCGCCGTTTCAAGGGCGACTTCGTACCCCAGGTCGAGCAGGGCCTGGAGCAGGCGCGGGGCCTCGGGATGGGCCAGGGGTTCGCCCCCAGTGAGCTCCACGAAGGGGGCATTGGGTCCAAGGCGGGGGGCGCCGATGCGCCGCTGGACCTCCACCAGAATTTCATCCAGCTCCCGCTTCTGGCCCTCAATAAAGGCATAGGCCGTATCGCAATAGGTGCAGCGCAGAGGGCAACCCGTAAGGCGGATGAAGAGGCAGGGGCGTCCGGCCCGGGAGCCTTCACCCTGGATGCTGAAGAAAATCTCGTTCACCTTGAGTGGCACTACGCCCACCGCCTTCCGCCGTCCAGTGTGATGATTGCGCCCGTGAGGTAGGGGCTTTCGGCCACAAAGCGCAAGGCCCGCAGGAGATCCTCGGGAGTTCCGTTGGCCTTGAGCAGGTTCTTCTCGGCCAGGACTTCGGGATCGCTTTCGGCATCCGGCAGCAGAACGCCCAAGGCATGACCTACCACCCGCAGGCGCGGGGCCAGGAGCCGTGCCAGCCCCGGGACCGCGTGGGCCAGTCCGGCCTTGGCGGCAGAGTAGGGGAGGCGGTTGTGCATGGGGCGGTGGATGGCCGTGTCCAGGATCACTTGCAGGCTGCCCTGATCCTGGATTCGGGGGGCGAGGGCCTGGGCGGCCAGCAGGGGAAAGGCCAGGTTCAGGGACAGGGTGTTTTGGAGGGATTCCGATGTCCAAGTGCCGAAGGGCTGCTCGGGGAAGATTCCCGCCACCAGAACGGCACTCTGGAACTGAATCCCTTCGCCGCCGAGGCGCTCCAGATCTGCCATCATCTGTGGAACCAGGCCGGGATTCGACGCATCCCAGCGGAGCATCCTCACCTGGGTTCGCGTTGACAGTTTAATTCTCCAGGGGTCCTCATCGGACCAGGGCCGGGAGCTCGTGAGCACGAGGTTGTGCTCCTGGGCCAGACCCTCCGCCAGAGCCCGACCCAGGCGATGACGCCCACCCACCAGGATCCACCAGGGCTTCTTCTCTTCCACGTTTCCCCCAGACCTAAGGTTACTGTGTCTCCCTCCCTTCGGCGCATGCGATGGCGATTGATCTGGACGAGTGTCATCGCCCTGGTCATTTCCCTGGGCTCGTTCTACCTCAACCAGTGGGTGTTCTCGTTCTCCGATGACCAGTGCACCTGGGTGGTGGAAACAGATCGGAGCCTCGAGCAGGGGAAGAAGGTCGCCCGCAAGCGGGCCATCGTCAAGGAGATCCTGCCGGATGGTGTGGCCGAAAAGGCCGGGCTCCTGGAGGGGGACGAGCTCCTGATCGTGCAGGGCAGGAAGGTCCACCCGGATCGCTTGGATGAGATCCAGACACTGATCAACGACCAACCGGAGAGACGGATCCTGGTCTATGTGGTGCGCCGGTACGACTACGACAAGAAGGAATACCGGATCCTCCCTCTCCCGGTGCGGGTCACCAAGCCCTTCCACGCCACGCCAGTGATCATTCTGGCTTCGGGCCTCCTGGCCTGGGCGTTGGGGTTGCTGGTTGTGGTGTCTTCGCCCCAGAGGAAGATCGCGCGCCACTTCTACTACCTGGGCCTGATGGCACTGCTGCTGCCCCTGGCCATCCAGGGCTTTGTCGGAAACGTGCCAGGGTATATCCGTGTGCCCACCCTGTTCGTGGCCCAACTCGTGGTGGCCGTGGCGCCGCCGCTCTGGCTGCACTTCTTCCTCCGTTTTCCCCATCCCTTCGGGCTCCGCACCAACCGCAAGTTCCTGCTGGGGCTCTATGGGAGCTTC
>JAYREN010000126.1:0-9792 GCA_041908845.1 Holophaga sp. | reverse complement strand
AACTCGGTTCTTTCCCAAAGGGGAGACCATGAAATCCGCCCGCGCTACAAAGATCCTGGGGGTAGTTCTGGTCGGTGGCCTGCTCGGGGCCCAGGTGCCTCCGCCACCCCCTCCTCCGCCCGCTCCACCGGCCCCTCCGGCGCCACCGATGGCGGGGAATACGCGCACCGAAACCCGCACTGAGAAGCTCACCTTCGGGTCCAAGCTCTGGGTCAAGAACCGAAACGGTGGGATCCGCGTCACAGGTTGGGACAAGGAAGAGGTCGCCCTGACGGCGGAGATCCGGGATACCGAGCGTCGAAAAATCGACTTGGTTGTGCAGCGCAAGGGCGCGGATCTGGATATCGAGGCTTCCTTTCAGCAGCCCCGTTGGACCTTCAGTGTCGGCTTCGTGCAGAGCCCCCGCTGCGAGATGACCCTCAGCGTGCCCCACAAACTCCTGGCCCATTTCCGCACCAGCAATGGCACCCTCTCCGTTTCCGCGCTGGATGGCTACGCCAACTGCGAAACCACCAACGGGGACATCCGGATTCGGGAAGTCTCCGGGGAAGTCCATGCCGAGACCACCAACGGGACCATCGAGGCGATGAAGCTGCGGGCCCGCCTGAAGGGCGGTACGACCAACGGCAAGATCATCCTGGAGGATGTGGAAGGGGGCATCAAGATGGACACCACCAATGGTTCCATTCGTGCCCGGAATCTCGACGGCTGGAATGAGGGCATCTCGCTGGAGACCACCAACGGTTCCATCGAAGTCGAATTGGGCAAGGCCAGCGGCGACCTTTGGGCGGAGAACACCAACGGCTCTCTAGAAGTGAAAGTGCCTGGAGCCGAAGTGATCGAGATGAAGAAGCATGAGGCTCGTCTCAGGATCCCCGGCGGAAATCAGAAGATCTCCGTATCGACGACCAACGGCAGCATCCGCATCCGGTAGAGGTGGGCTCGCGTTAATCTAGGCGCATGCAGATCTCCCCTTTTCGGCTCATCCCGGCGCTCCTAGCTTCGCTTCTGGTGGTCCCTGCGCTGGGCCAGGTTCCCGAAATCAAGGATCATCGGTTTCCCAACGGGTTCCAGGTGCTGCTTGTGGAGCGACCAGGATCCGGGGCCTTCCACGCCCGCCTAGTGGTCCGCGGTGGCCGTGCCGACACAGGCAGCCTGCCTGCGGTCACTGCGGAAATTCTCGCGCGCACCCTGTTTCGCCAGATGCTGCCGGAGGAAGTGGGGGCCGAGGGTGGCTTTGAGACCCTGTTGAAGGAAGAGGAAGGCCTCTTCGAATCCCTGCGACTGGCCCGTATCCGCCGTGGGAGGCAGCAGGGCCAGGAGGCCTCATCGGAGGAACAGGGCCTCGTACAGTTGCATGCCCGGCGCTTGGCGGAGCTGAAGACGAAGCTCGAGGCCTCCGCGGGGCGAGATCCTCTGATGGCCCTGGGGGCCACGCGCCTGGAAGCCACTTCTGGAGCCGACGAACTCGCCGTGAGCCTGGACCTGCCTAGCCAGACCTTTGGGACATGGTGCCACCTCGAGCAGCAGCGCCTGCGAACCCTGGGGCTCTTCCGTTTTCCCATAGAGCGCGAGCGCCTGATCCAGGAGTTGGGAAAGGGCGTCGACAAGGGTGAAGGAGCCCTTTCCATACTCCTGGGAACGGCCTTCAGTGGTCATCCCTACGCTCAGACCTACGATCTCCAAAGGGGCAGCCTGGAAGGGCTCACCTGGTCCGAGTTGCGGACCTTTGCCCGCAGTCTGGTTTCGCCCGAACGGTTGACTCTGGTGCTGGTGGGCGACCTGGATATGGCCTCCGTTCTGTCGGTGATGAAGACCACCTTCGGCACGCTGCCGTCGGCCCCGGAGGACCGGGGGCGCCGGGAGAACCGGAACATGGAACTTCCAGAGGCCATTGGCTACCGCCGCCTCCAGGCCAGCACGGCGGGGGATCCTCTCGTTTTCATGGCCTGGCGGGTTCCCCCCGCCAACCATCCGGATAGTGCGGCCCTTCGGGTTCTGGCCCAAGTCCTGGGCGGCTCCAAGGGCGCGCGCCTCACCCGTCGGCTCCAGGAGGAGCGCGGCCTCGCTCGCGCACTCACAGTTCGCTATGGGGTGCCCGGTGGGCGGGATCCTTCCCTGTTCCTCATCGAGGCACGTCCGGCCGAAGGGCACAGCCTGGTCGAACTCGAGGACGCAATCCACGGCGAGATTCTGCGGATCCAGCGAGAGCTCCTGCCCGAGGAGGACCTTCGGCGGGCCCAGCGGGGGCTGGAAACCCAGTGGCTGATGGCCCAGGAAGATGCGGCCTCTCTGGCCGCCGCCCTGGGGCGTACTGTGGCCCAATCGGGTGATTGGCGGCAGGCCTTCCGCTCCCGGGGGCTTGGTCGGGACATCCGGCCGGAGGAAATCCAGGCCGTGGTGCGCCGCTACCTGGTGTCAGGCCAGGAGACCCGCGCCTTGCTGGAAGCCGATCCCCTGCTGGCGCCCCAGGATCCGCTGGAAGAGAGGTTGGCAAGGTCCTGCTGGAAATTCTGCAACGAAAGCTGGAAGACCCGGCCCAGGTCGAGGCGGTGGTGCGCGAGACGCTGCGCCAGCTGCGCATGCTCTCGATCCCCGAGCGTGCCCAGACCCTCAAACTGCTCGAGGCGCAGAGCGGGTCATGAGGTTGCTGCCCTTGCTCCTTCCCTGCATGCTCATGGCGGCGCCGACCGAGGGGTGGCAGGAATTCCGCACCCCCAGCGGCCTTCGGGTGGTGCTGGAGGCGCGCCATGAGCGTCCGCTGGTGCGGATGGAACTGCGAGTCGCCTGGCAGGATGGCGAGCCCCTCCCCGAAGGATGTGCCCGCGAGCTCCTTTGTTCGGTTCTCGGACGCTGCGGCGCGGGCGGTGTGACCCGCTTTGCGCTGGAACGGACCCTCGCGGACCGTGGCTTGAAACTCAATCTGACGGGGGGGTCGCGCGGCCTTGCTTGGTCCATGGTGGCGGATAGCCAGGATCAGGAGGATGCCTTCGCCTTTCTGGCCCATGCCGTCTTTCGTCCGAGTCTCGCAGAAGGGATAACTGCGACCCTGCGGGACTCGAAACCCTCGGTGACGCCCGAAGACGCCTTCCGCGCGGCCCTGGGCTTTCCCCGCGAGGGGATCACCATCTGCGATCTGGATCCGGCAGCGCTGTACGCCTTGCATCGGCGTCTCGTGCGACCCGATCACGCGATCCTTCTGATCCAGGGGGATCTCAGCCTGGCCCAGGCTCGACAGCTAGTTCTGCTTCATTTCGGCACCTGGGCGCCCACTCCGGAACCTCTGGCAGCGGCCACGCCCGGACCCCAGAGTGCCAGGATCCCGCGACAGACGATTCCCGGCAGCCTGAAGATCGCCTGGGCAGGTTCCGCTGCCCCCCAGGGCAATGCCCGGGTCCGTGCCGCCCATGTGCTGCTGTCCTTCCTGTTGGAGAGTGATTTCCGACCCGGGGCCGAAAGGGATTTCAGCCTCGAAGCGCCGCGCCCCGAGGGGGATGCGGGGCCCATCCTGTTCGCAACCGCTCGCAGCCTTTCGGGGGATCCCGAGCGTCTCCTGGCGGAACGCCTGGAGCGTCTGGCCTCCCGAGGCTTTTCCCTTTCGGAACTGGGCCTGGCCCGAGCGCGATGGCGCGCCGAGCGCATCGCCCTGGCCCTCCACCCCGAGGATCAGCTCGCGGCGAGGGCCCATGGGCTCCAGTTCGGGGATGCGGGGGCCTATCTTGAGGATGTTTCGTTGGAGGAGGTCAATGCCGCCCTGCGGGCGCGCCTGTCCACCCTCCAGTGGCTGGTTCAGGGGCCAACGGCCCCCTGACACGCTTCATGCCTGATTCAGCTTCACTCCGAACCGTCCCGCCAGATCCAGGTACCGGGCTCGGATGCCCTCGATGATCTCGGCGGGGAGATCCGGCGCCGGAGCCTGCTTGTTCCAGCTGGAGAGGGTTTCCAGGTAGTCCCGGAGGAACTGCTTGTCGAGGCTGGGCGGGTTGGCGCCGGGAGCCCATTGATCCGCCAGCCAGTAGCGGCTGGAATCCGGCGTGAGCACTTCGTCGATCACCAGCAGGCGGCCGTCCTCCAGGAGGCCGAACTCGAACTTGGTATCGGCGAGTAGGATGCCGCGTTGGGCCGCCAGCTCCACGCCCCGCCGATACAGGGCGAGGCTGGTGTCCCGCAGGCGGGTGCCCAGTTCCGTGCCCACGATGTCGCACATGCGTTTGAAGTCGATGTTGATGTCGTGGCCCTCATCCTCTTTGGTGGAAGGGGTGAAGATGGGCTGGGGCAGGCGATCCGCCATGCGGAGGCCCGCAGGCAGCTTGATGCCGCACACGGTGCCATTGGCCTTGTATTCCTTCAGGCCCGAACCGGCCAGGTAGCCCCGCACCACGCATTCAATGGGCAGCGGAGTCGTGCGCTGCACCAGGATGGAGCGCTCCTGGAGCTGGTCGGCGAAGGGCTGCAGCTCCGCCGGATAATCCGCCACCTTGGTGGCGATCAGGTGGTTGGGGATGATGTCCGCCGTGGCGCCGAACCAGTAGTTGGCCACCTGGGTAAGGATCCGGCCCTTGTCGGGGATGCCCTGGGGCATCACGCAATCGAAGGCGGAGATGCGATCCGTGGCGACGATCAGGAGCTGGGAGCCCAGTTCATAGACATCCCGCACCTTGCCCCGGCGAAAGGCCGGGAAAGGCAGATTGGTGGAGCGCAGAGCCGTCGATGGGGTCACGGGAAACCTCAGGGAAAGGGCAACTCGGGGATGTGCCGGGGCGTCGGGGCCAGCCAATGGAGGCCCATGGGAAGAAGCTGATAGCGGTTCTGGAGGGTGACCCAGCGGGAAAGCTCGCACTCGCGAACGCGCTCGCCGGGGGCCGTGGCAGGTAGTCCGCGCTCCCGGATGAAGGCCTTGACCTCGCCGGGGCTCACCCCAAGTACACCGGAAAGCTCCTCCAGCGGATAGCTGGTTTCTCCCGGAATGGAAACGAGCACCCGATAGTCGAAGGTCTCCCGCAGGACCGAGAGCGTGGCTTCCCGATCCAGCTCCAGGGCCGCGTCCAGGTGGGGCAGAGGATCGCCGCCTGCGTAGCTCTTGGCCTGGGCGGCGCCCAGGTGGGCCAATGGATGGACGGGATGCTGCTTGAGGACGGTTTCGAAGGCCTCCTGGGCCTCCCGGAAGTGCTCCAGGTGGAGGAGCGCCTCCCCCCGGCGAAGCAGGGCCTCGGGTTCCTGAGGCTGCACCATGAGCCATCGGTCGGCCACTGAGAGCATCTCCTCGATCATCCCCTGTTGGCGCAGCAGGGTCGTCAGGCGGGCCAGGGCGGGCAGGTGCTGAGGGGCCAGCAGCAGCATCCGTTCGTAGAGTTCCAGGGCGCGCAGCGTATCGCCGTCCTGGTCGAAGCGCTGGGCCCAGTCCCAGAGGATTTCCGATTGCCGGGCCACGGGATGATTCAGGGTGCCCCGGCGTTCGTCCGTGGGGTGGAGGATCTGGGTGCGGACCCAGAGATAGCGCTGGGTCTGGCGGCCCGGCTCCGTGGCGAGCTCATCCTCGATGGCCCGGACGATGATCTTCAACCCCTTGTCCCACAAGGGCGGGACGGGCATCTGCACATGGGTCTGCAGTTCCCGCCGCAGGGGCTGGAGTGGATCCGTGTTCCGTCCCAGGTGGAGCTTGAGGCGCAGCACTTGGGCCTCACGGCTCTCCTCCTCGAAGGTGCCCACTCGGAGGGTCAATTCGCCCGTCTCCGGGTCGAACCCGTCCAGCAGTAGGTAGTGGAGGTGAGACCGCATTTATCGAGATTAATGCAGGCGCCTCCGGCCTGCGAGACGAGAGCGGTCTCGGGGTGTTTTTGTCGATTTTTCCCCGGTATTTCCGCCTCCCCTGTTGACGGGAGGCCCCGTGCCACCGAACATGAAAAGGTTTCACATCAAAAAGGAGTCCCCATGAAGATGCTGGCTCGTGTCGCTCTGGCTTCCGCCGCCCTGGCGGTCGTCCCCGTCAATGCCGCCGAAGTGGGCCTGCTCCTGGACAAGCAGTTTGGCAAGGCCCAGGCCATAACGGCCGTTCCTGGCGCCAAGTACGATGCCGTGAGCCCCACGGGCTTCGGGATTCGCGCTGGGGTCAGCATTCTGGACCTCAAGGTCGCCGAGCTTGGCCTCACCGCCACCTACCACCCCAAGGCCGAAGGCGATCTCGAACTCAACGGCGTCAAGCTGGGCAAGTACGGCACCGAATACATCGCTATCGGCGCCCAGGTGGACTGGAAGTTTCTGGTGAACCTCCATGCGGGTGTGGATCTGCGGCGCGAGAAATACACCACAGACGTTCTCGGGGTTAAAGAAAGCAACACGGCGACTCGCCCCTGGGTCAAGGCAGGCGTCGGCTTCTCTGTGCCGACTCCTGTGGTGAGCCCCTTCTTCCGTCTCGAAGTGGCTGTTGCTGCGACCAAGGAAGACAAGGCGGACTCTCCTGACAACTTCCGCAAGGCGATGGCTCCCGAGTACCAGGTCGGCATCTACGGCGGCATTCGCTTCTAGCCTCCGCACCCCATTCACGAAAAAGGGCGCCGCTGGCGCCCTTTTTCGTGAAACGCTATGATGACGTCAACTTTCGAGGTCTCATGCTCCTGCGGGTTCTAGGGTGTTCGGGCGGCGAGGCCGAGGGCGATCGCCTCACGGGCTTTCTCGTGAACCGCTCCGTGGCCCTGGATGCGGGCAGCCTCACCCTGGCCCTGACGATCCCCGAGCAGGTGGCGATCCGGCACATCTTTCTCACCCATTCCCACCTGGATCACATGTGCACGCTGCCGTTCTACACCAAGAACGTCTTCGGCCACGTGGACACGCCGGTAGAGATCCACGCCCTGCCGGAGACCCTGGACGCCCTGCGCCGCCATCTCTTCAACGATGAGATCTGGCCGGATTTCTCCGTCATCCCCAGCCCGGATGCGCCCATCATCCGCTACTCGGAAATCGAGCCCGGACGCACCTACGAGGTGGAAGGCCTGCGCATCACGCCCATCCCCGTGAACCATCTGGTGCCCACCGTGGGCTACCTGGTGGAGGACGACCACTCCGGCTTCATCTTCACGTCGGATACGGCGGAAACAGACGCGATCTACACGGCCGCCAATGGCGCCAGGCACCTGGACCTCTTCATCACCGAAGTGAGCTTTCCCAACGAGCAGGCCTGGTTGGCGGAAGCCTCCAAGCACCTGACGCCCGCCAAGCTGGCCGGGGAATTGAAGAAGCTCCAGCGCGAGGTTCCCGTGGCGGTCTATCACCTGACGCCAGGCGACAAGCCCGTGATTCTGCCGCAGATCGAGGCCATCGGGCATCCGAGGCTGTCGCTGCTGGAGCAGGACGCGATCTTCGAGTTCTGAGATGGCTGTCGCCCTCTGGTTCATGGGCCCCGAAGGCCCTCTGGAAACGGGGCTGGATCGCATGGAGGAGGCCTTGGCCTCCCGCCGATACTGGCTGGATCTCGAGATCGTCGATCTGCCTCTGCTGGCGCCCTACCAGGATCGCCTGCCGGGCCACCCCCTGAACTGGGAAGACGCCGGCAAGCCCACCCAGCGCCCCAAGCTGGAGGAACAGGGCGACCACCTCTTCCTGGTGATGCGCGGCCTCGATACGGCCCATCACCGCCTGGCGGATCAGCTCCACACCATCCAGCTGGCGTGTTTTCTCTCTGCCGAGAGTCTCATCACCATCCGCAGCGCCCCCATGGCCACGGTCGAAGAGGTCAGTGGGCGCCTCGCCAAGGGGCAGCTTCAGCTGCAGGCGGGGCCCGATGTGCTCCTGCACGCCATCCTGGACGACCTGGTGGATCGGTTCGGGCCCCATGTGGAGGAGTGGGAAGCGGAGATGGAGCGCCTGCTGAAGGATGCCCTGGACCGGCCCCGGGACCGGGTGATGGGCCGGATCCTGGCGATCCGCAAGCATATGCTGATGCTGCGGCGTCTCGCCTTCAGTCAACGGGAGATCCTCAGCCTGCTGGCCCGGGAGCGCTCCGGCCTGATCCAGCCGAGCTGGCAACCCTATTTCCGGGATGTGCTGGACCACCTCACGAGCCTGGTGGAAGCCTCGGAGACCCTCCGCGACAGCGTCGGCATCGCGGTGGATGTCTACCTGAACAGCGTGAACAACCGGCTGAACGAAGTAATGAAGGTGCTCACCGTGATCAGCTCGATCATGCTGCCCCTGACGCTGATCACGGGCATCTTCGGGATGAATTTCGACAAGATGCCGGGCCTGCATCATCCCTGGGGACTCGCGTGGGTGATGGGTGGCATGGTCGTGGTGGCGATCGGCATGATCATCTACTTCAAGCGCTCCCGCTGGCTCTGAACGAGTGAGGCCTCCCGACGGGAGGCCTCACTCGTGGTGAAAACGGACAGGCTCAACCCAGGGCTTGGCTGCGAATGGTGCAGGCGTCCAGGTCGGCCTGGGCGGCGGCCAGTTCCTGCGGCTCCTTGGCCTCCTTCAGGCGCTGCTGGGCGTTCTGGCGGGCGCTTTCGAGGGCCGCGGCATCCAGCATGTCAGGAGTCTCGCTTTCCCGGGCCAGGATCGTCACCCGATCTGGGCCCACTTCGGCGAAGCCACCGAAGACCGTCAGCATTCGTTTCTGACCATTCTGGATGTATGTGATGAGCCCATCGCCCACGGGGGTCATGAGGGGCGTGTGGCCCGGCAGGATGCCGTAGTAGCCGCGCTCGGCCGTGGGGAACGAAAGTTCGGACACCTCGGCGGAAAAGACCTTCCGCTCCGGCGTCACCACTTCGAGAAGAAGATGGCCGTCCATGGCTTAGACCGCGGCGCCGAGCTTCTTCGCCTTTTCCACGGCGGCCTCGATGGTGCCCACCATGTAGAAGGCCTGCTCCGGAAGGTGATCCCACTTGCCGTCGCAAATCTCGATGAAGCCCCGGATGGTGTCCTCGAGCTTCACGTAGACGCCGGGGATGCCAGAGAAGGCCTCGGCCACATGCACGGGCTGGGAGAGGAAGCGCTGCACCTTGCGGGCGCGCATCACGGTGTTCTTGTCGTCGTCTGAGAGCTCGTCCATGCCCAGGATGGCGATGATGTCCTGGAGCTCCTTGTACTTCTGAAGCGTGGATTTCACGCGCATGGCGGTGTTGTAGTGGGTCTCGCCCAGCACGTTGGGGTCCATCAGGCGGCTGGTGGAGGTCAGGGGATCCACGGCAGGGTAGATGCCCAGGGCCGACAGATCACGACTCAGGTTCGTGGTGGCGTCCAAGTGGGCACAGGTCGTGGCGGGCGCGGGATCGGTGTAGTCGTCCGCGGGCACGTACACCGCCTGGATGGAGGTGATGGAGCCCTTCTTGGTGGAGGTGATGCGCTCTTGCAGTTCGCCCATTTCCGTGGCCAGCGTGGGCTGGTAGCCCACGGCGGAAGGCATGCGGCCCAGCAGCGCGGACACTTCGGAACCCGCCTGGGTGAAGCGGAAGATGTTGTCGATGAAGAGCAGCACGTCGCGGCCTTCCTGGTCGCGGAAGTATTCGGCCACAGTGAGACCCGTGAGCGCAACCCGGGCGCGGGCGCCGGGGGGTTCGGTCATCTGGCCGTAGATGAGGGCCACCTTGGATTCCGTGAGGTTGTCTTTGTCGATGACGCCGGAATCCATCATCTCATTCCAGAGGTCGTTGCCTTCGCGGGTGCGCTCGCCGACGCCCGCGAACACAGAGAAGCCGCCGCGGGCCTTGGCGATGTTGTTGATGAGCTCCATGATGAGCACCGTCTTGCCCACCCCGGCGCCGCCGAAGAGGCCCACTTTGCCGCCCTTGG
>JAYREN010000125.1:0-9850 GCA_041908845.1 Holophaga sp. | reverse complement strand
CGCCCACAGCCTGACGATCAGCAGCCGTACTTTGACAACCTTACGGATCCGGCTACGCCGGGCTTCCTACACCACTTGACGGGACACAGGCTCCACGCCTAAAGAACCTGTTTACAAAACTTGACTACAAAGTACAACCCAATCATTCATGGTTGGAAGAACTTTGCAAACACACCCTAGAGTTTCCCTTCCTGAGAAGCCCCCTGATGAGACCGTGATTCGCCTTGCCCGCCACCCGCCCATCAAGCGGAAGGCCGTCCCCGGCTGTGCAGTTTGTGAGCCGGAGATACGAGCCGGACAGCATGATCCGAGAAGGCATAATTTAATTTATTTTGAAATCGCAGCGAAAATATGAGGCAAATCACTCGCTGTTAGGAGCAGTATTTATTGATATTTTAATTCATAATTACTACAATAACACGACTACCAAATCAAAATAATATAATCTGCAATCAAATCACTCCCGACATGAATCGGAGCCCGCCAGGGGCTCCGTTCGGTGGATCAGGCCTCGCTACCGAAGCCTGAAGGGCATGCTCAGCTTGAAGCGCGCCTTGACGGCCTTGCCCTTGACTTTGAAGGGTGCGAAACGCCAGTCCTCGGCATAGCCCAACGCCGTGGGCCGCAATTCCTCGGGTCCGCTGAGGGCCTTCACGCCCACGGGGACGCCCTGCTCGTTCACGATGATCTCGACCTCCACCGTGCCCTGGATCTTGGCGAGCTTCGCGTCGGCCGGGTAGGCGGGGGCGGGGGGTTGGTAGGCGACCTTGATCCTGGAAAAAGCGGTGTCCTGGGCGAGCCCGGGCGTCGTGTCCGCCTTGCCCTTGCTCGTCTTGCCCACCGGCGCATCCTCCCGCAGGCGGAAGGGCATGCTGAGCCTGAAGCGGGCCTTCACGGCCTTGCCATCCACCCGGGCGGGTTCGAAGCGCCAGCTCTTGGCGTACTCGACCGCTGTGGGCGCGAGAGCCTCGGGCCCCTCCAGGGCCTTCACCTCCACCGGTGCGCCCGCTTCGTCCACGGTCAATTCCACGACCACGGTGCCCTGGATCTTCTGGAGCTTGGCCTCCGCGGGATAGGCGGGCGCCGGGGGCTGATGGGCGACCTTGATCTTCGCGAAATCGAATTCCTGCACGCCATCGGCCTTCGATTCACCCCTCGCAGCCGCGAGGATCTGCACGGTGGCGCCGGGCCCCTTTGCCTCGGGCCCGGCGGCATGCTGGGCTGTCAGGGTCGCGGCCCCCAGCAGGGACGCCCCCAGGAGCGTCCAGAGGAGACCATGGCCTTGGGATACGGGAAGATCCTGAGGCCGGAAGAGTCGGGTGATGCGGGACATGAGTTTTCCTTTTGCGGCCGCCAGGGCCGGTTCGGGGTCGGGTTGGATCCTGCGCCGCAGGCATTCCAGGGCGGAGAGCCCCTCGGCCAGAACCAGGGGATCGCCGCAGAGAGCGGCCGCAGTGTCATCGCAGCAATGCTCACGCAGTTCCCGGATCCGGCCTGAAAGCCACCAGGCGCAGGGATGGAAGAAGAGGAAGGCCTCCGCAAGGCTCTGCAGGAGGTTGGCCAGGTAGTCCCGTCGGCGGACATGGGCCAGTTCATGGGCCAGGACCGCTTCCAGCGCCTCGGGGCGAAGATGCAGCAGGGCGGAGGCGGGCAGGAGAACCACGGGCCTGAGCCAGCCGATCAGCAGCGGAGAATCCGCCCAGGCAGACACCTTGAGGCGTACCCGCGGTGCGAGCCCGAGGCGCCGCGCCAGATCATCCAAGGCCGACTGCCAAACGTCCGGCGCCGGCTGGGCCTCGGCGAGGTACCGCCGTTCCAGCCACCAGAGGCCGGTTCCCAACCGCGCCAGCATCAGCGCGGCCCCCGTGAACCAGAGCAAGGCCAGCCAGGGGGCCAGGGGCATCAGCCGGACCAGGGTCCAGCGGAGGGTCATCGCCTCCAGCCCTTCCACGGGAACCGTCATTCCGCCGGCGGCCACAACCACCGTCGTCGGAGCCTCGGCACTTGGCATCACCAGAAAGATGGTGACGATCGGTGCCGCCAGCATTGCCCCGAGGAAGGCGCACGCGATGAGGTACTGAGCCTGCGCCGAGCGCCGCCTAAGCAGGGCGAGTGTGCCCCAGGCCAGGAACCCCACCAGCGCCAGTTCCCAGAGCGCATGGAAGACCATGACTCCAACGCGCAGGACCACGGGATTCAGCAGCAGTTCGTTCACGGGCGGTTCCTCCGCAGCTGGTCGAGGTAGGCCTGGATCTCGTCCAGTTCTTTTTCGTCGGCCTGGGTTTCGGAAAGGGCGCGGACCACCAGCGACCGGGCGCTGCCCTCGAAGGCCTTCTGCAGAAGATCCTTCAGGAGGCAGGCCTGGGTGCGCTCCTCCCCCTGCGCGGCCTGGTACACGTGGGTGCGCGTCGACTCGTCCCTCGTCACCAGGCCTTTCTCCACCATGATCTGCATGAGCTTCAGCACGGTGGTATAGCCCATGTCCCGGTCCTTCAACAGCTCGTCGTGCACCTCGCGAACGGTCGAATGGCCGCGGCTCCAGAGCACCCGCAGGATGGCGAGCTCACCATCGGAAGGGCGGATCGGGGGCTGGGACATGGGCACTCCGGGGGAATGAAGCCAGTTTACGAACCCATTCGTAGCTGTCAACGAACTCATTCGTACTTTTACATCCTCGTGGCAATGGGACCACCCGACCGCCGGATTCAGGGAACCTGGGGTGGCTCCACCAGGGCCTTGAGCCCCGCCCGGAGCCTCCGGTCCGGGTTCTCCACCAGCACCTTCACCCGGAAGAGCCCGGCGGCGTCGGCGCAGGGATCCACCAGCACGAGGTCTCCCTGCACCGAAGGCAGGCCCTGGATCTGGGGAAACCGCACGGCCACCTTCTGCCCCACCCCCAGGCGGCCGATGGCCTCGGCGTTGACCGCGCACTGCACGTACACCCGGCTCAGATCCAGGATGCGGAACACCGGCTGGGAAGCCGCGACGGCCTCGCCCAGCTCCCGCCGCACCTCGACCACCTGCCCATCGATGGGAGCCAGGAGGGTGCGCAGGCGAACCTGTTCGGCGGCGGTCTCGACCTGGATCCGGGCCAGCTCCAGCTCAAGGCGGGCATCCAGGGCCCGGGCCTCGGGAATGACCTTGCCATCGTAGAGCCGTCGGGCGCCCTTGGCCTCGAATTCCCGACGCTCCAGCAGAATTTTGGCGCGCTGCAGTTCCAGTTCCTCCGCACCGGCGTACAGCTGGGCCAGGGGCTGCCCCGCCTTCACGGCCTCTCCCTCTTTCACCTTCAGCTCCACCAGGCGGCTCGATACCGGCGCGGGCACGTCCATCTGTCGGAAGGGGAGAACCAGGCCCGCCCAGGGTTCGGCGGCCCCGCCGGGATGCGCGGCCAGGGCCATGGCGATCAGGGGAAGGGCGAAGGAGCAGGACATGGGACCTCACGAGCTCTCTTTCATCATCCCCGCCCCGATACCGCCGCACAATTCGCCCTTTTTCCGCCTCTTTCCGTCATGCTTACGGAATGGCGAACCCACCCCATCCAGCTCCGCGATCCCGCGGTCGCCACCCGATGGATCCGACCTTCGCGCCACCCGAGGGGCGGATCTTCAGCTGCTTCCCGGGGGCCGAGGAGCGCCCCGGCCAGCGGCGCATGGCGGAGCTGGTGTTCGACGCGGTGAAGGAAGGCGAGGCGCGGTTCTCGGCCTGGCGACAGGCGGGCGGGGAGGCCGATGCGCGCCCGGACGGCCTCCTCCAGGCCATCGAGGCGGGCTGGTGGCCACCCGCACCAAGCAGCTCCAGCGGCAACTGCTAGACGACGATCTGCCCCGGGCCCGGGGCATCCTGGGGATGGACGTGAAGGCCGTGCTGGCCAAGGGCCGCTCCAACTACCTGTGCAAGACCGCCTGGGAGGCGCTGGAAAGCAGTCCGCCTTCGGAGATCGCCCGGCAGGATTTCGGCCTCTGGCAGGCCCTGCCCCGCTGGGCCAAGGAAACGCTCACGGGGGATCGGGAGGAACTGGGCCGTTTCGGCGAGGGCGAATCCGAGCTCTGGGACCGCCTCAATGCCCGCGTCGAGCGCTGCACGGGCAAGCAGTGTCCGCGCTATGAGGAATGCTTCCTCACCAAGCTGCGGGTGCAGGTGGCCGAGGCGGATCTGGTCATCGTGAATCACGCCCTCCTGCTGGCCGACCGCGTGCTGCGGGAGAGCGCCTTCGGCCAGGTGCTACCGGATGCGCCGGTGCTGATCCTGGACGAGGCCCACGAGGTTGAGGAGCAGCTCACGGAGAGCTGCAGCGAGACCTGGTCCAGCCGCGCCATGATCATGCTCTTTCGGGATCTCTCCGACGAGTGTGGCAAGGATCCCGAGGGCGCCGTCCTCGAGGCCCAGATGCTGCCCTGGGAGGATGCCTGGAACAGGCTGCTGGGCCTGGTGCCCCATGAATTCGGCACCCTGGGTTTCGAGGATTCGCGTCTGCCCCTGGCCGGATTGGCCGATGCCGTGGAGGCATGGATCGAGGCTGGGCAGACGGTCCTGAAGGAGGCGCGGCGCCTGGCCCTGCGCCAGAAGAGCGATGCGCCCGAGGACATGTCCTGGCGGCGCCTCTCCGAACGCATCGGTACCGCCTTCGACCGCATGGAGCAGATCTTCGCCCAGCCCGAGGGCTGGGTGAGCACCCTCAGCCGGGAAGGGCTACAAACCGTGATCTTCAAGGCCAATCCGGTGGATGTGAAGCCCTTCTTCCACCAGCATCTGCGCCGGGGCTTCGAGACGGTCATCCTCACCAGCGCCACCCTGCGGGACGGCAAAGGCTTCAACGGCCTGAAGCTTCGGCTGGGGCTGACCAACGAGGAAGCCGAGCGCGCCGAGCATGTGGAGAGCCCCTTCGATTTCGAGAACCAGGGCCTGCTCTTCGTGCCGCCCAATCTGCCAGAGCGCCGGGCGGGCCGGGACGGCGTGGGCGAACAGGGGTGGGTGGAGGCCAGCCTCGCGGCCATGGAACGTCTGATGAGGGCCAGTCGAGGCCGCGCCCTGCTGCTCTTCACCAGCCGCAAGATGCTGGCAGCCTTTAGGCCGCGCCTGGAGGCGGCCCTGCCGGGCCTGACCTTTTTCGTGCAGGGCGAAGGCCTCACTCGCCACGCCATGCTGGATCGTTTTCGCGCCACGCCCAACGCCGCCCTGCTGGGCCTCGCCAGTTTCTGGCAAGGCGTGGACCTGCCGGGGGATGCCCTCAGTCTGGTGGTGGTGACTGCCCTGCCCTTCGCGCCCCCCGACGATCCCGTGCTGCAGGCCCGCATCCGCGAGGCGGACGCCATCAAGCAGGGCCTGGGCTTCGTGGGCATCCAGGTGCCTCAGATGACCCTGAAGCTCAAGCAGGGCATCGGCCGTCTCATCCGCACCCGCACCGACAAGGGCGTGGTCTGCATCCTGGATCCCCGCCTCATGCTGCCCACCGAGGATCCCAACGGCAAACGCTACGCCGCCCAGGTGCGAGCCGCACTGCCGCCCTTTCCCCTTACCCGGGACTGGGCGGAGGTGGAAGGCTTCCTGACGGGGCTCTGAGCCGGCGGCCCGGTTCAACCTATACTGGTCCCATGAAGAAACGCCTTTCGGTTGCCCTGCTGCTGTCGCTGCCTCTGGTTGCGGCGGGCAAGTCCTCGAAGGGAAGCACGTACCTTTACACCTACTATGATCGCCAAGGCCGTGTGCTGATCAACAACCTGCCGCCGAGCTACATGCAGGGCCAAGGGCTCACCCTCAAGCATGTGGGCGTGGGCCATGTGCGGCTCGCAGTGACCCGCCAGGAGATGGCGCGAGTGCTGCGCAGCCCCGAACTGCTGGCCATGGTGGACGAGATCGCCCAAGCCTCCGGCGTGGATCCCTTCCTGGCCCGGGCCATCATCCAGGCGGAGAGCGCCTTCAACTACAAGGCCCGCAGCCGGGTGGGCGCGCTGGGGCTCATGCAGTTGATGCCCGCCACGGCACAGCGCTTCGGCGTGCTCGATCCCTTCGATCCTCGCCAGAACATCATGGGCGGCACCAAGTACCTGCGCTGGCTCCTGGACTACTTCAAGGGCGATCTCACCAAGACCATCGCCGCCTACAACGCCGGCGAGGGCGCGGTGAACCGCCACAACGGCATCCCCCCCTTCCAGGAAACCCGAGCCTACGTGCCCAAGGTGATGGATCTCTACACCCGCAAGCTGGTGCAGGCGGATCCCAAGGCCGCAGGCTCCATGGCCCTGCTAAAGAAGGGAAGGGGTGGATTCGCCCTGGATGAGACGCCCCTTTCCCCGAGTTCATCGCGGCAGGTTGCCCAGGATCGCCCCGCGACCACGCTGTTCCAGTGGAGGGACGCCAACGGCCGCCTCCAGATCAGCGATCAGGCGCCCCCTCGGGGCACCAAGGGCGTGAAGGTGTTCGGCGGGGCGAACGACGAGAGCTGAGGCGCCAAACGCCTGGTCGCTCCCCCTTCGTTCAGATTGATCAGCCCTTTCGCTGGGCGATGAAGGCTTCCAGGGCCGCCAGGGCCTCCGCGAAGGCGACCTTCAGATTCGCCATGGTTCCGTCCAGATCTTCATCACACTGCGCCGCCCGCCCCCAGGCTTCGAGCACCTGGGCGTAGGCGCGAACCCTGGGGGCGCCCATGGTGCCAGCCGCGCCCTTCACCGCATGGGCCGTGTCGCCCATCTGCTCCCAATCCCTCTTCAGGATGGCGGCTTCCAGCAGGGCGATGCGGGGCGGCGTGTCATCCCGGAAGAGTTCGTACATTTCGCTGAGAAGGCCAAGCTCGCCATCGTCCAGATCCAACAATTGCTGCATGACCTCGGGATCCAGGACCTCAAGGGAGGACGTGCCTTCTGGTTTCATGGGGGAACTCCTGGGCACATTATTCCAGGCAGTTTGCCCAGGGAAAGGCATTCCTGCTTACCGAATGGAATCGCCCCACACCCGGTAGAATCACCCTATGGAAGCCTCGACCCCCGCCGAACTCGCCCTCCAACTCCTGTTCAAGAAGCTGCATCCCCATCTCGAGGACACGGCCCACGCGCTCTCCAAGAATGCGGACGCCAAGACTCTGGAAAGGCTCCACCAGAAACTCCTGAAGGCCCGGGAGCAGTGCGTGGAGATACTGGAGGAGATGGCGGAGACCTGCGATGAGGACCTGGCCGAACACCTGATAGAGCTTTCGGACAACCTCAGCCCTGTGGGCGAGAGCTTCCAGCAGAGCCTCATCCTCACCCAGCTTTGCCTGGAGGACGCACCGGGGGATCTGCTGCCCTTCACGCCAGAAGGCAGCGCGGAAGCGTCCCCCTGGGGAAAGCGCATGAGGGACTTCCAGGCCCAGGTGGCCGATCCAGCCTTCGCCGCCGAAGCCCGCTGGGCGGGTGTGGATCCGGACATCGGGGAAGAAGGCCCGGAGGATTGACCTCACCCCGCCTGGGCCACCAGGCCGCAGAACTCCGCTGCCAGGAAGGCATCCACCACCTCGGGACTGAACTGAGCGCCCCGGCAGCGCTGGATCTCGTCGAGGGCCTCGGCATGCCCAAGGCGTGAGCGGTACGAACGCCCGGAGACCATGGCATCGTAGGCGTCGGCCACGGAGGTGATCTGCGCGAACAGGGGAATCTCCTGGGCCCGCAGGCCATAGGGATAGCCCCGGCCATCCCAGCGCTCATGGTGGTGGCGCGCAGCGCCTACCAAGGATTGAGACTGGTGATGCTCTTCGAGAATGGCGCCCCCCAGCCCCGCGTGATGTTTGAGGATCTCGTATTCCTGGGGTGAGAAGATGCCCTGCTTCTGCACCAGGAAGACGGGAATGGCCAGCTTCCCGATGTCATGGAGCTGCCCCGCCTCCTCCAAGAGAACGGCTACGCTCTCGCCGAGGCCCAGCCGCATCCCGATGAGCGCCGCGAAGTGGCCCACCCGCAGACAATGGACAAAAACACCGGGATCCCGTTGCTCCAGGGTCTGGATCAGCAGGCGAGGTGAAACCGGGCTGGAAGTGAGCGGAAACTTGGGCATGTCGGCTATTTGGACAGGGAAGCAACCCGAGCAAGGGCGATGCCAGACGCAGCGGAAGAAGGGGGAAATAGCGCGCCACAGGCGAGCAGGCGGTCCCCCTCGTTCGAGTCAGGACGGATAGAATCTAGGCAAACAGGAGACGCCCATGGATCGCTTTGGCAGCAGCCTTTTTCGCATCGTGTGGGCCTGTGTCTGTCTGTTGCTGGCTGGACTGGTACTGACTGGCATCCAGGGCTTCGGAGGCGACGGCAGCCAACTGGTGGTGTTCGGCACTGGGATCCCCCTGGGGCTCCAGGATGCCAAACCCTATGTCACCCAAGGACTGGGGCGATTCATCTACACGGTGGTTCCCGCCATCATCCTGCTGGGGGCCTTCCTGCCGGTGGCGGAGTGGACCACCGCAACCGCCAAGGGAGAGCGCTTCAAGGGCCTCTTCCTGGGGCTGGGCCTGGGACTGCTCCACGGGCTCTTCCTGAGCCAGCTGGCCATGCTCCCCATGCTCGCCGCCAGCTATCGGCTGCTGGGCACCCCCTTCGCGCCGCTAGTGCTCCAGGCGGATCTGAACGCACTCCTCCTGGGTCTTCAGCTGCTGCTATGGACCATCGCCCTGGCTCAACTCGTCAAATCCAACCGTGGCATCGCCATCCTGCTCGCTTACGCCCTGGCGGCCATCGGCAAGGTGCTGGCCTGGGTGGGCGAATGGGGTCAGGATCTGGAAATTCCCAAGGCGCTGGTCAAGAGTCTGTCCTTCCTGGGGCACCTCTTCCCCACCGAGGTCCTCCCCACGGACCCCCTGGCCTGGTATTCCCTTCCGCTTTCCATCGGCGGTCCCCTCCTGCTCGCCATGCTATTGATGCTCCTGCCCGGAAAGGCCGCCAAGCGGAGCAAGGCGTGAGGTTCACCGCTCTTTCGGCCCTGGCGGCCGCGGGCCTCATCGCCCAGGCGCCACCCCAGGACCCCGCCAAGCTCAAGCAGCGCCTGGCCGAAGTCCAGGGGAGACTCTCCCAGGTGGATCAGCAGTTGGGGGGCCTGAAGAAGCGGCGCAAGGGCGTACTCGTCGAACTCCAGAGTATTTCCCTCCAGGCCGACCGGATGCGGGCCCAGGCCGATGGCGCCCGCCTCAAGCGGGACCAGGCCAAGGGTGAAGTCCTCCAGATCACCTCCCAGAAGGAGGGCATCTACAAAGAAATCCTTCGCCTGAGAGGCGAAATCCGAAAGCAGATCCGGTGGATGCAGGCCCTCGGCCCCCTGGGCGGATTGGGGCTCTTCCCCTCCACCGAGAACTTCGACGAATTCCTGGTGCGGGGCCGCTATCTCGAATACTGGCGCAACCAGCAGCGCCGAAAGCTGGAGCAGGTCCAGCGCCTCCAGGGCGACCTTTTGCAGCGGGAGAAGGATCTCCAGGCGGCGCTCCAGCGGTTGGCCCAGGAAGAACGGGAATCCGCGCAGCTCCAGCTGGACCTGCGCGCCAACGAAGCGCGCCTGCAGGGATTTCTCGACGGCCTGCGCCAGGACGAATCCAGGCAGCGGGAAATCCAGGCGGAACTGGCCGAAGAGGCCCTGCAGCTGGAGCGCATGCTCTCCCAATTGCTGGGAAAGAGCCGCACCGAGGCCTTCGAGGCCACCACCAGCTTCCCCAGCCTGAAGGGTGAGCTGCCCCGCCCCGCCGAGGGCACCCTGGCCCAGGGCTTCGGCGAACAACTCCACCCCCGCTTCAAGACCAAGACCCTCCAGTCCGGCCTGCTCATCAGCACCGAACCCGGCGCCACCGTGCAATCCGTGGCCGAAGGCAAGGTAGTCTTCGCCGACATCTACCAGAGCTACG
>JAYREN010000124.1:0-10140 GCA_041908845.1 Holophaga sp. | reverse complement strand
AGGGCCTGCTCGCGGGTCGCGTAGCCCCGAGGGGTACTCTGCTTGGCGATCAGGCGCTTCTCGAGGTTGCCGGGGGTCGAGAGCAGATTCTTGATGCGCTCTCGTTCAGCCTCGCCCACACCGGGGAGTTCCACCACGATGCGGTTGCGTTCGGCACCGGTGCGGGTGATCTCGGGCTCGGCGACGCCGAAGGAATTGATGCGCTTGTCGATAATCTGGAGGGCGCGCGCGCTCGCGCTTTCCTTCAGTTCACTCTGCAAGGAGGACGTCTGGGACAGCGTGAGCCCATTGCCGGCGGAGGAGATGGCATAGCCCCGGCTGTGTTTCTTGATGAGTTTTTCGACCCGGTCCTTCATCTCGGCCGGAACATCGGGGACTTCCAGCACGTCACCGTTCAGTTTGACGGCGAGGGCGGGAAGGTCCTTCTCCTGCTGGAGGGCGAGCTGTACCTGGTCCCGGGTATCCCGTAGATCCGCTTCCAGGGCCTCGTGGCTCTGGACTTCCAGCTCGAAATGGACTCCGCCCTTGAGATCCAGGCCCAGCCGGATCTTGGAAGTCGGAATGAAGAAAAACGCACAGACGCCGCAAATGGCGAGCGTTGCGAAAAGGCGCCAAAAACTCCGCTTGGTCACGGGGTGCTCCAACAGAGGAGGCGCGGGGAAGCTCCCCGCGCCGTTCCAGAAGTCATGCTGATCAGTTCTGCTCGGGGGCGGCTTCGCCAGCCAGGGCCACGACGGCCTGGCGGCGGGCCTTGACTACGGTGGTGCCGAGCTTCAGGTATATGAACTTGTCCTCGACCCGGTCGATGGTGGCGTAGAGGCCCGAACCCAGCAGCACTTCGTCGCCGGCCTTGAGCTTGGAGAGACGCTCTTCCATCGCCTTGCGGGCCTTGTTCTGGGGGCGGATCAGCAGGAAGTAGAACAGGGCGCCCATGCCGCCGATGAGCAGGAGCTGCATGAGCATGGGGTTTCCGGCGGGGGTTTGAAGAAGGGCTAAGAACATTCAAGGCTCCTCGGTTTGCCAGTTTTCCCGCGTGCGGCGTGCGAAGTCCGGGAATCGGTTCTCCAGCAAAGCCAGCCTTGCGGCGCGGGTGAGCCCCACAGTGTAGCTCAGGTTGTGGATGCTGTTGAGTGTGGATGCCAAAAGCTCCCCGGCCCTGAGTAGATGGTGCAGGTAGGCCCGGGAGAAAGTTCGGCAGGTGTAGCAGCTACAGTCGGGGTCCAGGGGCTCGGCACTTTCCTTGTGGCGGGCGTTCTTGATGTTGATCCGGCCCCTGGAGGTCAGCAGGCGGCCATGGCGGGCCTCCCGGGTGGGCAGCACACAGTCGAAGAGATCCACCCCCTGCTCGATGCCGAATAGCAGATCCTCGGGCGTACCCACGCCCATGAGGTACCGGGGGCGGTCCGAGGGCAGGGCGCGGACAAACTCCGCCAGGGTAGCGTTCATTTCTTCCTTGGGTTCACCGACGCTCAGGCCCCCCACGGCGAAGCCCTGGAAGGGCGTCTTCGCATCCAGGTCGAGGATCTCCAGGAGGTGGCGTTTGCGCAGATCCAGATGGGTGCCGCCCTGATTGATGGCGAAAAGGCCCTGATGCTCGGCCAGAGGGTAGTCGCGGGAGCGCTTGAGCCAGCGGGTGGTGCGGGCCATGGAGGCCTCAAGTTTGGAGCGCTCCAGGCGGCCCGCCGGACATTCGTCCAGGGCCATGACGATATCCGAGCCCAGGTTGCGCTGGATCTCCATGCTTCGTTCGGGGCTCAGGAAATGGCGGGAGCCATCGATGTGGCTCTGGAAGGCCACACCTTCTTCCGTGATTTTGCGCATGGAAGAAAGGGAGAACACCTGAAAACCGCCGGAGTCCGTAAGGATTGGCCCGTGCCAGCCCATGAAGGCGTGGAGGCCGCCGAGCTTGGCCACCAGCTCATCGCCAGGGCGCAGCCCCAGGTGATAGGTGTTGCCCAGAATGACCTGGGGGCCGATCTCCTCGAGTTGGGCGGGGGTCACACCTTTCACGGTTCCTTGAGTGCCCACAGGCATGAAGGCGGGAGTGGCGACGATGCCATGACACGTAGAAAAACAGCCGGCGCGCGCCTGAGGCGCCATTTCGGCGGTGGGTGACTCGGGATGAAAGCGAAAGTGTTGTGACAGAGGCATGACGATTCCAGAGATTCCTGAGGCAGGGTCACGAAAAAAAGGCGGGACGGGGAAGCTGTGTCACGCCGATGGAAAAAATGCGAGAAAGGGCGTCAATTCTGCATCCGGAAGGGATTGGGGTCTTGACGGGCCTGCCTCCGCTTGTCATCTTAGCCGCTGGGCACGCCCCAGTTCTTTCCTTGTTAGTTCTTGAGCCGAACCAGTCGACAAGCGGGTTCGGCTCCAATTTTTTTTCAACTTTCATGTTTTCTACGGGAGTCGCATGAGCAAAGACCCCAACCCCAACCCTCCTCCGAAAGGGGGAACTCCAGGGAACCTGGAGGATCAGGTCTACCGGGCCTCGCTCTCGGAGGGGAATGGTTCCCTTCACCGCGCGAATCCCCTGGTGACCGTTCCCCTGACCCTGGCCAGCTACGCCGTGTTCGGGGGCTTGGCCTATTTCCTGGCCACTCAGACCGCCGTGGGCAAGCAGGTGGTCAAGGCCACCGTGGGCATCGATCTGCAGGAGCAGGAAGACGCGCCGCCGCCGCCGCCTCCCCCACCGCCGCCGCCAGCTCCCGCTGCGCGCCCCGCGGCACCCCGGGTAGAGCGCCAGGATGCGCCGCCGCCGCCGCCCCTCACCAACCAGGACATCGTGCCTGAGATCGCGCCCCGCGAACTGCCCAAGCAGGATCTCTCCATGGCCTATGCGAGCCAGGGTGGTCAGCCCGGTGGCAGCGGTCCCGCCGTGGCCGGCGGTGGTGTCGGTGGTACGGGTATGGTGGTGGCCGGATCCAGCACCGGTCGCGTGGTGGACTTCGACTTCAGCCAGATCAAGATCAAGTACCAGCCCCCTGCGCCTCCCTATCCCCCCCTCGCCAAGATCGCCAAGATCCAGGGCACGGTGGTGGTGGAGATCACCATCGGTGTGGATGGCGTGCCTATCAAGGCCCAGGCGCTGGACGGCCCGCCTCAGTTGCGCCCCGCCGCCGAGAACTACGCCATGCAGTGGAAGTTCGAGCCGGCCATGCTTAACGGCGTGCCCCAGACCGCCAAGTTCAAGCTGACGATGCCTTTCCGCCTGCGCTAGTCGCAGATCTGAACCGATTCTTCTTCGTCTAACCTTCTTCTCCTTCCCTTTCCATAAGGAAACCCAATGAACTTCCTCCTCGATACCGTCAACTTCGGCCTGCTGTCCGGCAACGCCTTCGGCCCCAAGGAAATCTGGGCTGCCGCCACGCCTTTCAACAAGGGCATCATCGCCGTCCTGCTCTTCCTCTTGGCCCTCCAGGTCTACATGGCCGTCGAGCGCGGCATCATGTATGCCCAGAGCGGCGCCGCCTCCCGCAAGTTCCTGAAGCTCTTCATGGACACCCTTCGCCGTGGTGATTTCGAGGCCGCCCGTCGCGCCGCCACCACCCACAACAAGAGCCACATCGCCCTGGTGCTCAAGCACGGCCTCGACATCTTCCAGTACGAGAAGCAGCTCAAGGCTCTCCACGAGAACCACGACGTGATTCAGCCCGTTGAGCGCGCCATCGTCCGTGGCACCGCCGAAGTGACCGAGCTCCTCAAGAAGGGCATGGGCACCCTGGCCACCATCGCTTCCGCCTCCCCCTTCATCGGCCTGCTCGGCACCGTGTGGGGCATCATCGCCGTGTTCTCCACCCTGAAGGAGAAGGGCGCCGGCGACATCAACGCGCTGGCCGGCTCCATCGGTGAGGCCCTCGGCACCACCGCCCTCGGTCTGATCGTCGCCATCCCCGCCGTGTGGATCTTCAACTACTTCACCAACCTGCAGGACAAGACCATCACCAACATCAACAATGCTGCTTCCCAGATGATCGACGAGTTCATCCGTCGGGAGAGCCAGAACTAGTTTCCCTTCCACCCCGCGCGGGGGGTGATCAAAACCCCCCGCGCCCAACTCAAAGGAGATACCTATGGGTATGGACGTTGGCGGTAAGGGCGGTGGCGTAAAATCAGACATCAACGTTACGCCCCTTGTGGACATCGTGTTGGTGCTGCTGATCATCTTCATCGTGATCACGCCCGCTGTGAACGCTGCTGTGAAGCTGCCTCTTGCCAAGCATTCTGAAAAACCCCAGACCGAACAGGGCGCCAAATACCTGAATTTGATGCTCGGTCGCGACAACGAAAAATTCGCCAAGACGGGTGAACTCGTTCCCGGTTTCGTGCAGTTGGACGACGAGAACGCCAAGCGCGAAGGTAAGGGCGTCAAGGGCTGGGACATGACCACGGATGAGGGTCGCGCCTCCCTGGTTCGGTTCATCAAGGCCTCCACGGATTATCTGTCGGACAAGCGCGTATTCGTCAAGGCGGATGCGGACCTGCCCTACAAGCACGTGGACAAGCTCTTCCAGATCTGCCGTGAGGGCGGGGCCGACGAGGCCTCCATCGTCACCAGTGAGGACAAGGCCAAGGAGGAGTCGAAATGAGCGGCGGTCACGCGAAGTCCGACATCAACGTAACGCCGCTGATCGACATCGTGCTGGTGCTCCTCATCATCTTCATCGTGATGGTGCCTGGCATGTCCAAGTCCATGCCGGTGGTGGTACCCCAGGTCGTGAAGATGGACAAGCCTACCCCACCGGATCCCAAGAATCCGCCTCTGGTGGTGGAAGTGGACCCTACGGCCGACAACAAGGCCTACGTCTTCAAGTTCCAGAGCGAAGCTATGGAACTCAACGAGATTGCTAACCGGCTCACCCCCGTGGTGCAGCTGCAGCCCGCGGGAATGCGCAAGGTCTTCGTAAAGATCGACGAAGAAGTGCCCTACCAGGCCGTGGTCAATGTGCTCGATCAGGTCCGTCAGGCCTCGAACCGCGCCAAGAAGGAAACCGCAGCCAAACCCGAATGGGGTGGGCTGGACGGCGGCGACATCAAGATCGCCACCTCGGTGAAGAAGCGCAATCCCTGATTGCAAGCAGGTCGTTTGAAACGAGGGGCCGCAGATTCCTGCGGCCTTTCGTTTTTTTGCGTGATGGACAAGTCGTGACGTTGTAGTGCCAGCCCAGGGGCAATGTTCGAGTTGTGTGACGCTGGGATTGCGTTGGGGCTCAATTATCAGGCCCTTGTAATATCTCCCACACCACCTTGACCCAGGACCTCCGGGGGCCATCGTATAACCAAACGATCTTTGCGAAACGCAGGTGAGGCCGGAGCCAACGGGTTTCGGCCTCGCGTTGCATTTGGGTCATGGAATGGCCCGGCAAGGGGCGTGCGAACCACAGCGGGTTTGCTGGCCTTCGGCCTGCCTGCTGGAGCGGATGGGAGGGCGTATGGAGAGCGCAGCGGAAAGAGGTCGACTCAAGTCGAGTCCCAATGTCACACCTCTGGTGGATGTAGTCCTCGTCCTGCTCATTCTGTTCATCGTGATGGTTCCAGCCGTAGATGCTTCTGTTCGGTTGCCAACGGCCAAGCATGCGATCCCGCGGGAAGGAGTTGGTGAGCCCATTTCCTTGGTCCTCGCAGGCTCGGAGACGGGCCCTGGCAGGGTGCAACTGGAGGCAGGGAAGGGCGAGACTCTGACGCTTGCCTTCGATTCGGAGTCCGGAAGACGCGCGCTGGTGGCGGCGCTCCAGGCAAAACTCGCCCAAAAAGCCAATGCCCAGGTGTATCTGAAGGCGGACGGGAGGCTCTCTTTCCGCCACATTCAGGCGCTCTTCGATCTCTGCCGCGAGGCGGGCGCCGAGGTGGTCTCGGCGGTCACTGCCTCCGATCAATCCCAACCCACCGAAGGAGGTCTCTCATGAAGACTGGCGCCAGATCCGACATCAACGTAACGCCCCTCATCGATATCGTGCTCGTGCTGCTGATCATCTTCATCGTGATGGTGCCCGCCCTGGGCAAGGTGACCAAGGCGGTTCTCCCGCGCACGGCAGAGGATCGGGGACCCAAGCCGCCTACGCCTCTGGTGGTGAGTCTCGACGGGGCAGGCAAACTGTATTTGCAGCAGGAACAGGTTTCCTGGGAGGCCTTGCCGGAGCGCCTAGCGCCCGCACTGATGCTCCAGCCCCTCAACGGACGCAAGGTCTTCCTCAAGGTGGATGGCGAGCTTAGCCAGGCCTATGCGGTTCGCGCCATGGACATGATCCGTGTGGGCTCGCTGCTGGCCCGGACCCGCACGGCCCAGAACCCGGAGCTGGGGGGCGAGGATGGTGGGGATGCCAAGGTTGTGGTGAGTCTGAAGAAGGGCTGAAAAGGAAACCCCGCAGCCAACTTGGCCTGCGGGGTTCCTTCGATTGCTCTGGGAAGGGCTTCAGACCTTGAACCTCGAGACTAGGGTGTTCAGGCTTTCGGCCAGCTTGCTGAGCTCGTCCACGGTGCGGGTGGTCTCGCGGATGGTCGCGGCCATCTGCTCCGTGGCGGCGGCGTTCTGCTCGGCGATACCGGAGAGCTCGCCCATGGCGCCCACGACCTTGGAGCTGTCCTGGCTCTGGGTCTGGCTCTGGCTGCCGATGGCCTTCATGCGTTCGGCGCTGGCGGTGATGGCCTCCTGGATGTTCAGGAGAGCCGTGCCCGCCGTGTTCACCATGCTGGTGCCATCCTCGATGTTCTTGCTGCTGGTCTGAATCAGAGCGGTGATTTCCTTGGCTGCCTGGGCGCTGCGCTCGGCCAGCTTGCGGACTTCCTCGGCCACCACGGCGAAACCCTTGCCGTGTTCGCCGGCCTTGGCGGCTTCGATGGCGGCGTTGAGGGAGAGCAGGTTGGTCTGGTTGGCGATCTCCGTGATGACCGTGAGGATGTTGCCGATCTGCTTGGAGTTCTGGTTGATGGCCTGCATGCCCGTAACGGCGGCGTCCACCGCGGTGCCGCCCTTGGTTCCAGCGCTCTGGGCCTGGTCAAACACCTTGAGGGCATCGGAGACGGTGGAGTAGATCACCTTGGACGAACTGGCAATGGTTCCTACGCTATCGGTGGCCTGTCCGACACTGGACTTCTGGTTCTCGGCGGTATGGGCGATGGCATCGGCGGTGGAGGCCATCTCGGACATGCCTGCCGTCATCTGCAGGGAGCCGGAGGCGATGTTGGTGGAGATGGCGATCACCTGCTGGACGATGCTCTGGATGTTGCCCACGAAATGGTTGAAGTGCTTGGAGAGCTGGGCGATCTCGTCTTCGCCGCTGACTTCCAGGCGTGCGGTGAGGTCGCCTTCACCCTCGGAGATGTCCCGCATGCTCTGCTGGATGACTTCCAGGGGTTTGACGATTGCATTGCCGAGCAGCAGGGCCGCGCCCAATCCCAGGGCCAGCATGACCAGCCCAAGCACGAACATCATCACAATGCCCTTGGTGATCTCCTTGTCGATGGCTGCCGTATTCATGACCACCACCTGGTACCACTTTTTGCCGGGGTCCATGGCATTGTCAACTTCGTTGGCGCCGTCCATCAGATGGGAAACAACGATGCGGTAGCCGTTTTTCTCGAACCTGGGACTGCCCTCGCCTACTTCCTTGATGAAGTCCTTGGGCTCGAGGGCTTCCCCCTTGCCAAACTTCTTGGCTGCCTTCACGGTGGCGACCTTCTTGTCGTCGACGCCGACCACCATGCCTAGGGAGACGTCCGGATCCTTGCCGAGGCTCTCCATGCCCTTGACCATGGAATCGCTCTGATCGATCTGGAGGAAGGCCTTGATGTTCTCGCCGGTCATGGAGGCAAGGCTGAGGCCCTTCTGCCACTGGGCATTGGTTTGGGCGGACTTCAGGGTCCATCCGGCGAAGACCCCTGCCGTCAGGGCCAGCAGCGCCGTGAGGGCCAGGATCGAGTAGAGAAGCTTCTTGCGGATGTTGAGACGCTTCCAGAATTCCATGTGGGGCTCCTCGAACGAAAACCTGGGACCGTTTTCCTCTATCGACGGAAAGGTGCTGGGGGCTGAATATTGGTCGATTCCGGCTTTAGGGGGTTGGGCTGGGCGCCATTGGCCTTCGTGGCTCTGAGTGGGGCCGTTGTTTCCAAAAACCTAGGGGGCCAGTGAGCGGGATCCGAAAAAAGCGGTGCCGATGCGTACTTGGTCGCTGCCCGCGGCGATGGCGGCTTCAAGATCATCGCTCATCCCCATGCTGATCCTGAGGGGCAGGCCCAGGCGGTCCCGCCAGCGGTCCCGAAGTCGCGTCACCGCCGCGAAGGCCTCGGGCATTCCCGGAGGGGGAATGGCCATGAAACCCTGGAGGGGAAGGCGGGGATCGTCGCCGAGGGCGGCCAGGAGCTCTGGGAGATCCTCCTCGGGGCATCCACCCATCTTGGTGGTCTCTCCCCAGAGGTCCACCTGGATCCACACTTTTCGCACCAGGTCCAGTTCTTCGGCCAGGTGGCGCAGGCGGGTGGCCAGTTCGGGGCGATCCAGGCTGTAGATCTCCTGAAATGCCTGGAGGGCGGCCTTGGCCTTGTTGCGCTGCAGGGGGCCGGTCAGCACAAAGCTCAGGTGGGGGAGCTCCAGGGCCTTGGCGCTGCCCTCCTGCACGTAGTTCTCGCCAAAACGGTCGAACCCCAGTTCACCCGCTTCACGGATGAGGCTCACGGGCTGGCGTTTGGAGACGGGCAGGATCTCGATGGACCCCGGCACCCGGCCACAGCCCTCGCAGGCGACCCTGACACGGGTCCGAATCGCCTGGATGTGGTCAATCAGGTTCGTCATTGCGAGGACGGGATGTAGAGGATCCGCTGACAGAACTCGCAGGGCAGGGTGCCCTGTTCGCGCAACTGAGAGAGCAGGGGGATTCGCAGCTTCGTGCGACACCCGGTGCAGTTGCCGTTCTCCACGGGCACCACGGCCCGCCCCTGGCGCTGCAGGATGAGCTTGTTGAAGCGCGAGAGTGCCAGTGGGTCGAGCATGGCCTCCAGTTCGGCGCGGCGGGTCTGGTGGAGATCCCGGGCCGCCACTTGATTTTCGTGCTCCGACAGGAAGATCTGATGAAGCTCGTCGAATTGGGCCTGGACCTGGGATCGCCGGGCTTCGAGCTCGGCCAGTTCCTTGTCGAGGGCCTGGATCTTCGCGTCGGCTTCCTTCAAGGGTCGCGTTACCGCAGCCTTCTGCCGCTCCCGCTCGTCCAGTTCCCGAATGGCCGCGGTGTACTGCACCTTGTGGGTGGATTGCTTGAGGGCGGCCTTGGCGTGTTCTTCCAGCTTCTCCGCCAGTTTCAATTCGCCACCCAGCGACCCGACCTTGGCAGCGGCCTCCGCCCGCTCCTTGACGGCGGCCTCCTGGCGCTTGGTGATGGCCTTCAACTCCGTGTCGAGCCTAGCCATGTCCGGGGGGAAGGCCGTCAAATCACGCTGGATCACCTTCAGGTTTTCGTGGAGGCCCTGCAGTTCCAGAAGGGTAGGGAGTGCATTCATGTACTTAGCGTAAACCCGCGGAGGGGTTTGAGCTGAAGGCAAATCTCCTTTCCCAAAATGGTGATTCGAAGAGAAGAAAATATGATAATACATGACTAAAAAAACGCAACATGCTGTCAGAATCTGCTTGACAGGCCCGTTGGGTGCGCTAGATTAGCACTCGCTGGTAGTGAGTGCTAACAGCGGCCCCGATGGGGGACCCTTTCCGTGGAGGTATTCATGTCCATCACACCCCTTTATGACCGCGTTGTCCTGAAGCGCGTCGAAGCCGCCGAGACCGTCAAGGGCGGCATCATCATCCCCGACACCGCCAAGGAAAAGCCCATGGAGGCCGAGGTCGTGGCCGTGGGTGAAGGCAAGTTCGACGACAACGGCAAGCGCGTGCCCATGTCCGTCAAGGCCGGCGACAAGGTGCTCATCGGCAAGTACACCGGTACCGAGGTCAAGATCGACGGCGTCGACCATGTCATCGTTCGCGAAGACGAGATCCTGGCCATCGTCAAGTAAGCACCGAACCTTCAAAGGAGATTCAGAATGTCCGCAAAATCCATTGTCTATGCCGAAGATGCCCGCCAGGCGATCCTGCGCGGCGTGAACAAGCTCGCCGATGCCGTCCAGGTGAACCTGGGCCACAAAGGCCGCAACGTCCTG
>JAYREN010000123.1:0-10195 GCA_041908845.1 Holophaga sp. | reverse complement strand
AGGTGCGGTGGCCGCCCAAGCCCTTCGATCTGCCCGATGCCAACATGATCTCCCAGGCTCTGCGGGTGTGCTGGCGGGATCGGGAACTCTGGCTCATGGGCGATGCTCTGGCCATCCAGGAGAGGGATCTACTGGATCTGGGCGATCCCGGCGCGAGCGGCGCGCACCGCCTGCTCAAGCCCGGACACCACGGCGGCGCCTCGGCCTCCGATCCCGCCTGGATCGCGGCCCTCGCCCCCGAATTGGCGGTGTTCACGGTTGGGCGCAACAACCGGTTTGAGTTTCCATCGCCCCAGACTCTGGAAACCTTTGGGAGGATCCCCACTTTCAGCACGGGGCCAAGTGGCGGCCTGCGGGTGGTTGCGGTGCCCCAAGGTTGGCGGGTGGAGCAGGGTGCAGGGAAAAGCCGTGTGGTGCCATTTCCACCCGGACGAAGGTAGACGTTTTCCCGTTCCGACTGCGGGGAGTGAGAAGTGATTTGGGTTGATTCGCCCCTGAACGGGCGCATCTTGCAAGAACAGCAATTCGTGCAACGGGATTCTTGTTTCGGGATACGCGTGCCAAGGCTTTTCCAGAGGGACCAGAAAGGTGGATGCCCCCAGCCGATTTCGGCGGGGCGAAGTGGCTGCCCTGGACGATGGCGTGTAGGGCGGTGGGTGGCGCTCCATCTTCGGGGCATGGCAGCCTTGCTGGCCTCTGCCACGATCACCGCCCAGCAAGCAACGCCAACCTGGGAAGAACTCGAACGCAAGGGCGCCTGCTTGGCCAGCGTTGAATACCAGGTCGGAGATGTCTTCGATCCCTCTCGCCCCCACGAGGACCACTGGCTGGGGCGAGTGGTCAATGTCCTTCACATCGAGACTCGGGAGCGGGTCATTCGTCGGGAGGTGCCCCTGAGGGCGGGCGATGCGGTGAATGCCCGGAGCATCCATGAGATCGAACGAGCCCTTCGATCCTTCCGTTTCCTGAAGGATGCGGTCATCGAACCCAGGATCGACGAAGCGGGGGCCGTGCATGCGGTGGTGCGCACCCAGGACGCATGGACCCTCAAGGCCAGCGTCTCGTTCTCCCAGGTGGGCGACCAGAGATCCCTGGGGTTCACCCTGCGGGAGGCCAATCTCCTGGGCCTCGGCAAGTATCTGACCCTCCGCCACGAAAAGGAGCCTGAACGGTCCACCGACACGCTGCTCTACACGGATCGGCAGTTCCTGGGCAGCGATTGGACCCTGAACTCCCGATACCAGGCACTCTCGGATGGAAAGACCCGGATGCTCGACCTGACCCGGCCCTACCGCCGACTGGATACGCCCTGGTCCATGGCTTTCCACCTGTCGGCTTCCGATTCGATCGAAACCATCTACAACCAGCAGCGCGCGGCCTATGCCTTCGGGGCCCGCCGGGACGATCTGCGGCTGGGAGGATCCTGGGCCGCCTCCGTCACGGATTCCCGAGCCATTCGCCTCGGGGGCGGCCTGGAGCTGAAGCGGACCCGCTTCGGGAACCCTCAGGTGCTGGAGGTAGGAAGCCTTCCCACGGGGATTCCCCCCGACCGGAATCTCAGGGGGGTGCATGTCGCGTGGAGCCTCTCGGAGGATCGCTTCCGCCCCTATCGGGACATGGCCAGCATGACCCACACCGAGGATTTCAATCTGGGCTGGGAAGCCAAGGTGGAATTCGGCGGGTATCTGAAGGCGCTGGGCAGTGACGTGAACGCGCCATTCCTGCGGGCCTCCGCCTCCAAGGGCTGGGCCCCGGCGCCCCCGACTCTGCTGCTGTTGGAAACCCAGTGGGAGGCGCGGCTGGAATCGGGCGGATGGCAGGACGGGCGCGTGAATGGCACCTTCAGAGCCTATTACCAGGGTTTTCCGATGCAGACCCAGGCGGCCCTGGTGCAAGTGGATGCCGTTCACCGACCGGATCCCCAGAACCACCTCTACCTGGGGGGCCTGGATGGCCTTCGGGGCTACGGCAACCACATGTGGCTGGGGGACCGACGCTGGATGGTCTCCCTGGAAGAACGGGTCACGACCCAACTCAATCTGCTGGGGATTCTCCAACTGGGTTTCGTGGTCTATGCCGATGCCGCCGCGATTCGCCGGGTGGACACGGGGCAGTGGAGCCGCACCTACCTGGATTTGGGCGGCGGGTTCCGCCTGGGCAACCTGAAGAGTTCCTTCGGAGGCGTGTTCCTGCTGACCGTGGCCTTCCCCCTGGTGAGGGATCCCTGGACCGATCGGTACCAGGTCGTAGTGGGTGATCTGGTGCGGTTCTGAGCCCGTTGGGTTCCCAGTACAAAAGATCCACCACGAAGGCCGCTTCGCGGCTGCGCCAAGGGCACAAAGGAACACCAAGAAAGATGGAGCGCCGAAAGTCCTTCGGTCGCCCACGGTTGTGAGGGCAGACGCGGAAGGGCGCGTCGATGCGCCAGCCCGCGTATGCCCTCGCGATCCGCTGCCACGGCAGCGGAGGCCCGCTCTGCGGGCCCGGGCGACCAAGTGTCGGCGCCTCTTGGTGAATCTTGGTGCCCTTTGTGTCTTGGTGGTGGATTTTTAAAGTAAACCTGGCTCTCGGTATGCTCGCGCGCAGAACGCAATCTCGTATGAGCCCCTATCGTTTCGCCTGTCGGATTACCCGATCAAAGACGCGCACCAGGTTGCCGCTCCAGATCTTGCGGATGGAGGCCTCCGAGTAGCCTCGGCGCAGCAGTTCCTCGGTGATGCGCGGCAGCTGGCTCACATCGCGGCAATCAGCCAGGCCGCCGCCCCCATCGAAATCGGTGCCGATGCCCACATGGTCGATGCCCATGATCTTCACCATGTGATCGATGTGGTCCGCGGCGTCCTTCACTGTGGGCAGGGCGTTCGGAAATCGCTCGAACAGCTGCTCGTATTCAGCGCCCAAGGCGGCCTCGGTGGCCGCGTCCGGCAGGTTGTCCCAGCCGCCGTACTGGGCCTTCACCCGGGCCTCCAGTTCGCCCAGCGCCTTGGCGAATTCGGGGTTGGGGGGCAGCCGCTTCACGTAGTCGCCCAGGATGCAGAGCTGCACCACGCCACCGTTGGCCTTGATGGCGCGCAACAGCTCGTCCGACAAATTGCGGGGGTGATCGGAGAGGGCCCGGGCGCAGGAGTGGGAGGCGAGGATCGGCGCCCGGGTGAGCTTCAGCACATCGCGCACGGACTGGTCCGAGGCATGGGAGACATCCACGAGCATGCCCAGTTCGTTCATCCGCCTGACCACGAGGGCGCCGAACTCGGAGAGGCCGCGATCTGGTCCCTCGCGCCTGCCGGTGGAGGAATCGCAGAGATCGTTGTCCGAAGTGTGGCAGAGGGTGACGTAGCGGACGCCGCGCCCGTAGAAGGCATCCAGCAGCCCCAGATCCAGCCCCAGGGGATAGCCGTTCTCCAGGCCCAGGAAGATCGCCCGGCGCCCGGTGGCGGCGATCCCCAGGGCCTCCTTGGGGGTCAGGGCGCGACCGCAAAGGGCGGCGTGGTCCTTGAACATTTGGTCCAGGCGATCCAGTTGATCCGTGGCTTTCGTTTTCGCCTTGGCTCGGCCTTCGGGATTGAGCGGCCCCTGGCTCACGAAAACCGCGAAGAAGGCCGAAGTGAGCCCGCCCTCCTTCATGCGCGGAAAATCCAGACTGCCCGCACCCCGGCTGCCTGTGGCATGGCGCATTGACAGGTCGTAGCCCGAGGTCAAGCGTCCCGGCGTATCCACGTGGGTATCCACGGTGAACATGGACGCGTGCAGCCGGGCGGCTCGGGCCCGCAGGGCTTCGTCTGTGGGCGCCTTGCCCATCAGAGAAACAGCCAGTACCGGAAGGAGTATGGAGACGAGACGCATCGGGATACCCCAAAGAACAGGCCTTGCATGGATGGCTTCCGTCATTCTGCCGGGTGAGGGATCGCCTCGAACAGAATTCGGCGCAGGGCCTCCACCAGCCTCGCGCTCACAGCAGCGTGGTGGGCCTGCCATTCCGCGTGGGCTGTGGGGCCCACGCGGTTGGCCACGGCCAGGGCCGCCGCTACGGGAACGCCCGCCTGGTGGCAGGCCGCAAAGACGCCCGTGACTTCCAGATGCTCGGCGGCGGCGACCCGGGCGAGGGTCTCGGAGCCCTCGCGAGTCTTCGTGATGGCGGGAGGCACAGCTACGATGTGCGCGGGGAAGTGCAGAGTCCAGGTGGCTTCCCAGCGGATTCTTTCGAGGCCCGGACGGAAGGCCCGGTCTTCCAGTTCGTCCAGGGAGACAGCCTGGGCTTGGGAAACCGCGAGGATGTCCCCGATGGCGAGGCGTTCGTCATAGGCACCGCAGGTACCGATGAAGAGCACTCTTTCTGGATGAAGCTCCGCAATCAGTCGCGTGGTGGCCACCGCGGCGGCGAGGGCGCCCACCCCCGTGCAGGCCACCTGCCAGCCCGGAGGCGGCAGCGCGTCCAGGCCCGCCAGTTCGGGCGGGAAGGCGGCGAGGAGCAGGGAGGGGCGAGGCATGGGGCGCTACTTCCGCAAGGGAATGAAGAAGGCATCCGGCAGCCCCATCCGCATCACGAACTGATCCCAGGTGAGCTTGTTCTTCGGGCTGGCTTCGCTTTCGTCCAGGTGGATGCGACAGCGATGATTGGCCTCGGCGCACTCGATCTGGGCCCCCTTGGCGAAGGTGACGGACTTGATGACTTTGCCCTCCTTGACGAGGCTGACGCCCTTCAGAAATTTGCGCTGGAACTTGGGAGCCAGCAGATCTTTGTAGGTGCGAAGGGCCCCGTAGGGAGACACGAAGGAGGCGAGTTCCTCCTTCGTGTCCACACGGGTGAGGGTGAAGACGATGCGCATGTCACTTGCTCCAAGGTCGTCGAGGGGTGGGATCACATCGGTAAATCAGCGCACCCATTCTTTGAAGTCGATTTCTGACCCACCACGATCTGAGAGTGGAATGTACAAGAAAAAAACCAGTGGCGTTGGCTGGAAACGGGATGCTTTCAGCAAGGTGGATCCTGAATTTTGAAGTCCGAGATCCATCAGGATCCCACCATGGGCGATTCCACCGAACAACCAAAAGAAGTGCAGGCCATTCCTGAATGTGAACCACTGACTTCCGAACCAGAAAGGCTTCTTTGATTTTTGGGTTTGTGGCCAAGGCCCCGACGATCCGCTGGATCTCTTCCTGGGTGCAACCATGGGGTTCCACAGAATCCTTGAGGGTCACTCGCTTCCGTTCCTGTTGAGCCTGTTCGACAGTTACCTCGGCTCTTCGACCGAGGATCCATGCCTCTTCCATGGCGGCAAAATCCTGTTTGTTCTGGTGGTATTCCACCATGGTGAAGTGCTTTTCGGGCAACAGACACGGACGATCCTGGACAATCGAAACAAGCACACACTCTGCCTCTGCAGTGCGTTCCTGGGCAAGTAGAAGGCGGGCTTCCAAGAAACGTGAATCTACGTGAGCCTGGTGGTTTTCGCGGAACTGTTGGAGGTAGCTTGTGTAGGTATCAGGGGCCAACCGGGTTCTTGCCAGGCACAGGAACTCGAATGAGTCGGGATGATGAGGGAAATCGCTTTCTATCCATCTTCTCAATTCTTCGAATCGGTCATCGTCACGCTTCCGGCCTTCAAGAGTTGCGCTCGAGAATCCCTCGAGTCGTTTTCGCCATTCGTCTTCCAGTTCAACGAAAGCAGAAGTTCCTTCAAGAAGCTCCATGACGGCCCTGCTGCTCGATGGAATGGGAATCGACACATTCTGGCCGAGTCGGACGAGTCGATCCGCGATCATCTGACGATCATGGACTTCCATGGCGTAATCCAGAAGACCATCAACATTTTCCGGCCAGCGCGAAAGTTCCTGGTGAACGATTCGATAGGGGTGATCGGGGAGTGCGTCTCCTTTTTGGATTTTAGCGGACCATCCTTCGAATATTCGACAGGCTACGAGGGGTTCCAGGAGTGCCATTCGGCAAAGTGCGCGGGCAAGTGTCGATGAGCCGAATTCGCGACTGATTATTTCGTCGGTGGCAAGGCATTCTCCAATCAGAAATGAGTCGAACCTTTGGGCCATCCAATGTGAACAATGCTTCGAGAATGTGCGGTGCAAAGCCAATTTTCCTGGCAGTGATGGCTGTTTGAAGTGGTTATCCATCCTTCGCCAATACGCTGCGAGCCTCTTGGTCTGGAGGTTGAGCCAACTGTGTTGATTGCACCACCAGACCGCCTGCCATCCTGCAAGCGCCTCGAACTCACGTTGACTCAAGGCGAGCATAGGTAAAACCCCGATCACCCAGCGGAATCGTGTCCATCCCAGAAGCCCAAGGGTTGGAACCCCCATCAGGTCGACGTCCCAGCTGTTCGGATCGATTGTCACAGAGCGAACGGAAGGGGCTTTCCAGCAGCTGGAAATGCTTTGGACGAGTTCAAGAATCTCGGGTGCCTCCGCGGTGGTCAGCACCCGTCCTCTGGGAATGGGGAAGGACTTGAAGCTGATTCCAACCCCATAAACACCATTAATGAACAGGAAGCCTCCCAAGAGAAGGCTTCCTGTCTGGGGTGCACTCAGCACAATGCCTATGCCAGCTGGGATGAGTATTAGGAAGGCGACGAGAGGCAAGCCTGAACCCAGCAGGAACAGACCCCAAAGCCTGAGATAGGCAATGCCGCTTGTCATCCGCCCCTACCGCGTGAGCTTGCGGTACTTGATGCGGTGAGGCTCGAAGGGTTTCAGGCCCAGCACGTCCTTCCGGTATTCCTCGTACTGGGTGTAGTTGCCATCGAAGTATTCCACGCGGCTATCGCCCTCGAAGGCCAGGATGTGGGTGGCGAGGCGATCCAGGAACCAACGGTCGTGACTGATGATGACGGCGCTGCCGGCAAAGGCCTCGATGGCTTCTTCCAGGGCGCGCATGGTGTTCACGTCCAGGTCGTTGGTGGGCTCGTCGAAGAGCAGCACGTTGCCGCCGCTCTTGAGGAGCAGGGCCAGGTTGAGGCGGTTCTGCTGGCCGCCGGAGAGTTCCCGCACCTTCTTCTGTTGGGCGTCGCCGGTGAAACCGAAGCGGCTGAGCCAGGCCCGGGCGTTCACCAGCTTGCCCCCCAGCTCGATCTGTTCGCGACCATCGCTGATGGCCTCGAACACACTCTTGTCGGCGCTGAGGGTGGAGCGCAGCTGATCCACGTAGGTGAGCTTGACGGTGTCGCCCAGGCGGATGCTTCCGGCATCCGGCGTTTCCTGGTTCGTGAGGAGGCGGAAGAGGGTGGTCTTGCCCGCGCCGTTGGCGCCGATCACACCCAGGATTCCGGCCCGGGGAATCTGGAATTCCAGATTCTCGAAGAGCACCTTGTCGCCATAGGCCTTGGTGACCGCCGTGAACTCCGCCACGATATCGCCCAGGCGCGGTCCGGCGGGGATGTAGATCTCCAGCTCCTGTTCCTTTTCGGCGCCCTCGGCCCCGGCCAGCTTCTCGTAGTTGGCGATGCGATCCTTGCTCTTGGCGTGCTGGCCCTTGGGCGACATGCGGATCCACTCCAGTTCCCGCTCCAGGGTCTTCTCCCGGCGCTGGTCGGCCTTTTCTTCCCGGGCCAGCCGTGCGGATTTCTGTTCCAGCCAGCTGGAATAATTGCCCTTCCAGGGGATGCCCTCGCCGCGATCCAGCTCGAGAATCCACTCGGCCACATGATCCAGGAAGTAGCGGTCATGGGTGACGGCGATGACCGTGCCCTCATAGCGCTGGAGATGCTGCTCCAGCCAGGCCACCGTCTCGGCGTCCAGGTGGTTGGTGGGCTCGTCCAGCAGCAGGATGTCGGGCTTCTGCAGCAGCAGGCGGCAGAGGGCCACCCGGCGGCGTTCGCCACCGGATAGCACGCCGATTTTGGTGTCGGGATCGGGGCAGCGCAGGGCGTCCATGGCCTGTTCCAGCTGGGCGTCCAGATCCCAGCAGTCCAGGGCGTCGATCTTCTCCTGCAGTTCACCCTGACGAGCCAGCAGCTTGTCGTAGTCCGCATCGGGATCGGCGAAGGCCTCGCCGATCTCGTTGTACTCCTTCAGCAGGGCGACCTTCTCGCCCGCGCCTTCCTCCACTACTTCCCGCACGGTCTTGGTTTCGTCGAGCTTGGGTTCCTGCTCCAGCATCCCCGTGGTGTAGCCCTTGGAGAGCACCGCATCGCCGTTGAAGTCGTGATCCACCCCAGCCATGATGCGCAGCACCGTGGATTTGCCGGACCCGTTGAGGCCCAGCACGCCGATCTTGGCGCCGTAGAAGTAGCTCAGCGAGATGTCCTTGATCACGGGCTTGTTGTTGTAGATCTTGCTGACCCGGTGCATCGAATAGATGATTTCGGGCTGATCGGTGGTGGGCTTGGCCATGGGGATCCTTGAGGAACGAGTCCAACATCCAGTCTATCGCCCGGATGGGATGCGCTGGGTCATAGGCGCCCTATGATCGTGAAGGGCTTTTACGGGGCGCAGATGAACCAGATTCTTGTCTTTCTCGGCATCGCGGCGGTGGGCAATGCCATCTACCACCTGGGGCAGAAGACCCTGCACCCCGGCGCCAACCCGATGATTCTGCTCATGGCGGTGTATGCCGTGGCCTTTGGGCTGGCGGCCCTCGCGGCGCCGTTCTTTCAGAACACGGCGGGGATCTCCTGGAAGGCCCAGGTCTTCAGCTGGCCGGTGCTGGTGCTGGGGGCCGGGGTACTGCTCATCGAGATCGGCTTTCTGCTGGCCTATCGGGTGGGGGGTGGTCTCCAGTGGTCCGGTGTGGCCGTCAATGCCGTCTCCGCCCTGATTCTGCTGCCCATCGCGATCCTCTTTTTCCGCGAACACTTTTCCTGGACCCGGGCCCTGGGCATTCTCATGACCCTGGGGGGAATGGCCCTTCTGACCCGGCGCTGAGGGGAAAGCCTCTCCGCCGCCCCGGTATTTCCTTGGAGACCCTTATGCGCATCTATTATTTACTTCTCACTTTCTTTCTGAGTGCTCTGCCGGGGTGGGCTGCTCCCAAGCTGTATGAAAAGACCGCCATGCGAGCCGCCACGCCGCCGGGCTGGGTTTCCATTCTCGGGGCCTGGGACGCGGAATGTCGGCCCTACATCAAGGACATGGCCTTCCTTACACGCTGGAATCCCGCGATGTTTGCCCAGACTGCTCGCTCCAACCAGATCCTGTTCGACGATCCGCCAGCTGTGGGTTCGGGTTACACTCAAGCCCAAGCCGGCATAGAAGTGGTGGGGCAGAGTGAGGGCGCTGGTGAAACGTGGTCGGCTCATGTTCCTCTGCTCCTGAAACGGGTGGGAGAACCATTCAAATCTTATCGAATTACTGGCCCGGGCCGGAAAAGCGTTCCTGGAAAGCTGGAAGCGGAAGGCCCCGAGGCGCCCCAATTAAGAATTTGGGAGGATGGCAGCGAGATTCGGTGGGATGTGTCAGTCGGGTGGCAGATCCAGGTCGATGCCACCACGGATGAAGGGGAGAGATGGGTTCTGCTGGGAACCGGGAAAATTGGGCAAACAGACCTGAAGCGGTTTCAGGGGCAAGAGCCCCTAATTCGCATTCAAGTATTCAGAGGCTTGACCTGCTATGTCGATCTTTTTGCACCTGGCAAGGGCATTCTGGAAGATCCCCGCTACTTCTTGATGCCATCCTATTTCCAGGTCATCAAAAGCGAACAGATGTCGGCTAATCCATATCTTTGCTTTTCTCCAGCTTCTATGGAATTCCATTTGAGAGATTACATAGGTCGTCTGAAGGTTCGATGGGATTTCGGCAAGCTTCCCTTCCATATAGAATCACTATTCCCGAAGAAAAAAATTCAGATGGTTTTCCAGGCGGAATGGATTCACCCCCCTGCGCCCAAGGACCGGAATCCCTACTTTGGGATCGGGGGAACCCTCCTGAGGGATCCTGAACGAAGAAATAATCTAATGTTGCATCGCGTAACCGAAAAGGACGGGGTCTGGAAAGCAGAAGTGATGCAGATTCTCGGACCCCGCGAATTACCGAGCAAAAAGGCCCCCATTCCTGAAATAGGGGGATACGAGCGTTTTAGAAAGCCCTTGGATGGAGAGATGACCTTCGACACCTATTGGGTGATCACGGCGGATTGAAGATAGAGTCCCCTCAAGTGGTGTAAGAGCCAAGGCCACATAGGTTGGCCACCGGGTTCCGTAAGGTGAGTTTGCCGCTTACCGACGGAGGGACCGATGGCCATGGATAGGGT
>JAYREN010000122.1:0-10215 GCA_041908845.1 Holophaga sp. | reverse complement strand
CGCGGGCGTCGTGGTCGCCCGCAAGGCCTCGGGCCGAACGGAGCGGATCGAGGCCCGCTGCGGCATCCTCGCCACCGGCGGGCAGTCCTATCCCCTCACGGGTTCCACGGGGGACGGCCATCGGTTCGCCGAAACGACGGGGCATCGAATCGAACCGCTGCGTCCCTCCCTGGTGGGAATCACCACGCACCCGGCCTTCGAAGGCGCCCAGGGCCTGACCCTCAAGAACGTTCAGCTGACCCTCTGGATCGAAGGGAAGAAACAGGCCAGCGAGTTCGGCGAAGCCGAGTTCACGACCAAGGGCCTCGGAGGGCCCATCGTCCTGCGCCTCAGCCGAAGAATCGTCGATGCCAGGACGGCGGGGCAACGGATTGAAGTGACCCTCGACCTGAAACCGGCCCTGGACACGGAAAAACTGGAGGCGCGACTCCTCCGGGAGCTTCAGGCCCATCCCGCCGCCAGCTGCAGGGACCTGCTGCGCTCGCTGCTGCCATCCCAGCTTGTGGAAGTGTTTCTCCGGAACCTCAGCCTGGAGGCCACAGGCCCTGCGGTGCAGATCAAGGGTGCGAAACGGAAGCAGCTGCTCACTCGGCTCAAGGAGCTGCGCTTCGAAGTGACGAGTCACGGCGGTTGGGACGAGGCCATCGTCACGGCGGGCGGCGTGTCCCTCAAGGACATTGATCCCCGCACCATGGCCTCGAGAAAGGTCGAGAACCTCTACTTCGCGGGCGAGGTGGTCGATCTGGATGCGAACACCGGCGGCTACAACCTCCAGATCGCCTTTTCCACGGGCTGGCTGGCGGGAGAGTCCGCGGCTCGGAAGGCAGGGCTCCAGGCTCCCGTACCTGAGACCTGAGCCTCAATCGATATCGGTCGCTCCGAGCCGGGCCGTCTCGCGCTTGGTCCAGTCCAGGATGAAGCCGTAGATCTCCCGCAGGCCCTCCTCCGACATGGGTCCCGCATTGGCCTGGACCAGTTCCGCGATGACCCGCGCCTCCTGGGCCGCATCCAGGAAATCGAGCCCCTGGGTCGCTTTGTAGTCCTTGAGGCGCTTCACCAGATCGATCCTCGCGTTGAGTGCCTGCAGGATCTTCAGATCGTTTGTTGCGATCTGCTCCCGGTGGCTCTGGATGACCGGATCAAGGTTCGAACCTGCCACGCTCCCTCCTTCATCCCTCATCCTGTCACCTCCCCTTCCAAAGATCGAAGGGCCGAGTGCCAATGAGGAAGCTGACGTGGCGATCTGACTCCCGCAGCCCCGTGGTGAGGTCCTTGGTGCGGACACGGCCTCCCGCCAATTCGATGTAGAGACTCTTGAACACCCCGCGCAGCGCCAGACCGTAGCCAGTCACACCGATGCCCTGCTGGGGATGGCGATAATCCAGGGCGATCCGAGCCTGATCGAAACGGGGGACGCACTGGATCGCCACGCCGAACAGGGTCGCCGCCGTGAAGGGCAGCCCGAACCTGATCACCCCAAAATTGGGCGCCAAGTAGTAGGCGCTGCGGGTGCCGATGAGTGAATCGGGGCCTCCGATGATGAACCAGCGCGGACCGGGAGCCTGGTCCTGGATGCCCGCCTCAATGTCCACATCAAGGCCGAACGGGAGCCGTGAGGGCTGGGGAGGCGTCCAGAGGTTCCGCACCCGCAGATAGCCGGTGGTATAGGCGGGACCAGGTTCCGCGGTGAACCCCCGCACCCAGGTCGCCCGCACCATCAGTCCCTGGGTAGGCAGAGTGTGCGAATCGAAGGAGTCCCACTCCGTGGCCAAACGGGCGTAGGTGGCGCGACTCGTCGATCCGTCGAGGCCAGGAAGGGTGGTGCGATCCTCGGTGCGACCGAGATCGACCTGGAAAAGCCCACGGTCTTCCATGCCGTAGCGAACCTGGGTGCGGACCCCGAGATCGCCCTTCTGCACCTTTTCGCCGGAGGGCAGCCACTGTTTCTGCAACGAGGCGACGAGGCCGAAACTCAGAGAAGGAAAGACACTGAAAGAGCGCGTCAGCTGGCCCTGAAGGCGGGTTTGCAGGCTGTTGATGGCCCCGTGAACCAGGAGCGGGGAACCGGATCCCAGAAAGTTGGGCGCCGTCACATCTAGGGCGAGATGCCCACCCCAGGTGCTCTCGTAGGCCAGGTGGGGGGAGAACTCCAGGTTTGGCGCACGATCTGGATTCAGAAAGAGGACGAGGTTGCCCGCTTCTCCTTGTCGAAGGTCCGGCCGCAGGCGCGAGACGCCGAATCGGGTTGCGGCCCGGGCGAGATGCTCGTCCAGGGCCGTTGTCCGAACGGGCCCCGCCTGGATGGGTGCGAGGAAGCGGTCGAGCGGCGCCTGAAGGGCGGGATCGTGGCTCCGGATCGCCGCGATGCGGGGTTCCCGTACCCGCAGCCGCAGGGTGCCGTCTTGCTGGAACCCGCTGCCCTGCAGATCGAGAATTGGGGCATCCTCGAGGATGGCCTCCACCAGCAGATCTTCGATCGCCCGGCTCCAGGCGCCCTCATGAAAAGGCTTACCGGGCTCAATCCCAAAACGTGTCTTCAGCCCCTCCTGAACCCGTGATTTCGTTTTCGTGGGCCAGCCTCCGGGAAGGTCCAGCTCCAGCCTCGTGATGATCCGAGCCGGGCGCAAACGCAAGATTGCCCTGCCCTCTGGAGTATCGGGCATCGCGAGTTCCGCCTGGGAGATGGGCAGATCCTTGTAGGCCCGTCGAAGCAGACGATAGAGGCTCCGCCGCGGGAGGGGCCCTTCCAGTTCGAAGGCCTTCAACCAAGCCTCGGCCCCTTCCACGCCTTCGGCCTCCAACGCCACACCAATGGCTGCGGGAATATTGGACTCGGCGCCGTAGGCCAGAATTTCCATGGCCTCACGGTTCTCGTCGAAGGCCTGTCGCCCGGCCTTCACGAGATTACCCACCTGGTTAAAGAAATCGAATTCGTCGGCCGTGGCGATGTCCGGGCGGATGACAAGGTCCGCCCCGGCGGCGCTGCGGACCTCGGTCTGGGCCATGGAAAGATCCAGGGACGCGTCCAGCAGGGTAGCGAGGTTGGTCTTGTGCAGGGCACTCCAGGGCCGACCGATGGCCACTCCCACCTGGATCATTCCCGGAAAGGCCTGGCGGGAAGTCAGGACGGGCAGGTTCTCGAAGGGACCGCCATCCACGTACTGTTGCCCGTCGATGAGCACGGGCTCGAAGATGCCCGGCAGACAGGTGCTCGCCATGACCACATCCACCAGCGATCCCTTGGCGAACACCTGGCCCCGCCCCTCGGTCAGATTGCTGGTGACGACCCGCAGGGGCACCCGCAGACGGTCGAAGTCGCCGCCCGCCAGCCAAGAGGCCCGGCCCAGCAGGGGCATGAGGCTGGCCCTGTAGCGCCTGCTGCGGTTTCCGCCGGGCATCAGGTCGAGATGTCCGGCGCGAAAGGCGAATCCGAAGGGCGAAGCATGCTGGATCTCATCCTCCGAAAGTGACCATCCGGCCTCGCGCTTGCGATCATCGAGAGCCGTGCCGAAGTCCCGGTGCTTGAACACTCGCGCTATGCCTGCGGTCGAGAAACCGGAGGCGTAGAGGCTGCCCATCAGGCTTCCCGCCGAAGTGCCTGTGATGGCGTCCACGGGCAGATTCTCCTGATCCATGCCCTGCAGCACGCCGAGATGCGCGAGCCCCTTGGCGCTGCCCCCCCGGAGCGCCAGGGCGATGGGTTTCTGTCCGGGCAAACGGTATTCCGTGCGGAAGCGGAATCGGTAATCCGGTTCGCGCCTCTGCAATTGAATCGTTTCGCTCTGGGCGGGCTGGGCCAAGGCCGGGGTTGCGATCAGACCTGCGCCCAGAACCGAAGGTCCGAACCATCCAAGGAGACACAAGGCGGGAACAACTCGGACCATAGCGGATACCTCGGAGCCGGAACGTGCACGGAGGAGAACAAAGGCTGGGATGGAAACAACGCTAGCCTCGGCCGAAGCGCACCGCCGTCCGATTCCCAACATAGCGGAAGCATGCCTTTCACCCAAAAGTCCATCCTCTCTCATCCTGTATTTTTGCGGAATTGTGCCGCAGGTTGGCGCCACACTGATGGATTCTGGATGTTTCCAAGGAGCCTCCGATGTCCTATCTCCCCATGGGCGCGCTTGTGCTGGCAACCTTTACGGCCCTTGCCGCACCGCCCGTAAAGAAAGCAACGCGCCCCACTGAAAAAGAGAAACAACTGAGCTACGCCCTGGGGCAGGAGGCTGGACTGCGGGCCAAGCGCCTGGGCGCCACCATTGACCAACCCTCCTACCTGAAGGGTTTCAGCGAAGCTCAAAAAGGCAAGGCTGGAACCCTGACCAAAGAAGAATCCACCAAACTCATCAAGGAACTCGAAATGGAATCCATCAAGCTCGCCGGGGAACGCAACAAGAAGGAAGGCGCGGCCTTCCTGGCTGCCAACACGCAGAAGCCCGGCATCAAGGTCACCGCCAGCGGTCTCCAGTACGAGTCCTTGCGGGAAGGCAGCGGTGCTCAGCCCACTGCCGATGACAGCGTCAAAGTGCATTACCGGGGCACCCTGGTGGATGGCACCGAGTTCGACAGTTCCTACGCGCGGAACGAACCCGCCACCTTCCCCCTGAGGCGTGTCATCAAGGGGTGGACCGAGGGCCTTCAACTGCTTAAGGTTGGCGGCAAAGCCAAGCTCTACGTGCCCTTCGAGCTGGCCTATGGCGAAGCTGGCCGCCCCCCGGTCATCCCCCCCGCGGCGATGCTTATCTTCGAGGTCGAGCTGCTGGACATCGAGCCTGCGAAGAAATAGATGACAGAGCCATTACCTCTCGCCCTGGATGTCCGCTCCCTTCACAAGCGCTACGGCGATGTGATCGCGGTGGATGGCCTGGATCTCCAGGTTCAGGCTGGGGAGTGCTTCGGGCTGCTGGGGCCCAATGGGGCGGGCAAGACGACGACCATCGAGATCTGCGAAGGCCTGCTGAGGGCGGATTCCGGAGAGGTGATCATCCTGGGCCACACCTGGGGCGCCGATGGCCAAGCCCTCCGGCAGAAGCTGGGGGCCCAGCTCCAGGAATCCCAGTTCGCCGACAAGCTCACCGTGGCCGAGACCCTCGCCCTCTTTCGCTCCTTCTACACCCATGGCCTGACCGTGGATGAACTCATCGCCCAGGTGCGCCTGGACGAAAAGCGCAACGCGAGGGTGAACGAACTGTCCGGCGGCCAGAAGCAGCGCCTCTCCGTGGCCTGCGCCCTGGCGGGCGATCCGGAACTGATCTTCCTGGATGAACCCACCACAGGCCTGGATCCCCAGGCCCGCCGCCAGCTCTGGGAACTGGTGGAGGGCCTGCGGGATGCGGGCAAGACCATCCTGCTCACCACGCATTACATGGACGAGGCCCAGCGCCTGTGCGACCGCGTGGCCATCGTGGATCACGGCCACCTGATCGCCCTTGGCACGCCCCGGGAACTCATCCAGTCTCTGGGGGTGGAGCAGGTGGTGGAATGCTCCGTCGCCGAAGGCCAGAGCCTCTCCATTGAAGCGCTCGAGGCACTGCCGGGGGTGCGCCGGGCCCAGGTAGATGAGGACCTCCACACGCTGCAGGTGGATGCCGCCCACGAGACCATCCCAGCGCTCCTGGCGCTGCTGGAGGCTTCCGGCCTCACCCTGACCGCCCTGCGCACCCATTCGCCCACCCTCGAAGATGTCTTTGTGGCCCTCACGGGCCGCCATCTGCGGGAGGCCTGATGAGCTCGCCCCTGCTTCAGCTCACCCTCGCGCGCTTCCGGGAATTCCTGCGGGAACCCGAGGCCATCTTCTGGACCTTCATCTTTCCCATCCTGATGGCCGCGGGCCTGGGCCTGGCCTTCCGCAGCCGCCCCGCCGAGACCATCCGGGTGGGCGTGCTGAATTCCACCCACCAGGCCCAATCCCTGAAGGTCGCACTTTCCCAGGATCCAGCTCTTACGCTGGATCTGCTGGACGAATCCGGTGCGGCTTCAGCTCTCCAGGCCGGGCGCATCGCCCTGCTGGTGGTTCCCGGTTCGGACAAGGCTGCCGAATTCCGCTACGACACCCACCGCCCCGAGGCTCGCGTGGCCCGCCTGCAGGTGGACCAGGCCCTGCAGAGGGCCGCGGGCCGCCAAGATCCGGTGCTGGTGAAAGACACGTTGGTGAGCGAGCGCGGCTCCCGCTACATCGACTTCGTGCTGCCCGGGCTGCTGGCCATGAACCTCATGAGCGGCGGCATCTGGGGTCTGGGTTTCGGCATCGTGGATTCCAGGCGCAAGAAGCTGCTCAAACGTCTGGCCGTAACGCCCATGTCCCGCAGCCAGTACCTCGCCTCCTACCTGCTTCAGCGCCTGGTGGTGATGGTCTTCGAAGTCGCCGTGGTGCTGGCCTTCGGCGCCCTGGTCTTCGGTGTGCCCCTGCGAGGTTCCATGCCCGCGCTGATCACCATCTGCCTCCTGGGCACCTTGATGTTCGGTGCGCTGGGACTGCTGTGCGCCTCGCGCGTGCGCACCATCGAAGGTGCTTCCGGCATCATGAACGTGGTGATGCTGCCCATGTGGGTGTGCTCTGGCGTCTTTTTCGCCGCCACCAACTTTCCCGATGCGATCCAGCCCCTGATACAGGCCCTGCCCCTCACTGCGGCCGTGGATGCTCTGCGCCTCAACATGCTCCAGGGAGCCGGATTCGCCACCCTCTCCAGCGAGTTGGGAATCATGGCCGTCTGGACAGCACTATCCTTCCTGCTCGCACTGAAGCTGTTCCGCTGGCAATAGGCTTTCCTGATTACCAAGCATTCTCAGCCTCATCTCTTGAGAGCAGATGATCCACATCCAATCGTTCGCCGGGTGATTGGGAAGACATCCTTCGAGCCAGAGAAAGAATTAACCGCGAAAATCGCGAAACGCCTTCGGGCGCGCGAAAGAGAATCGGTACGGCGGCCGCCTCTTCGCATCGTTTTTCGCGACTTTCGCGGTTCCCTTTTGTTGGCTGAGTCTCGTTGAAAATCAGGGAGGCTTTTCGAGCGGCATCTGGGCCATGTAATTCCAGTGGTACAAATCGGGTTTCTCCCTGCTCCATTGGCTTGCCCAGGGCCACCCGCTCCCCGTCCACCCGCAGGAACTCCGGATCCTCGATGGCCTGTGCGGGGGCAGGCGAAGATGAAACAAGGGCTGCCTTTCCAGCACTCAAGAAGGCCGGTCCGAGGGCCGGACGCAAGGTTCCCGGAGGTCACCATGATCCACCTGTTCTTGCCTTGTCTCTTCTTTGTCCAGTCCCTGGCCGCCGAGCCAGTCAAGGCGGCGGATCTCAAGGTCGTACCCGGCCCCACCGCCCCCCATTATCCGGATCCGGCGATGGGACCGGGATTGGACCGCATGGAATTCGCCCTGCGCCGAGCGGCCCGCCGCGGCCCCGTTCCTGCGGTGGAGGTGCCTGTGGGTACCCAGGTCGTGGAGGACCGGATGGTCGGCCAGGCCGGCCGGAAGGCCTATCTCGTGCAGGCCCCGGCCGGTGCGAAGATCAAGGTGCGCCTGAAGGGCGAACACACGAGCTGGTACTGGATGACCGCCGTGGACAAGTGGGGGAAGACCGCCGCAGGCATGCTGCAGAACCGCATCAAGACCGGCAATCCCGAAGCCTCCTTCGTCAATCCGAAGAAGGATCAGGCGTCCCCGGTCTATTTCATGGTCGATACCCAGGAAGTGAACATGAGCGAGAGCTATTCCCTGACCTTTACCTGGGAATGACGCCGCCTCCATCTCCCGTATGATCGAGGGAGATCCCGAGATGGAGGTTGCGCATGGCCTTGCAGGTCCGCTTCGATACGCCCATGGACACCGAGCGCATGGTGGCGCAGTTCATGGAGATGGTACAGATCGACAGTGAATCCGGGGAGGAGGCCACCTTTCTGGCCTGGCTGCTGCCCCGCATCGAGGAACTCGGCGGCACGGCGAGCCTGGACGGCTATGGCAACCTGCTGGCCAGGCTCCCGGCCAAGGGCAGCGGCGCCGATCCAGTGCTGCTCTCCTGTCACGGCGACACGGTGAAGCCCGGCAAGGGCATTCGCCCGCAGCGGGAAGGGGGCGTGATCCGCTCCAGCGGCGACACCATCCTGGGGGCCGACGACAAGGCGGGCATCGCCGAGATGCTGGAGGCCCTTCGGGTGGCGCCCATTCATCCACCCATCGAGATCGCCATCAGCCGCCAGGAGGAGATCGGTCTACTGGGGGTGAAGGCCATGGACATGGGCCGCCTCACGGCCAAGCGCGGCTTCCTGCTGGACAACGATGTGCTGGACACGCTGATCATCGGCGGGCCCTCGTACTTCGCCATCGATGCGACTGTCACCGGGCGCGCCGCCCACGCGGGTATGGAGCCGGAGAAAGGCGTCAACGCCATCGCCGCCGCCGCCCGTGCCATCGCCGCCCTGCGCCTGGGCCGCCTGGATTCCGAGACCACCGCCAACGTGGGCATCATCCAGGGCGGCCTCATCCGCAACGGCGTGCCGGACGCCTGCACCTTCATGGCCGAGTGCCGCAGCCTGGATCACGCCAAGGGCCAAGCCCTGGCCCAAGAGATGGAAGCCGTCATCCGCCGCGAAGTGGAGGGCTCCGGCGCCCAGATCGACATCAGGGTGAACAACCTGTGCAGGGCCGTGAAGATCGATGGCGACAGGGCCTGGACGGTGCGCATCGCCAAGGAGGCCCTGGCCAAGCAGGGCATTCAGGCCCAGGCCACGCTCATGACGGGCTTCACCGACGCCTCCATCTACAACAACGTGGGCATCGAGATGGTGGTGGTGGGCATCGGCGCCCGCCTGGAGCACTCCAACCAGGAGCACATCCACATCGAGGACATGGAGCGGGCCGTGGCCATGATGGTGGAGATCCTCCGCCTCAGCGCCTGACAGGAGCGAGACGCCCCAACCTCATGGATTAGGGCCCCCACCCGATAAGGTTGCTATGCGGTGCCTTCTTCTGGCCATTCTCCTGGGACTCGGATACCTGGCGGGGTGGGCTCAGCCCTCGAATGTCAGCGCCTTCCGCTCCAGTCACCGCCTACTGGGAGTAGAGCAGGGACTGGTCAGCCCGGCCCTGATTTCCGTGGCCCAGGATGCCCAAGGCATCATCTGGGTAGGCGGCGAGAGCGGGCTCTTCCTCTTCGACGGTAACCGATTCCACCTGATGCCGCTGCCGGTGCGGGATCGTTTCGTGAACAATGTGTGGCCCCAGAAGGATGGTTCTCTCCTGGTGGCCACCATGGAGGGGCTGGTTCACCTCTGGCCCGATGGCCGGGTTCCCGCCAAGGTGGTCCTGTCCAGGGATCCCAAGGTCATGCTCCTCCAGCAGGATGCCACGGGCCGAATCTATGCGGATCGGGAGGGCACGTGGTGCTCCTTCCTCCTTGGGGGCCAGCCGGAGCCCCTTCCCGCCTGGCAGAACCTTCCCCCCATGATCGCTTTCACCAACCTGCCCTCTGGGGAACGGATGGCCATGGACGGCAGCCGCATCTGGCTGCAGCCCAACCCAGCAGCCCCGGTGCGAGTCATCGCCCCCCCGAAATACCTTGCAGGTGAGCACCCCTTGGATCTCACCCGAGACGGGGCCGGACGACTTTGGGTGCGTACTGACCAGCGGGCCTTGTGCCAGGATCGGGATGGCCCATGGAAGGAAACCATTTTCCCCGGCCCCTTCCTGCCCAACGGATCCGTGCTGGAACTGGATGGCGAGGGCTGGGTGTGGTTCTTCGGCCAGCAGAGTGTGGTCCGGGCTCGCGGTCAAGCGCAGCGGACCTTCGCCATCGGCCCCTTGGGGGGGCAAGTGAATGCTGTGTTATTGGACCGGGAGGGCAGCCCCTGGCTGGCGACCCAGGACGGAATGCTGCAGGTGCTGGGACAGGGCCAGTGGGACATCAGCGATGAGGGCGCGGGGCTGCCCAGTTCCTTGGTCTGGGATATCACCCGGGACGGCCTGGGGCACCTCTGGGCCCATACCCAGAGCGGCACGGCGGTCCACGACGGCAGGCGGTGGAAGAAGGTCCTCGGGGGCCGCATGATGCGCTCCTTCCGGGATCGGGACGGTGCCGTGTGGTTCGCGGGCAATCCCGGCGACAAGCTCTACCGAGGCGATCCCCGCACCCTCACCCTGACCTCGTACCCCACGCCGATCAAACCCGGCAGCGAACTGGTGTACGGCATCGCCCGGGACACTGAGGGCGCATTCTGG
>JAYREN010000121.1:0-10298 GCA_041908845.1 Holophaga sp. | reverse complement strand
TGAAGGGCTCGCCCGCCAGCTCCAGCACCCGGGCCTCGGCCCGCTTCCGATCCCCGTCCATCTGCACCGACAGGCGCGCCAGCTCAAGGAGATCCAGCCGTACGCCCGTGTGCTCCATCCCCACCAGCACTTCCACCAGGGGCAGATCCACCTCGCGGTAGAGACGCTGGAGCATGGGATCGGACAGTTTCTGTCCCAGGCGGTCGCAAAGCTGCAGAGCCAGGTCTGCAGCCTCGGCGGCATACTGCACCGCCGCCTCGAAAACGGCCTCGTCGAAGCGCTTCTGGGCCTTGCCCTTGCCCACGACGCTCTCGAAGGGGATCGGGCGGATGTCCAGATGCCGGGCGCTGAGATCGTCCAGGTTGTGGCGCAGTCCCGGCTCCGCGAGAAAACCCTGAACCATGGAGTCATCGCCGAGGCCCTGCACCTCGAACCCGTGACGGGCAAGCACGATGAGATCGTACTTGAGGTTCTGGCCCACCTTGGCCACGGTCGGGTCCGCCAGCAGCGGTCCTAGGACCCTTTTCGCCTCCGCGAAGGGCAGGTTCCGGGAATCCAAGTACGGGGCGAGGTCATCCCAGAACGCGACGGCATCGCCCTTCAGATCCAGCAGGGATTCCGGCAGGCCGGAACCTTCCAGCAGGCCCGGCAGGGAGCCTTCCACGTCTTTGGAGGAGGGCTTCAGGTGGGCCAAGGGCACGTAGAGGCCTTGGTTGGGCGCCCAGGCCAGGCTCAGTCCCACCATGTGGCCCCGGGTAGCCTCGAGGCTGGTGGTCTCCGTATCGAGTCCACAGCGTCCGGCGGCGCGACAGGCGGAGACGGCTTCCTCCAGATCCTTCGCGGTGCCCGCCGCGCGGTAGCTCCGCTCCGTCGTGGAGGCCAAGGAGGCCTGGGTGAATTCCTTGGTGAGGGTCTGGAAGCCCAACTCCTTGAAGGTGGCCCGGGCCTTGGCCTCGTCCACGCCGCCGTAGCGGAGATCCTGGGCATGGAGGGGCAGTTTCAGGTCCTGCACCACGGTCACGAGCCGCTGGGTGAGTTCCAGCCATGGCGCGGCCTCCTCGAGGCCTGCCTTCTGGCGGGGCTTGAGCTGTTCCTTAGCGCCGAGGATCGCCTCCAGACTGCCGAAGGTCTCCAGGAGTTGCGCGGCGCCCTTCTCTCCGATGCCCGGCACGCCCTTCACGTTGTCCGAGGCATCCCCAACGATGGTCAGGTAATCCACCACCTGCTCGGGCCACACACCCATGCGTTCACGAACTCCCGCCCGGTCGTGCCAGATCTCGCCGTCCTTGGTGTTGAGTACCTGGATGCCGCGGGCGTCATCCACGAGCTGCAGCAGGTCCTTGTCGGGGCTCACGATCACCGCCGACAGGCCATGTTCGCTGGCCTCCCGGGCCAGGGTCGCCATCACGTCGTCGGCCTCGTAGCCCTGCAGCTCCACGATGGGAATGGAGAGCGCCTCCACCAGCTGTCGGATCAGCGGGATTTGGGGCCTCAATTCCTCCGGCATCTCCGCCCGGTTGGCCTTGTACTCCGGGTAAAGGTCATGCCGGAAGGTGGGCCCGGACACATCAAACACGCAGGCCAAGTGAGTGGGCTTGTGTTTCTCCAGAAGCTGCAGCACCAGCCGTGTAAACGTATACGCCGCCCCGTTCTTCAGCCGAGGATTGGCGAAGTACGACCTAAAAATGAAGGCGAAGGTATCGATGAGAAAAAGGCGATCCTCAGCCACGGGCCACCTCCCAGCTCAACGGCAAGGCTTCGCGTATCCGCATAGCGGATACCGAAAGAATGAAAGCGAAGGTATCGATCAGGTAAAGGCGATCCTCAGCCACGGGCCACCTCCCAGCTCAACGGCAAGGCTTCGCGTATCCGCATAGCGGATACCGAAAGAATGAAAGCGAAGGTGTCGATCAGGTAAAGGCGGTCTGCAGTCATACCTCATTCTGGCAGATCGGCCCCGACCTCCTGGATTCCTGCTTCTCGATGGGCGTTGAGGTCGCAAGCGGACAGGTTAGTCTGGGAGCCGGGAGTCCCAGGTAAAACATGGCACATCTGGTATGGATAAAAGGCGGGCCCAGCCGAGAGGCTGAGATGATCCAGCTGCCTTCCCGCGGGATGACCCTGGGACGCGATGCGACCTGCGACTGCCCCTTGGATGACGACGCCGTATCCCGCTGCCACGCGAAGATCAGCCCCACCCCAGCTGGCTGGGAGTTTCGAGACCTGAAAAGCCGCAACGGGAGCTACCTCAACCATGCCCGTACGGATCGTGCCCTCCTGCACCACGGCGATCACCTTCGGATGGGCCGGATCGTCTTCCGCTTCGAGGATCCTCAGCCCGGATCCCGTGGCAGAGCCTTCCCCCCGTAAACATCGGCGCTTCGTGGCCCTGGTGGCAGCGGTCCTTCTGGCGATCGCCGGGGCGGCAGGCTGGTGGATGAGCAAGGCGCCGCGCAGGGCCGCCAGCGGGACACGACCCCCCGAGAATTCCAAGGAGCGAGGTGTCGAAGCAAAAGGGTCGGTGCTAAGCCCCACGACCCCGCCCACCCCAGTGTCCGGAGGGATTCTGGAGTCCAAGAAACCAGAATCGCCCCCGGGGGGACCAGAATCTCCTGCAGCGGCGCCAGGCTCCGCCTCGGCCTCCTGGCACATCGCGATCTTCGTCCAAGTGAGTGCGCGTTTCGCGCCACCCATCCTGGGCGACGACCAGGAATGGCCTGCGGAGCAGGAACTTCACCTGGAACTGGAGGGCCTCCCCATCCAGGGTTCCCTGGGGTCCTGTCGGGGTGCGCGCAAGGTACCCGGAGCCACGGATCAAATCTCGTTCAGTCAAGAAGGCGGGAAGATCACCAACCTGCGTTGGATCGCCACACGGATGGTGGCACGCACTTTCGAAGATGGTCGTGAAGAACCCATGCGCGAGGAACGCTGGGAGCTCGAGGTCGCCAGCCTGGATCGTCAGGCCTCTGCAAAATCCGAAATGTATCTCTGGCGACCGGCCATTGGCCCCGAGCCCAGACTGTCCCATGCGGTGCGCTTCTTCCCTGGCAATGTCAGTTCCACATTGGCTCAGGCGTTCTGGAGCCGCAGCGGGAAGGGCAACCTGGAGGCCTCGGTGCAAATCAATAGGCTTCGCTAGGTTTTTCAAGCCTTTCACGCTATGCTGGCTGCATCGTACTTGGAAGGCGCGCGCCGGTCGGTGCCTTTATCCTACGGGTTTCTCAGTTCGAATACCTTTCATGCCCTGACCGGGCCCCGTCAGCCAAACGCTGTTCGGGCGGGCCAACCAGGAGCACTGATGTCTTTTGAAATCTTGGGCCTTCTGCCCGAGCTGCTGCGCGCCGTGAGCGAGCAGGGCTACGAACATCCCACCCCCGTCCAGGCCCAGGCCATTCCCCTCATCCTGCAGCGCCGCGACCTGATGGCGGGTGCCCAGACGGGCACCGGCAAGACCGCCGCCTTCACCCTCCCGATGCTGCAGCTCCTGGCGCCCCACGCCAACACCAGCACGTCCCCCGCCCGCCACGCCATTCGCGCCCTGGTGCTCACGCCCACCCGCGAGCTGGCCATGCAGGTGGAAGAGAGCATCCGCACCTACGGCAAACACCTGCCCCTGCGCTCCACCACCATCTTCGGCGGGGTGAACATCAATCCCCAGACCGCCGCGCTCCGTAAGGGCGTGGAGATCCTGGTGGCCACTCCCGGCCGCCTGCTGGACCACTACCAGCAGGGCAACCTGCACTTCGGCAGTCTCGAGATCCTGATCCTCGACGAAGCGGATCGCATGCTCGACATGGGCTTCATCCGCGACATCAAGAAGATCCTGGCCCTGCTGCCCACCCAGCGGCAGAACATCCTCTGCTCCGCCACCTTCGATGGCGAGATCCGGACCTTGGCTTCCACGCTGCTGAACAATCCCGCCTCCGTGGACGTGGCGCCCCGCAACACCGCCGCCAGCCTGGTGCGCCAGATGGTGCTGCCCGTGGATCGCGGCAAGAAGAAGGCCCTGCTCTCCTCCCTGATCAAGACGCGCCCCATGGAGCAAGTGCTGGTCTTCACCCGCACCAAGCACGGCGCCAATCACCTCTCCGAACAGCTCGTGAAGGATGGCATCCCCTGCTCCGCCATCCATGGCAACAAGAGCCAGCCCCAGCGCATCAAGGCCCTGGAGGATTTCAAGGCGGGCAGCATCCAGGTGCTCGTAGCCACGGACATCGCGGCCCGCGGCTTGGACATCGACCAGCTGCCCCATGTGGTGAACTTCGAACTGCCCCATGTCCCCGAGGACTACGTGCACCGCATCGGCCGGACTGGCCGCGCCGGCAGCGAGGGCGAGGCCCTGAGCCTGGTCTGCGTGGACGAGGACAAGCTCCTGCGCGATATCGAGAAGCTGCTCAAGAAGAACCTGCCCAAGCAGCCCATCCCCGGCTTCGAGCCCGACCCCACGATCAAGGCCGAGCCCATCGTGATGGGTCGCAGTGGCCAGGGCCGCAGCCCGAGGCCCGGTGGCAGACCTGGAGGGTCGGGAGGCAGCCGAATCTCCTCCAGCCGCTCCGAGCGGGGCGGAAGCCACGCTCAGCCCCGCACACGCACCTCGCCCCGGGGCAAGTAATTCAGGACTGAAAGCCCAACACTTCTCGCAAGGCGGCCTCGAACTGCCGGAAGGTGAAGGGTTTCTGAAGGAAGGTCCGGGGTTCTTCGGAATCCCGGGGCTCGGGTATTTCATCGCGGCTGTACCCGCTGCAGAGCACGATGGGCAGGTCCGGCGCCTCGTCGCGGATCATGGCGTAGACCTCCAGCCCACCCCGCCGCGGCATGGTGAGGTCAAGCACCACAGCCCGGAATCGGGAGGGCTCTTGGCGGAAGTGCTCCCAGGCTTCTTCGCCGTCGGCGGCTTCCACAACGCTGAAGCCAATACGCTCGATCATTTCGCGAACGATTTCTCGCAGGATGGTTTCATCCTCGGCGAGCAGGATCGTTCCAGAGAGGGCGTTCCCACCCGCTACGGGCGCCTCCGCCACCTCCGGCCCCCCGGCACCGGTGGGGGACACAGGGAAGTAGAGCTTGATGCGGGTACCCCTCCCTGGCTGGGAGTGGATCTCAAAGCCCGCTCCATGCGCCCGGAGGATGCCCCTCATGGCTGAAAGCCCCAGGCCTCGCCCCATGGGCTTGGTGGTGAAGAAGGGATCGAAGATGCGTGCCAGGACCTCGGGCTCCATACCGCTGCCCAGGTCGAGGACCAGCAGGGTCACGTAATCCCCGGGCCGGAGGTCTTCACCTAGTATTTTCTGGCCGAGACTCGAATCGTCCAGGTGATCGACACCCGTGGCCAGTTCCACCACACCCGCCTGGCCGTTGAACGCTTCGCTGGCATTCATCACCAGATTCATCACCACCTGCTGCAACTGGACCCGGTCTCCCTGGATCGGGGGCAGGTCCGGGCAAAGGCGGACATCCAGTTCCACCTTCTTGGATCTTGAAACGCCCAGCAGCTCCGCCATTTCGCCCACAAGAATGTTCAGGTCCACCAGTTCGACCTGGAAGGCGCCCCGGCCCGAGTAGGCCAGCAACTGCCGGGCCAGATCGGCCGCACGGCGAATGCTGGTGTTCATTCGGATGAAGTGTTCCGTGGGATCGGCCTGCTCCTCGATCACGAGCTGGGCGAGGTTCAGATGCCCTTGGATTGCCGCCAGCAGATTGTTGAAATCATGAGCGATGCCCCCCGCCAGCAGCCCGAGGCTTTCCAGTTTCTGGGTCTGCAGCAGCGCTTCTTCCTGAGCGTGGCGCTCGGTGACATCTCGGGCCACCCAGATCACACAGGGCCTTTCATCAATCTCCACGTCCATGGGCGCCACGCGGGCCTCGAAACGCATGTGCCCCTTGCCCGTGTTCAGGTCGTATTCCAGGGACTGGATCTGTCGCTCCGCAAGGGCCTGGCGGATGGTCTGATGCACCGCCTTGACCAGGTCGGGGTCCAGGAAATCATCAACGGCGCGGCCCAGGAGCTTGGATGGCGGAGCCGCCAATTGGGAGTCATCCGACGTGAGTATTTCCACATAGCGACCATCGGCATCCAGCACCAGAATGGCGTCCGGCATGACCCGAGTGATGGCCTGCAGACGGGATTCGCTGCGGTGCAACTCCGCGGTCATCTCCTCGGCGAGCTTGCGCGCCCGCTGGCCCGTGAGGCTGATGGACCGCACCAGGGCCGCCAACAGCAAGGTGGTCTGCGCACCCAGCAGGAAAATGAGCCAAGGGAAGGCGACCTCGCCCACCTGAAAAAAAGCGGGGCCCGATCGAAGTTCCATGGCCCACTGCCGCCCATCCACCTCCAGCATTTCCTTCTTGCGAAGGGGTCCCGGGCCGAACCGATGCCACCAACGCGGCGCCCGATCGCCTCCAGCCTCCAGGAACGTGTTGGGAGTGGCCGATTCGGTGAGATCCGTCAGGCTCACTCGGATCTCATCCCGGGCCAGTCGCACCAGGGAATCGTTCGCGAGTTCCCGGAGGAGAAAGGCACAGTTCACATAGCCCGAAAAGGCCGCGCGCCGAGTTTCCGGAGTTGGAGGCACCTGCCCCCCCCGATAGACCGCCAGCCTCAGAACCAGCCCTGGCCCAGCCTCGGGCGCCTGGGCAATGGGCATGGCGGGGCTTGCCTGAAGCAGGCCCGTGTCCCGGGCAGCCAGCAGAGAGTTCCTCTGCTCAGAAGAACTGCCGGAATTGAAGCCCAGCACCTTGAGGTTGGCCGCCTCCGGTTCGGCGAAAAGCACGATGGCATCAAGCTCGAAACCCCAACCGGGCTTGATTTCCAGATCCGGCTGACCGTGCTCCTTGCGAAGCATTTCCTTAACAGCCTCTCGTTCGGCCAAAGTCACGGGCACGCCGTACGAGGCCCCCAGCAGGCCCGGGTATCGGTGACCAAGGTCCATGGAATGCAGGTAGGTCCAAAAGCGCATCCGATCCGGACCTTCCTGGGCCTGGACAAACCCGCGAATGCCCAACAGCAGGTCTTCGCAATTCCGCAAACGGTTTTCCAGGCGGCCCCGAGCCTCGAAGCTCGCCGCCTCGAACCGCGCCCTGGCCCGGCTGATCTGGGTAGCCCTGGCCACCAGCGAGGCAATCACCGTGACCAGGAATCCCAGCAGCAGAATCCCCCCTGCCAACATTGGCCTGAAGGGCTTGGGCGAAGAACTTGCGGTGGGCAAATAGCCTCCAAGGGCCGGGCAGGTTCCGTTAAGGTATCAGTCCAATCGGTTGGTGCCTTTCAGGCCATAAGTCCGGCGCAGGGCCCACTCGAAAAGAGCTGCGGGCAACCACCGGTGGGCCACCTGAGCCCAGCGGCTGTCCAGGCCGATGATGGCGCGCCGGGGTGGGCGCCGGGCGCAGAGTGCCCTGGCGACCTGCGCCGCACAGGCCTCCGCCGTCAGGCCGTGCTGGGCGGCAAAGTTCTCGCGCCGTGAGGCGTACTGCTGAATGGCCCGCTCGTACACCGTGCCCTTGGCCCGCTCGGGCAGATCCCCCCAGGCCTGTTTCAGGGTGGCGCGAAAGGCCGTGCGAATGGCCCCGGGTTCCACCAGGATCACAGCAATCGAGGGCCCAACCTCCAGCCGCAGACTCTCCGCCAGGGCCACCACCGCGTGTTTGCTGGCATTGTAGGCACCAGCCATGGGGATGGAGAGTCGCCCCAGTACCGAGGCCACCTGCACGATGCGCCCTTCGCCGGGCTTGGCGTTGGCGCGGATGAGCGGCAGGAAGGCCTGGGTCACGACGTGAAGCCCGAAGACATTGGTCTCGAACTGGGCCCGCAGTTCCTCTGGGCGCACTAGTTCCAGCGGCCCCATCTGGCCATAGCCCGCATTGTTCACGAGGGCCGTCAGTCGCAAATCCCCACAGGCCTGGGCAGCGGCGGCGATGCTTGCCCCGTTCGTCACATCCAGGGCCAGCACCCGCAGATCCTCGCCCGGCGGGAGGTCGGCGAGGCTGTCCATGCGTCGCGCCGTGGCCACCACGCCCCACCCCCGCTCCCGGAGCACACCCACGAGTGCCCGGCCAATGCCCGTGGAGCAGCCCGTGATGAGAACCCAGGGGCGGAGAGATGGGATTGCTTCATTCACGTGGTTCCTCACTTCTCAAAGATGGCCAGACAAAGTCGGTATAAAAAAGCACGGACTGAACGTTCTTTGCGTTCTTTGTGGTGATCAACCGCGGGAATTACCGTACCCACCAGATATAGCGGGTCAGGTTGTCGTGAGGCCAGGACCAGAGGTTCAGCCAGGACTCAGAGAAAAGGATTGGCCACAAAGCACGCAAAGAAACGCAAAGGATCTCCGATCGTTACTTCTTGGCGGGAGCCTTGGGGGCCTCTTTGGACTCAATTTTGGTGGCGACCTGCTTGTAGGTCACGGTGAGCTTCTGACCGGCCTTGATGGCATCCTTGCCCTGGGTGGCGCCATCGGTGTAGAAGCGCCATTCTTCCTTGCCCAGGTTCAGGGTGAAGCTGTCGGCGGCCACTTCCTTGACGACGCCGGTCTTCTGATAGCTGACCGCGGCGGCGGCAAAGCCGAGGACGGCACCGGCGAGCAGACCGGCGGACACGAGGGCGATGGTTCGGATGCGCATGGTGACTCCTTGAAGTGATGCGCCCGCAGGCGCTGGGTTCACGGGCCAGGATGGCTCGTGTGTGGAGTTTGGGACGCGGTTCCCGTGGAATGCGAAACCGATCCTGGATCTGATCGTAGATTCACGCAGAGAAGACTGATGGCCAACAGACTCCAGGCCGCGAGGCTCGCGAGGATCGTCCGTCTGCCCCTCAGGCTCGGCACGTGGTGCATGTGCAGAACAGCGGCATAGACAAGCCAGGTTATCAGTCCAAGGTTCTGGCCATGCTCCCCGGCCCAGAATTCACCCCAGATGAAGGTGGTCCAGGTGCTGTGGGCGATCAGGCCCGCCGACAGGAGCAGGAAGCCCGCGCGAAGCCACCGTAGGGAACTCGCCTCCAGCGTCGTCGCCGATGTTTTCCGGCGCAGCGACCTGCAGCCAAGCCCGAAAGCCCAGGTGAGGGCGCCGTACGCTCCGGTATGCAGCAGGAGCAACACGAGGTGGAAGGGGCCATCGGGGGTGGAGCCTAAGAGGAGGGGATTCATCGCCCACCCCCTTGAGCCCGCCCCTTGAGCCAGGGCTTGAGGTAGAACATCCAGGCCGTCCCCAATACCAGCATCGCGCAGCCCAGCCAGATACTCCAGGCACCCGGTTCGCTCACCACCAGGATGGCGCTGGCCTCGGGGTCCTGCGGCAAATGGGGGTTCTGGCGAAAGGTCAACCCGCTGTAAACCAGCGGTTCGTTCACACCCACGATCTGCCGGGCCAGTTCACGGCCACGGGGATCTGTGATCACAAGGGTGCTGCGGAAATGCTTGGGGTCGAGGTCTTCCCGCACGGAGAGTGAAACGCGCCCACGGAAAAAGCTCCGGTCACGACCACCTTCGGACAGCCAGGCGCGCTCGGAAAGAGCCGCCTGGGGGTCCAGCACCTTCACCCGCAGGGCGGGACCGACGCGCTCTTCCATCCCTGGGGGGGCTGGATAGAAGCGGTCGAAGAGACCTACGGGCGTCACCGACAACCCTGGCTCCACCACATAGGGCCGATTCAAATCCCAGGTGCCCTCCCTTACCACAACGCCTGATTCCACCAGGGCCACCCGCCGTTCCACTCGCGAGAACACGACGAAGCGCCGGAGCGTTTCCCCGCCCACGCGAAGGTAGCGTAGGCTCAGGCCCTGGGGCAGGTTGGCGGCGTTCAGGCGCTCCGAATAATCCGGCTCCCGGGCGCTCAGCAGCACCCGCTGGGATGCGCTTCCTGGTCGCGCCATCTCCACCTCGAGCCAGGGATCCTTGGGCTCTGAAGAGCGTGAACTCATCACCGGATTCCCTGCAGCATCCCGCCGCACCTGAAAATCCGGGTAGACCGCCCGTACCTTCAGCAGGGTATTGCCGACCTTCAACGACTCGCCCACCTTTGCGGGGATCTCAGATCTGCGGCCCTCGAGGGTGGCCACCAGCTTCTCCGCTTGGGCGGGGCGGGGCCGCAGCGTGGCCAGCAGAGGCCCATCCAACTGCTCCCGAAAAAGCACGGCGAAGCGCCCCAGTGGCTCATCTTTGCGGAATTCGTCATCTCCGAAGGCGTGTAGCGTCCCCAACAGGGGCTCTGGACTCCCGACCCCAAGCAGCACCACGAGGGCCTCGGGATCCCTCGCTTCCGTGGGCGGAACTGGCAGATTCCCGAAGGGCACGGCCCTGGGG
>JAYREN010000120.1:6287-10322 GCA_041908845.1 Holophaga sp. | reverse complement strand
CGGGCATCGCCTTGGTGGAAGCCACCGGCTGCGCGGGCCCCGCGAAATAGTCGGCGCCCTTCTTGATCAGAAGGTGGGTGCCGCCGGGATCGAAGCTCCACTCGCTGACGGGCTCCGGGAGCGCGGTCTCCTTCTTGGTGTTCGGATCATAGAGATGCAGGGTCCACTTGGCCTGACCCCGGGCTCGGTTGACTTCCTCGTTCACGCTGTCATCCCAGCCATCCACCGTGGACCAGCCCACCAGCCCCTTGCCTGCCTTCAAGTGGAAGGCATTGGCGCCCCTCACGGGCAGCTGGGCGATGCGCTGCTGGAGCCCCTCCACGTCGATCTGGAAACCCTCGGACTTGGACAGGGACGACGAGGCCTTGGCCTCGCCGCTGCGCAGCCTGACCGCCATGACCTGGGCGGGATTGGGCAGGATGTGATTGTCCTGGGTGGCGTCCAGGCGCACATCGTAGTTGGAGTAGCTGAGGAAGTAGAGAGTGCTGCCGTCCGCATCGAAGCTGGGATTCAAGCAGTCGAAGAAGCCATCGGTGAGGGCCACCTTCTGCTTGGTGGCGAGGTTGTAGAGGTAGATGCGGCTGTTGCGGTTGTCGCCCACAAAGGAATAGGCCACCCAGGTGGAATCCGGCGCCCAGGTGTAGTCCGAGACCTCCCAGAAGAACTGGTCGTTCTTGAGCACATTGGAGTGGTCGATCTTGTCGAGCTTCCGGGTCTCCACATCCATCACATAGAGGGCGAAGCTCTTGTCGCTGAAGAGCACCTTTCTGGAATCCGGGCTCCATTCCAGGCGGTAGAGGGCGGTCTTGAGGCCCGTGGCCACCCGCACCGCCGCGCCGCCTTCTGCCGGTCGCACATGCAGGTCGTACTCGCCGCCTTCATCGCCGAAGTAGGCCACGCGCTTGCCATCGGGGGAGAGCCGGGGGAAGCGTTCCCGGGCGCCGGGAGTCTTCGTGAGGTTGAGGGCGGGCTGGGTGCTGTCCGTGGGCACCAGGAAGACTTCGCCTCGGGCTTCCAGGGTCACGGCTTTCCCGCCTCTGGCGAGGCCGGCCGTCTGGATCCACTCCTTGGGGTTCACGGTGCGGGGCGCGGTCTTCCAGCCATCGCTGGCCACCTTCAACTCCAGGCGCTTGGTCTGGCCAGTGGCCACGTCCAGGGCCGTCAGGAAGCCGCCCTGGGCGAACACCACGGTCTTGCCGTCCGTAGCGGGCCACTGCACATCGAAGTCGCTGTACTTGGTGAGCGCCTTGGTGGCCTTGGTGGCGGGATCCAGGGTGTAGAGATTGGAAATGCCGTTGTCCCGATCCGAGATGAAGAGCGCCTGACCCGTGGCGGTCCACATGGGATAGGCGTTCTTGCCCACGTAGTCCGTGAGCTTCGTGTGGCGCTTGGCTTTCAAGTCAGCCAGCCAGATTTCCGGGTACTGGCCGCCCTTGTAGCGCTTCCAGTAGTAGTCTTCGTTGCCCTTGGGGTTGTAGAGCACCTGGGTGCCATCGGCGCTGAAGGTCCCCTGGGTGCCCTTGGGAATGGGCAGGGCGGCGGGCTCGTGGCCCTGGAGATCCACGGTGTAGAGGCGAGTAATGGGGCGGTGATCGAAGTCCAGGGCCGCACGGAAGAGCACCTGTTGGGAGTCCGGGGTCCATCCCACCACCTGGGCGAAGCCCCGCCAGGTGAGGCGCTTGGGCGTGCCACCTTCCGCAGGCATCAGGTACACGTTCTGGCCGCCGTCGTACTGGGCGCTGAAGGCGATCCACTTGCCGTCGGGACTGAAGCGGGCGGCCTGCTCCACGCCGGGATGGGTGGTGAGGCGCCGGGCGGAACCTCCCGCTAGGGCACCCAGCCAGAGATCGTTATCCCAGGTGAAGACCACCTTGTCGCCGCGCACATCCGGGTGCTGAACGAAACGGGGCAGGGTCTCCTGGGCATTGGCGGGCACGCCCATGATCAGCGCCAGGGTCAGGAAGGGCAGGGCACAGCGGGATGCAGACATAAGGCCTCCGGGAACGGGAAAGTATCCAAGCATACCTTGGCTTACGATGCAGTGGCCCGAAAACCTAAGAACGTGATTGTTCCGCTCAGGGTTCGATTCGCGTTCCCCTCGGCAGTACGGTGCCCTTTGGGATCACCACGATGCCGTCCTGGACCACCCAACTGCCTTCGTCGCGCTCGGTGCCCCGGGGGAAGGGCTTGATGACCACATCAGAACCGATGCGCACGTTCTTGTCGAGGATCGCGCCCTCGATGTGGCAGCCCGAGCCGATGCCCAGGGGCACCTTCGCCTTGGAGCGGTCGTAGTAGTCGGCGCCCATGACGATGCTGTCGCGGATGGTGGTGCCTGCGCCGATCTGGCTGCGCAGGCCGATGATCGCGTGGGTGATCTCGGCCTTCTCGATCACGCATCCCTCGGTCAGCAGCACCTCGGTGAGCTTGCTGTCCGTCACGATGCTTCCGGGCAGGAACCGCGAGTGGGTGTAGATGGGGCTGCGGGCGTCGTAGAAATTGAAGGGCGAATCGGGGCGAGTGAGCCGCAGATTGGTGTCGTAGAAGGAGCGGATGGTGCCGATGTCCTCCCAGTAGCCGTCATGGTCGAATCCGTAGACGGGCTGGCGAGAGATGGCGAAGGGGATCACATCGCTGCCGAAATCGTCGAAATCCGGATGCTGCTCCAGCAGGTCCACGAGTACCTGGGTGCGGAAGGCGTAGATGCCCATGGAGCCGAGGAAGGGGCGTTTCGGGTCCTCCCGGCTCACCATGCGCGCCTGTACCTCGGGGTCCGTGGGCTTCTCCACGAAATCCAGGATGCGCCCATCACTGCCCCGTTTAAGGATGCCGAAGCGGGGCGCTTCATCCACGGGAACCGGCTGCACGGCCACGGTGATATCGGCGCCCTTCTCGATGTGGTAGTCCATCATGGCCGCGTAGTCCATGCGGTACAGGTGATCGCCGGCCAGGATCAGCACGTGCTCCGAGCCCGCCGCCGTGATTTGCAGGAGCTGTTTCCGGATGGCGTCCGCCGTGCCCATGTACCACTCGCCGCTTTCGGGCGTTTGCTCGGCCGCCAGTACCTGCACCCAGCCTGTATGAAACGAATCGAACTTGTAGGTATCCGTGATGTGGCGGTGCAGGGACACCGAATTGAACTGGGTCAGAACGTGCACCCGCAGGATGCCGGAGTTGATGCAGTTGCTGATGGGGATATCGATGAGGCGGTACTTTCCTGCGATGGGCACGGCCGGCTTGGCGCGCATCTTGGTGAGGGGGTAGAGGCGCGCCCCCCGCCCGCCTCCGAGGATGACGGCCAGGACATCATTTGGAACCGGCATACACTTCCTCCCTGCCTCTGGAGCGGCCCTTTTGGGAACCGCGTGTTAATGACGGACTCCCAAGATGTTAGCCACAGGGCTTGGCTTAGCCCAGGCCCAGTTCTTCCAGTCGATCCTCATCGATGCCCAGATGGTGGGCGACCTCATGCAGCAGAGTGAGGGCCACTTCGTGCCGCAGTTCCTCGGGGTCGGGGAAGTCCTCCAGCAGGGGGCCGCGATACAGGATGATGCGATCCGGCAAATCGCTGTGATCGAAGGCCCGCTCGGTGAGAGGGGTGCCCGTGTAGAGCCCGTAGAGTCCCTCTTCCTCGGGGACCTCCATGGCGGCCAGGAGCTCCGGACTGGGCCAGTCTTCCACGAGGATCTCGACATTCTCGAGATGGGGCCGGAACTCCGCCGGGATCAGCTTGATCGCCTCGCGCACCTCGCTTCGGAACTGGGACTCGGACAACCACATGGGTTCATTCTGGGGCTTGGAGTGAAGGAAGGCTCTTCAGGAAATGCCCGGGTGAATTGCCGATTGCATATCGATCGGATTGTCCTATTTTTCTAGGGTTCGGAGGCGTCCGATGGCCTATCTGTATGAACGCAGGAACCAATGGAGTCGGATTGTCGGTCTGGAGCGGCGGGGAGCCCCGCTGAAGACCCTGATGGGACGCCCCCTGCCGGACCCGACCCACCTGGCGGATGAAGACTTTCAGGATCAGCTGGC
>JAYREN010000120.1:0-6277 GCA_041908845.1 Holophaga sp. | reverse complement strand
GGGTGACCGGACACGGAGTCGGGTCACCCCTTCCCTGGCGGCCCAAGAACCACAGCAAGCCCTAGGAACATCCCGTGGTGGCACCGCAGGTCTGACACTTGAGACAGGCGCCATTGCGGACCAAGGTGAGGTGCCCGCACTCGGGGCAGGGATCGCCGGTGTAGCCCTTTTCCCGGGCTGCCTTGTAGGCGGAGGCGCCGGGCTTGGCCTGGGCCTGGGCCTGGGCATGGGCGTGGATGACCATGGGTTCGGGCGTGGGCACGGGCTGGCTCTCGGCGCCGGCAGCGGTGGCCTCGGGGAAGAGCGGGGTCATGCCCCCATTGGCTCCGGACCCGCTGGTTCCATGGGCCTGGCTCTCGGGCTTGAGGCCACCGGCCAACTGCATCAACTGTTCCGGCTCCACCTGGGCCAGCTCGAAGCGCCCCAGGTAGCTGATGGCCAGCTCCCGGAACACGAAGTCGATGAGGCTGGTGCTGAACTTCACTGTGTCGGAGCCCTGCACCATGCCGTTGGGCTCGAAGCGGGTGAAAAGGAAGGCATCGCAGAACTCTTCCAGGGGCACGCCATGCTGCAGCCCCATGCTCACGGCGATGGCGAAGCAGTTGAGTACGGCCCGGAAGGCGGCGCCTTCCTTGTGGATGTCCAGGAAGATCTCGCCGAGGGTGCCGTCCTCGTACTCGCCCGTGCGCAGGTAGAGCTTGGTGCCGCCTACGCTGGCCGCCTGAGTGTAGCCGCCGCGCCGGTTGGGCAGTTTGCGGCGGTAGGTGCGCACCACCTGCTGGGTCATGGCCTGGGCTACGACCTGGATCTTTTCGGCCTTCGGAGCCTCGTCGTCCACCAGGGTTTCCAGGCCATCCAGCAGGTCCAGGTTGGTGGCCAAGGGCTGGCTCATCTTGGAGCCATCGCGATAGAGCGCCACGGCCTTGATCATCCGCTTCCAGCTCTGTTCGTAGATCTCGCCCACCTGGCCCACGGTGTATTCCGCCGGCAGGTTGATGGTCTTGCTGATGGCGCCAGACAGGAAGGGCTGGGCGGCGCCCATCATGCGGATGTGGCCCATGGGCGCGATGTAGCGCTGGCCCTTGCGCCCGCACTTGTTGGCGCAGTCGAAGATGGGGATGTGCTCGGCCTTGAGGTGGGGCGCGCCCTCCACGGTCATGGAACCCGCCAGGGCATCCATGAATACGGCCGTGGCTTCCTCGCCGCAAGCCACCTTGAGCTTCTCCACGGGCACCACGAAACTAGGGTCGAAGGCCGTGGGGAGCTTTTCTTCCCAGCCCTTGATCTCCACTTCACTGAAGCCTTTGGCCAGCAGTTCCTTGCGGGTCAGGCCGGGGGTTTCATCGGTGATCTCCAGCCAGCCCACGATGTAGCGCTCGATGTCCTGGATTTGCTTGGAGTCGTAGCCCAGGCGCATCATGGCCTCGGGGATGGCGCCGTTCACCAGCTTGAAGTAGCCGCCACCGGCGAGCTTCTTGAACTTCACCAGGGCGAAGTCGGGCTCGATGCCGGTGGTGTCGCAGTCCATGAGCAGGCCGATGGTGCCCGTGGGCGCCAACACGGAGACCTGCGCATTGCGGAAGCCGTGTCGCTCACCCAGGGCCAGGGCCTGGTCCCAGCTGTTCCGAGCGGCGTCCACCAGGGACTTGGGAATGCCGTCGCCGGTGAGGCCGTGGGGAGTGATGGAGAGGCCCTCGTACTCGCTGGCGGGAGCGTTGTAAGCGGCGCGACGGTGGTTGCGGATGACCCGCAGCATATGGTTCTTGTTGGGTTCGTAGCTGGGGAAGGTGCCCAGCTGACCCGCCATCTCCGCGCTGGCGGCATAGGCGTCGCCCGTGAGAATGGCGGTGAGCGCGGCGCACCACTGGGTGCCGGTTTCACTGTCGTAGGGGATGCCGAGGCGCATGAGCATGGCGCCCAGGTTGGCGTAGCCCAGGCCCAGGGTGCGGTACTCGTAGCTGAGCTTGGCGATGGCCTCGCTGGGGAACTGGGCCATGAGCACCGAGATCTCCAGCACGATGGTCCAGAGGCGGATGGCGTGGCGATAGCCTTCCAGATCGAAGCCGCCGTCGGCGGTGAGGAAGGCGCAGAGGTTCAGGGAGGCCAGGTTGCAGGCCGTGTCATCCAGGAACATGTACTCGGAGCAGGGGTTGGAGGCGTTGATGCGTCCCGCCTGGGGGCAGGTGTGCCAATCGTTGATGGTGGTGTCGAACTGGATGCCTGGATCCGCGCAGGCCCAGGCCGCATGGTTCACCTTGGCCCAGAGATCCTTGGCCCGCAGATTCTTGATGACCTTGCCATCCACCCGCCGAGTGAGTTGCCAGTCGCTGTCCCGTTCCAGGGCACGCATGAAGGCATCGGGCACCCGCACGGAGTTGTTGGAGTTCTGGCCGCCCACGGTGGCATAGCCTTCGCCGTCCCAGGTGGTATCGAACTGCTTGAGGTTGCGCGCGAAGTCGCCCTGTTCCAGGCGTCCGATGCACTGGGCGATGAAAGCGGTGGGTACGCCCTCCTTCTTGGCCCGGGCCAGGGCCATCCGCAGCTTCTCGTTGCGCAGGGGGTCCGCGTCGCGGGTGGTGCTGCTCTCCACGGCCTCGCACATGGCGTTCCAGTGCTTGCCGATCAGGATGGAGCCCGCGGCCATCATGGCCACCTTGCGCTCCTCGCCGACCTTCCAGTCCACGAAGGCCTCAATGTCGGGGTGATCCAGATCCAGGGTCACCATCTTGGCGGCGCGGCGGGTGGTGCCGCCGGACTTGATGGCGCCAGCAGCCCGGTCGCCCACCGCCAGGAAGCTCATGAGGCCCGAGCTGCGGCCCCCGCCGCTGAGAGGTTCTTCGCTGCCGCGGATGCGGGAGAAGTTGCTGCCTGTGCCCGAGCCGTACTTGAAGATGCGGGCCTCGCGCATCCAGAGATCCATGATGCCGCCGGGGTTCACCAAGTCATCGCTGACGCTCTGGATGAAACATGCGTGGGGCTGGGGCCGCTCGTAGGCGCTGGTGGACTGCTCCACGCGGCCGGTGGCGGGGTTCACGAAGAAATGCCCCTGGGCGGGTCCGGCAATGCCGTAGGCGAAGTGCAGGCCTGTGTTGAACCACTGGGGGCTGTTGGGTGCACACATCTGGTGCGCGAGCATGCAACTCAGCTCGTCGTAGAAGGCCTGGGCGTCCTCGGCGGTGTCGAAGTAGCCGTGGGTCTCGCCCCAGTGGCGCCAGCAGCCCGCCAGCCGATGGAAGACCTGGCGGGAATCCTTTTCCCCGCCGCCGCTGGCATCGATGCCCTTCCGCCGGAAGTACTTCTGGGCCAGGATGTCCACCGCCACCTGGGACCAGCTCTCCGGCACCATCACGTCCTTGGCCTCGAAGACCACGGTGCCGTCCAGCTTGGTGATACGGCTGGTGCGGGGTACGAAGGTGATGCCCTCCAGGGCGCTCTGGCCAGCCTTGGTGAAGTGGCGGGAAATCTTCATGGGGGCTCCGGGGACGACAAAAACAAGGCATGGGTTGGACCCACACCTTGAAAATCATGGATTTCGAGAAAGCCTTGGGCCTCTGGTTCCGAGGCAATGGGGCAAACCGCAAGCGATTGTGTCGGATGAAAAGAATCACCCCAAGATGTAGTGGCGTCAAGAGGCCGGAGCCCCGTTTTTTTTGCCCATCGGCCAATAGGCTGGGAATGCGTGGCTTATTCGGTGCCAGGGCCTGGATCTGCTAGGCTGGTTCCAAGCCGGGCCCCATGCATCGGCCCCCGTCGAACCTGGTCAGGTCGGAAGAAGCAGCCATAAGACGAAGGGTCGAGTGCCGTGGCAAGCCCGGCCCATTTTGCGCCTGCCGATCGGGCTGCGGCTCCATCCAACGGACGCCAGCTTCGGCCGTGCCCGCAATTTCTCCCGAACATCCGCCCCCTCGTGTCATCCAACAACAGGCTTCCGGGATGTTCCCGAAACGCCAGGGAGACGGGAATGTCGGACGCACGACGCTGGAATCTTTTGAATACGCCCTTCCTTATCGGCACCCTGGTGCTGGCTGCGGTGCTGGTGCCAATCCAGGTGATGCGCAGTCAGGCCCTGTTCTTCGAACTGGCGGTCTCCCTGGGCATGTTCTATCTCATTGGCATCTCGGTGACGGCGGGTTACCACCGCCTTTTCAGCCATCGCACCTACCGGGCCCATTGGCTGGTGCGCTTCCTGCTGCTCTGTTTCGGGGCGGCCGCCTTCCAGAATTCGGCGCTGCGGTGGGCCAGTGATCACCGCCTGCACCACCGCTATGTGGACACGGAGCGCGATCCCTACAGCATAAAGAAGGGTTTCTGGCACGCCCACTGGATCTGGGTGATGGAGAGCAAATCCCATCCCCTGCAGGGCGTGGCCGACCTTGAAGCGGACCCGCTGGTGCGTTGGCAGGACCGGCACTACTTCCTGATTGGCGCCATCGTGGCCCTCATCCCGGCGGGAATCGGACTGGCCACGGGCAATTTCTGGGGCCACGTGATCATGGGCATCCTGCTGCGCATCGTGCTCACCCATCACACGACCTTCCTTATCAACAGCGCCGCCCACGTCTTCGGCACCCGTCCCTACACCGACACGAACACGGCCCGGGACAACGGGTTTCTCGCCCCCTTCACCTTTGGCGAGGGCTATCACAACTTCCATCACATGTGGCCCGGCGACTACCGCAACGGCATCCGCTGGTACCAGTTCGACTCCACCAAGTGGCTCCTGATGGGCCTCTCCTGGGTTGGTCTGGCCGACAAGCTGCGCACGGTTCCGGATACGGTCATCCAGAGGGCCAAGCTGGTCATGGAAGAGAAACGCCTGGCCGCACGACTTGCCAAGGCCCATCCCACCCTGGCGGAAGAATTGGGAACGCAGCTCACAGCCGCCCGCCTTCGCGTGGATCGGGCCCTTGCGGCGCTCCAGGAACACCGCGAGGCCATGCGCACTCATCGCCAGGAGTGGAAGGAGACACTGCTGACCCGTCACGCCGAGGTCCAGTCCGCCTGGGCCGAATGGAAGGCCGCCCGATTCCGGGTGCGCAGCCTCGCCTGATTATTGACCGCCATCAAGGCGCATTCGGATGACCCGCCCAAACTGGAACGATGGCCACTGGTGCGAATCCTAAACGCCTCTCCCTGATGCCCCGCGAACACGGGGCGTACGCCCAGTTGGGCATCTCCCTGGCGATGGCGCTCGCCTTTGTGCCCGGCAGTCTGCGGGCTTGGGGCCAGGCGCTGGCCACGGTGCTCGTGTTCCTGGCCAGTGAACCGGTGCTGGTGCTGCTGGGGCGCAGGGGAGAGGCATCCACAAGGCTCGGCACCTCGCGCGCTCGGCGCCGCCTGGCCTGCTACCTGCCGCTCCTGATCCTGCTTTTGACTTGGGTTTGGGCAGGAAATCCGCTGCGCCAGGTCTTGTCTATCCTCCCAGCCATGGCCTTTGGGGGTGCCCTCCTGGGCCTCTTCCTAGCGAGGCGGGAACACAGCATTTCGGGTGAATTGCTCGCGGCTGCGGCACTCTCCTTTGCGGGGCTTCCCGTGATGGTTGCGGGAGGCCTTGAGCTATCCCGGGCCCTCCTGGCAACCCTCGGTCTGGCGATCCTGAATGGTCTGGGAACCGGGCTGGTCCGGTGCTTCCTCGCCTCTCTGAAGCGGGCGGCGAGATGGCCACGCCTGCTTCCGATCCTGCTGGGAGTAGCCCTGGCTGCGGGTGCAGGGCTTGCGTTCCGTTCCTGGATGTTGGCCTTGGCGCCACTGCCCCTCACGGTCGTGGCGTTCTGGATGTGGGTGGTGGCCCCCAGGGCGATCCAGCTTCGGATGATGGGCTGGCTCTTGACGGTGGCCACGGCCCTCGGTGCACTTGCAATGGTGCTGGCCCGAGGCTGATGTGAGTCAGGGCAGGGGCCCTCGCGTAGAATGCTCCTATCGTCCGGAGTCCCCATGTCCCTGCCTGTCCTCGATGCCACGGCCCTTCGCGTGCTAGGGGCGCTGCTGGAAAAGCAGATGAGTACCCCGGAGTACTATCCGCTCACCCTCAATGCCCTGGTGAACGCCTGCAACCAGAGCAGCAACCGAGAGCCCGTGATGCGCCTGGAAGAGGCCGCCGTGCTCGAAGCGCTGGAGGTCTTGCGGGCCGAGCAACTGACCTGGGAAGTGCGCGCGGCGGGTTCCCGTGCCACCAAGTACGAACATCGCCTGCGGGAGCGCTTCGATCTCACGGAACAGGAAGCCGCGGTTATCTGCGAGCTTCTGCTGCGGGGCGCTCAGACGCCGGGAGAACTCC
>JAYREN010000119.1:0-10355 GCA_041908845.1 Holophaga sp. | reverse complement strand
GGCTCGAAATACTCCTCCAACAACACCAGGTCCAGCACGCGGTCCACCCTGAAGGTGCGGAGGGTGTCCCGCAGTTCGCACCAGGCGGCCATGGACCAGGTGTGACCCCAGAAGAAGATCCCGAGCGGTCGCACAACCCGCTCGGTCTCGAGCCCATCTCCCCGTCGATAGCGCATGCGCACCTTGCGCCGCTCCCGCAGGGCCACCCGCAGCCCACCCATGAAGCGTGCCCCACCGGAGTGCACGAAAAAATCCGGCGCGTGGATTTCGGAGGTAGCCGTGCGCATGCGGATCTCCGGCGACACCGCCACCTCCACCTTGAGGAGGGCGGCCTGAGCCGCCTCGCCCAAGATCTGATCCCCCCAGGCGCGCACGATGCGAAGCCCCGTCAGCAGCGCCTCCAGTTCATCCACATTGAACATGAGGGGTGGAAGGTCGAAGGTTCGAGGCAGCCGATAGCCCACGCCGGCCTCGCTCTCGATGGGTACGCCTGAGCCGCCGAGATCCGCGATGTCCCGATACACCGTACGCACATTCACCGAGAGTTCTTTCGCCAGGGCCGCCGCCGTGGTCAGGCGATCCCGGCGAAGGATCTGCACAATCTGGAAGAGGCGGTCGGCGCGGCGCATGGGCGGGGCCCATCCTACCGCGAAGAGTCCTCAGGCCTCCGGTTTGAGGCTCTTGGCCAAGAGTTGGGTGCGGATGAAATCATCCAGATCGCCGTCCAGCACCTTCTGGGTCTGGCTGGTTTCGCAGCCGGTGCGGTGGTCCTTCACCATCTGGTAGGGCTGAAGCACATAGGAACGAATCTGGCTGCCCCAGGCCACATCGGACTTCTCGCCGCTGGCGGCGGCCACCTTTTCTTCGAACTTGCGCCGCTCCACCTCGTAGAGCCGGGCCTTGAGCACCTTCAGGGCGGTCGCGCGATTCTTGATCTGGCTGCGCTCGTTCTGGCAGCTCACCACGATGCCCGTGGGGAGGTGGGTGAAGCGCACGGCGGACTCGGTGCGGTTGACGTGCTGACCCCCGGCGCCGCTGGCTCGGAACACATCGATCTTGAGATCCTTGTCGGGAATCTCCAGGTCGATGGTGTCATCCAGCTCGGGGCTCACGTAGACCGCCGCGAAGGAAGTATGGCGACGTTTGGCGGCATCGAAGGGGCTGATGCGCACCAGTCGGTGCACGCCTGCCTCCGCCCGCAGATAGCCGTAGGCGTAAGGCGCGCTGACGATGAAGGTGGCGCCCTTGACACCGGCCTCGTCCCCGTCCTGGTAGTCGATCATCTCCGTGGCCCAACCCTTGCTCTCGCAGTAGCGCAAATACATCCGCAGGAGCATGGCCGCCCAATCGCAGCTCTCGGTGCCGCCTGCCCCAGGCGCGATGGCCACAATGGCATTGGTCTGGTCCAGTTCGCCGCTGAGCATCATGCGCAGCTCGGAGGACTCTACCAACTGGCGAAGAGTCCCTTCCACTGCCTGGGCCTCTTCCAGCATGGCGTCGTCATCCCGAGATAGTTCCAGGGCCGTATCGAGATCCTCCAGGCCCCCGTTCAATTTCTTGGCGGTGCCGATGTCTTCCGTCAGAAGTCCGCGGGCCTTGAGGACGGGCTTGGCCTTCTCGGGATCGTCCCAGAACCCAGGTGCGGCGGCCTTTTCCTCGATCTGTTCCAGCTCCAAAACCTTTCGCTCCGGATCGAGGTGGGCCACCAGTTGGCGGACTCGGGGGGCGAGCTCATTCTTGGCCCGCATGAGGGTATCAAAATCCATGTCGCTTCCAGAATCCAAGGACGCCCGGAAGAGGGCGCCCTGGTTCCACTTTAAGCCATCAAGGCCGGACCCGCTTCCCGGTATCCTGGAAGGATGGCCGATGTGACCACCATACTGCCCGATGACCTGGAGCCCTCCAACTACGGGGCCCTGGCGGGCCATAGCGAAACGGCCCTGGCCTACTGCCGCTGGGAGCATCCCCATCCCATTGGCCGGGTGGTGATCTCCCATGGCTTCGGCGAGCATGGTGAGCGCTACCGCCACATCGCGCATTGGCTCCACGAGCGGGGCTGGTCCGTTTCGGCTTTGGACCATCGGGGCTTCGGCCGCAGTGGCGGCGTACGGGGCGATGCGGACGGCATCCACGGCTTTGTCGACGATCTCGTGCTCTTCCTTCGCCACGAGCGGCGCTACGACGCCGACCGAGTGGCGGCCCCCCCTCGGGTGGTGGACGGTGTCCCCCTCCCGCCCCTGCCCGTCTGCCCACAGATCCTGCTGGGCCACAGCTTCGGTGGCCTGGTCGCCCTGCTGGCCCTGCTCTGGCATGCGGACACCATCGACGGCCTGGTCCTGACGAGCCCCGTGGTCAAATTGAGGGATCTGGGATTGCCGCTCCGGATACTCCAACGCCTCCTCTCCTGGGTGGCGCCCCACAAGCCCCTGGACATGCCCAACGACAAGGACCAAGTCTGCTCCGATCCCATCTTCGTCCAGCGGTACTGGGCGGATCCCCTCTGTCATCGGTTCACCTCGGCCGCCTTCGTCGAGGCCCTCTCTCAGGGGCGGGAGGAGATCCTGCACCTGGGCCATGAACTGGACCGCCCCATCCTGCTGCTGGAATCCGGTGAGGACACCGTGGTGGATCCCGATGCCTCCGAGGCCCTCTGGACCAAGGTCCGTCCTGAACTCCTGGAGAGGCACCGGATGGAAGGCTTGAAACACGAAATTCTCCACGACCTCCGTCGCGGTGAAGCCCTGGCGATCCTCGAGCCCTGGCTGGGTCGCCGCTCGGCTGGAGAATCCAGGAACCCCAACCCCGCTCGCGCCACGACTGTATGAGATTGAAGGGATGTCCATGAAGCTCCGAACCCTGATCCTGCCCCTCCTGATGGTGGCCCTGGCCGCGACCGTCAGCCTCGGTTGCCGCAGGGCCACCAAGGCGCCCAAGAAGGATGAGACTCGCACCGCCGCCCAGATCCTGGACGAGGCCACGGCCCAGCTCCAGCGGGGCAAGTGGGAGGAAGGCCGGCGCCTGCTGCGGGTCATCGAGGAACAGCTACCAGGCACCGCGGAATTCCCCGCCGCCAAGCTCATGCTGGGCGACAGTTTCTTCTTCCAGGGTTCTTCGAACTATCCCGAGGCGCTGGTGGAATACCAGAGTTTCCTGAACTACTTCCCCCGCAGCGAGAAACGGGATTTGGCTCTGTATCGGGTGGCCCTCTGCCACTATGCCGCCATCGAGAGCGCCGAGCGAGATCAGAGCGAGACCCGGCATGCCCTGAGCGCTTTCCAGGTCCTGACCCGAGAGGCCCCAGGTTCCCCCTATGTGATGGACGCCAAGGCCAAGATCACCCAGTGCTGGCGCAGGCTGGCCGAGCACGAGTTGATGGTGGGCATCCACTATGTGAATAGCTATCACTTTGGTGGAGCCGAGCGCCGTCTCAAGGATCTCCTGGAGACCTACCCCGATTATGTGGACCGGGAGCGGGCCTACTTCTTCCTGGGCGAAGCCATGCGCCGGAAGTATGTTCCCGGCGAGCTATTCGAACAACACCAGAAAGACTTCCTCGCCCGGGTGGGCAAGGAAGATGGCTCCAAGTTGGACAAGAAAGAACTTGAGGACCTGAAGGCCAGCGCCCTGAAGCTCAGCACCGACGAGATCGCCAAGTACCGCCAGGAGGCCCGGGACTACTACCAGAAACTGGTGGAGAGCTACCCCAACAGTGAATGGACCGCCCGCGCCAAGGACCGCCTCCTGGAAATGGGTCAGGCCCACGTGAAGGAAGAGCTCGACAGCTGAGGGCATCCCCCAAAAGGAAGAGGGCCCCATCCCGGGGCTCTCTTCCTTTTGGGGGGGCGGACGCCTACTTCCCGAAGAAGCTCAGCAGCCCCTTGGCCACTTCCTCGAGCATGGCCTCAGTCATCTCGGGATAGACAGGCAGGCTCAGCACTTCCTTGGAGGCCAACTCCGTATGGGCGAGCTGGCCAGGCTTGTAGCCCAGGTAGGCAAAGCAGGGCTGCTCGTGGAGGGCGATGGGATAGTAGACAGCGCTGCCGATGCCCAGGCCCTTCAGGTGGGCCTGCAGGGCGTCACGCTTGCCCTGCTTCACGCGCACGGTGAACTGGTTGTAGATATGGCGACCATCCGGCACCGTCTCGCTGGGCAGCACCATCTGGTCGGGCGTGATGGCCTTCAGGCGATCGAAGTACCAGTGGGCGTGCTTGCGGCGACCCTCGTGCCAGCTCTCCAGCATGGGCAGCTTGGCCCGCAGCACCAGGGCCTGGAACTCATCCAGACGACCGTTCATGCCGACTTCGTGATGGACGTAGACGGGTTCCATGCCATGCACGCGCAGGCGACGGACCTTAGCCGCCAGCTTCTCGTCGTCCCGGATGAGCGTGAGGCCCGCGTCACCGAAGGCGCCCAGGTTCTTGGTGGGATAGAAGGAGCAGCCCGTCATGTCGCCGAACTGGCCTGCGGACTTGCCCCAACCCTTGGCGCCCAGACTCTGACAGGCGTCCTCGATCACGGGAATGCCATGTTTCTGGGCCACGGCCATGATGGCGGGCATCTCCGCCAACAGGCCAAAGAGGTGCACGGGCATGATGGCCTTGGTGCGAGGTGTGATGGCGGCTTCCACTAGCGCCGCCGTGGCGTTGAAGCTCACGGGATCCAGATCGATGAAGACCGGCGTGGCGCCCATGCGGGCCACCACCCCCCCAGTCGCGAAGAAAGTGAAGCTGGGGATGATGACTTCGTCGCCCGCCTTGATGTCAAGCGCCATGAGGGCCACCAGCAACGCATCGGTGCCGCTGGACATGCCCACGGCGTGCTGAGCGCCCGAGTATTGCGAGAGCTCGGCCTCCAGCCCCTTCACGTTTTCCCCCAGCACAAAACTCGATTTGTCGATGATCGCGGAAAGGCCCTCGATGATCTTCGCCTTCACCGAGGCGTTCTGGGGCGCGAGTTCAAGCATGGGAACGGGCATGGGGGTCTCCTGGCGGTCGGACGAGACTCAAGCTCTCCGGAGCGGAACCCTCAGTATGCCAGACGTGAGGGCCAGGCTTTGCCTGGCCATCACGTGGGGGAGCACGAGGGGAAACGCAGGGCGACCGAAGGGAGCGTGCGGCCCCCCTCGTTCATGTCAGGAGCACCCAGGCGCTCAGCCCCCGAGATAGTGCCCCACCAGGATGCGGATGCCGATGCCCACCAGGATCGTTCCCCCCAGGGCCTGCACCACGCGGCGCCCAGTGTTCCGCAGCAGGTTCTTGAGCTCGAAGCCCCCGACGATGCCTAGGTAGGAAATGACAAAGGTAACGGTGCCAAAAATGACGATGGGCAGCCCCAGGGAAACTCCCAGCAGGGCGATGAGCAGCCCCACCGCCAGAGCGTCGATGCTGGTCGCCAGCGCAAGCAGGGCCAGCACCCGAGCCTCCGTCGAGATCTTGAAGTGCTCCTCGTCGTTCCAGGCCCCCAGGATCATCTTGCCCCCCAGAAAACCCAGTACGAGAAGAGCCAGCCAGGGCGCGATAGGGGCGATCCAGGCCTTCAGCGCCTGCCCGCCCAGCCACCCCAGCACGGGCATCGCCGCCTGGAAGAACCCGAATGCCCCAGAGACCTTGAGGGCGTCCACATGCTGGCGATCCTCGAAGGAAAGCCCGTAAGCCAGGGACACGGCAAAGGCGTCCATGGCGAGGCCCAATCCGATGGCGATGATGGTCAGAAGATCCATGGGCGAAGGCGCAGAAAGGAGCGCGGCCCCGTGCCCCGCTGGATCGAGTATGCCAGGAAGAAATGGGACGAAGCCTGCGCCATAATGGCCGACACCTTCCACAAATCAGATTCAGGAGCCCGCCCATGACGCAGCGGCCATCACCATTTCCCCGTCGTGCCTTCGCATGGGCCTGCCTCATGATCGTCCCTCTTGAAGCATCCTTCCCAGGGGCAGTCGAGCCTCCAGCGCTCCTGCTGGCCAATGTCCTCGGCCCCCAGGTGGATCCCGCCACCTATCTGGTGAGCGAGAAATTCGACGGGGTGCGTGCGCTCTGGGATGGCAAGACCCTGCGCTTCCGCAGCGGGCAGACCATCGCCGCGCCCCCCTGGTTCCTGGCAAAACTGCCCACCCAGCCCCTGGACGGAGAGCTATGGCTGGGCCGAGGACGCTTCGAGGAACTCTCAGGATTCGTTCGCAAGCTCCACCCCGAAGACGCCGAATGGCGGCAGATCCATTACATGATCTTCGAACTTCCGGACGCACCAGGCCCCTTCATCGCCCGTGCTCAGCGCATCCAAGAAATCGTCGCCGCAACTGAGTGGCCCCAGCTCGTGGCCGTCCCGCAATTCCGCGTGAAGGATCGCCAGGAGCTCAAAAGCCGACTGGATGAAGTTGTTCGCGCCGGAGGAGAAGGCTTGATGCTCCACCTCGCCGAAGCTCCTTACCTCACAGGACGCAGCGACGTATTGCTGAAGCTGAAGCTCCTCAGCGACACCGAAGCCGTGGTCGTCGGCCACATTCCAGGGAAGGGCAAATACAAGGGAATGCTCGGCGCCCTGCGGGTCCAGACGCCCAACGGGAAACAGTTCGTGATCGGCACCGGGTTCACGGATGCCGTCCGAAAGCAGCCCCCAGCGGTGGGCACCGTCGTCACCTATACCTATCGCGGCCTGACCAAGAACGGCCTGCCGCGCTTCGCGAGCTTTCTGCGGGTGCGGAATAATCTCTGACTCAGGCCTGGAACTCGCCCTCGGCGGGTGCCGGTGCGCCCTCCGTGGTCTTCAGCGGTCGCATCAGCGGGAAGAGGATGACGTCGCGGATGCTCTGGTTGTTGGTCATGAGCATGGTCATGCGGTCGATGCCCACACCGAGTCCGCCGGTGGGCGGGAAGCCGTGTTCCAGGGAGTTCACGAAGTCCATATCCAGCAGCATCGCCTCGTCGTTGCCCGCCTCGCGCTCGGCCAGCTGGGCCTCGAAGCGCTCCAGCTGCACCACGGGATCGTTCAACTCCGAATAGGCGTTGGCCAGTTCCATGCCCGCCATGAAGAGCTCGAAGCGGTCCACGAAGGCGGCGTCCCCGGGCAAGTTCTTGGTGAGGGGGCTCAACTCCACGGGGTAGTCCGTGATGAAGGTGGGCTGGATCAGCTTCTTCTCGGCATGATGCTCGAAGAGATCGCCCAGCAGCGCGCCGGGGCTCTTCTTGTCCGCATCTTCAACGTGGACGTCCTTGGCCAGCTTGAGTATCTCGGCCGGATCCTCCAGGCGGGCACGGTCGATGCCGCCGTGCTCGGCGATGGCATCCTTCAGCGTCATGCGGCGGAAGGGCGTGGCGAAGGAGATCATCAGGTCGCCGTAGGGACGCTCCACGCCGCCGCAGAGCAGGGCGATGGACTCGAAGAGGTTCTCCGTGAGCCGCATTACATCCCGCAGATCATCGCCCGCGGCGTAGCTCTCCATCATGGTGAATTCGGGGTTGTGGCGCTGGCTGATGCCCTCGTTGCGGAAGTTGCGGTTGATCTCGAAGACCTTCTCGAAGCCGCCTACGATGAGGCGCTTGAGGTAGAGCTCCGGCGCGATCCGCAGGTAGAGATCCATGTCCAGGGCGTTGTGGTGGGTGACGAAGGGCCGCGCCGTGGCGCCGCCCGGGATGGGCTGCATCATGGGCGTTTCCACTTCCAGGAAGCCCTGGCCCTCCATGTAGCGGCGCACCCCCGCCACAATGCGGCTGCGCATCTGGAAGGTCTGGAGCACCTCGGGGTTGCTGGCGAGATCCAAGTACCGCTGGCGGTAGCGCAGCTCCTTGTCCTGGAGCCCGTGCCACTTCTCAGGCAGGGGCAGCAGGGCCTTGGAGAGGAACTGGAAGGTCTGCACCCGCACCGACAGTTCGCCGGTCTTGGTGCGCATGAGCGGGCCCGTCACGCTGATGAAATCACCGAGATCCAGCAGCTTCATGGCCTCCCAGGCCTGGGCGTCGTGCTCATCCAGATCGTTCTTCCGGAAGTAGGCCTGCAGCTTCTGGCCGCTTTCCGTCAGGTGCATGAACACGCTCTTGCCCATCTCACGGATGGCGATGATGCGGCCCATGACACTGAGCTGCGTCGGCTCGGCCTCCATCTGTTCCCCGGTGTGCTCCGCGAATTCCATCACCACCTGAGCGATGCCGTGAGTGCGCCGGGCCTTGGCGGGCCAGGCTTCGATGCCCATGGACTTCAGCTTCTCGAGCTTCTCGAGACGAACCTGGCGATACGGATTATCCTGCATGGGCACTCCAAGACTGACCCTCCAGCTTATCAACAAGAATGGCCTCGCTCACGAGGCCATTCTTGTTGATATGGAAGCGAGGTCTAGTGGTGGTCGTCGTGAACAGGAGCGGCGGAAACGCCCTGGTACTTCACCACCCGATTGAAGAAGAGCACGCAGATCCCATAGACGGCCATGAGCCCCAGCCCCACGGCCATGGCCGAGGGGAGGATGGGTTGGATCGCCGAGTAGAAGTGGCTCAACAGCGCGGCTGCGAGGCTGAGGTATCCGAAGGCGGCGAGAACGGTGCCTCGCAGTCGCGCCCGACCGGGCTCCTGGGCCACCTCCTCGGGCACAACGCCCATGGGCTCGACCTGCTCACCGAAGGCGTGGGTGCCCTGGAAGACCAACACCACGGCCACCGCATAGAAAAATGTGTAGCTCAGCAGGTCCATGGGCAGCTCCTTGTGCGAGTCTCCACCATCATACCCAGCGCGCCGGGGACTCGGAAATTCAAGCGTTCAGGCGACAACGGAGACATACCCCCGGGGCTCACTTGGCGAAATTCAAAAGCCGAGCCACAGAGGATTCGTTCTTATCCCCTGCATCCCTGTTTTCACGTTGTTTTTCAACAGGGATAAAGGGGATGAAGGGGATTAAAGCAGGCGTGGATGCACTCGACTTCCTGCGACTGCCACCCCGCCTTCCTTCATTGGGCGTTTGGCTCAGCCAACGGCGCCCGGGGGAACCTCCGAGCTCTTGATTGCTCCGTGGCGGATCTTTCCATGGGCTGAACGGTTTCTCGGAAATCAGTGAATGCCAAGCAGTTGGGCCAGCTCGGCGTAGGCGAGGTCCAACCCCAAACGCGCGGCCAGGAAATCCGCTTCCGCCGTTTTGGTGGCGGCGTCGGCCTCGGCCTTGCGGGAGGCCGGGATGAGACCCGCCTTGAGCTGATTGGCGGCGAGACGGGCCTTCTCGGCATTGAGCTCGTTGGCCTCCTCGGCGACTTCCACCATGAGCCGAGCCGTCTCCAGCTTCCGCAGAATCTTGCCGAGATCGATCTCCACCCGACTGCGAATCCGGCGGTGATTCTCATTGGCCTGGCTCGCAAGGGCGGCCCGCTGACTAACCACCCCGGCCTTCTTGCCCCAATCGAAGATGGACCAGGTCAGGTTGAGTCCCACGGTAGTAGTGGTGTTCCGCAAAAAGGGCACCCCGTCCTGGTAGGTGTGACGGGCAAAGGCGCTGATTTCCGGGAGGTAGTCCGCCTTCCCGGCCCGGAGGGCACTGCGGCTTTTTTCAAGGGATTCCATCGCCATTCCGAGTTCAGGATTGCCCTTCAGGGCCTGGTCCAGGAGCACCTCCTTGGAGGGCGGCGGCTCGATCCGAGGGGTCACGGCAACCAGGTCCAGGGGGGTTTCGAGGGGCTGACCCAGGAGATCGTTCAGCTCAGCACTCAGGTCGCTGAGGCTGGCCTCCGCGGAGAGCTGGCGATGGCGGCTCTGCAGCAACTGGGCCCGGCTTCCGGTCTGGAGCACCTTGAGGGCATTGCCTGCCTTCACCGCTTCCTGGGCCTCCCGGTCCTGGAGCTCCGCGGCGGCGATGCCGGCCTGGGCCGCCTCGTGCCGGGCCTGAGCGATGAGCATTCCAAGGTAGGCCTGACGAGTCTTGAAGGCGATTTCCCCTTCCATTTTCCGCAGTTCTGCCTGGGCCACCCGTTCCTCCGCCGAGGCCACGGCATTGCCCTGGTGGATCTTGAAGAGCTGGCTCAGGGGTTGGCCCAGGGTGACATTCTGAAGGTAGATGCGGTTATCGCCCTGTCCAAGGGACATCTCCTTGGCGGGAAACGGCCCCAGGCCGGGAATGGGACCCAGGCCACCCGCGGGGATCGTGACCAGGCTTTCACCCGAAGTCTTCATCCAGGTGGCATCCGCCGTGAGGTGGGGGAAGTAGTCCGCCCGGGCCGTGCGCCGCTTGGCCTGGGCCTCCTCCACCTTGGCCCGCATGATGCGGACGCCGGAGCTGTTCTGGAGGGCGCCCTGGATGGCTTCCTCCAGGGTCAGGCGCCGGGGCGCGGGCGATTGTGCAGAAAGCGTGGCCGAGGCAAGCAGGAGAAGGCCCATTACCGAGGCGG
>JAYREN010000118.1:0-10475 GCA_041908845.1 Holophaga sp. | reverse complement strand
GTCTCGATCTCCTCCAGCACGCGCTCGGGCTCGCTGGAAGGCAGGTCCGTCTTGTTGAGCACCGGGAATACTTCGAGTTCGTTTTCCAGGGCCAGGTAGGTGTTGGCCAGGGTCTGGGCCTCGACGCCCTGGGTGCTGTCCACCACCAGGATCGCCCCCTCGCAGGCCGCCAGGCTTCGGCTCACCTCGTAGGTGAAATCCACGTGGCCGGGGGTGTCGATCAGGTTCAGGGTGTACGTGTTGCCGTCCTTGGCCGGGTATTTCAGGGTGACGGCGTGGGCCTTGATGGTGATGCCCCGCTCCCGCTCCAGGTCCATGTCGTCCAGGATCTGGGCCTGCATCTCCCGCTGGCTGATGGTATGGGTGAGTTCCAATAGCCGATCGGCCAGGGTCGACTTGCCGTGGTCGATATGGGCGATGATGGAAAAATTCCTGATCAGGCGGGGATCTGTCACGAAAAACCTCGAACCCACTATTGTACTCGCGGTTCGCCTCGCGGTCTTCCGCTGAATCCCAACCAAGCCCTGGTGTTTTACCGGCGGGAAGCGAGTGGGCGATGTAGTGTAATGTGGTGCGATGGCCTGAGGATCGGGCCCCGTGTGCGAGGACAGATCTTGGAGCCCACTCAAGAGCCAGGCCGCATCCTTCTGGTCGATGACCTTGCCCTGTTCCGGCGGCTGCTGCCCGTGCGGTTGGGAGCTCTTGGGCGCGAAGTCGAATCCGTGCCCAATGTCGAAGAAGCCCGAAACTACCTCGCCCGCCGTCGGCCCATACTCATTTTGCTGGACGTGATCATGCCCGGCACAGACGGTTTCGTGTTCTGCCGCGAACTGAAGGCGGAACCCCGCACCCGAGATATCCCCGTCATCATGCTCACGGATCTTAAGGCCAACGCCCACGATCGCAGCCTGGAGGCCGGAGCCGACGACTACATGCCCAAGCGCATCGATGATGCAGTGATGCGCATCCGGGTACAGCTCCACATGCACCTGATGGAACTTCGCAAGAAGGTCAACGGCGCGCCGATCCAAGTGGGGCCATCCAGCATCTTGCTGGCCTCGGGGTCACCGATCCTCCAGGCCCAGTTGCGGGCCCAGTTCGCTCAGGAGGGGCATAGCACCCGGATTCTGGAACGCCCTTCCGAAGTGCCCTCCAGCATTCTGCCCCAGGACCGACTGCTGGTGATGGACATGGACCTCGGTCTGGAAGAGGTCCACGAGGCCCTTGCAGAGCTTCGCATGGATCCTGTCACGGCGGGGCTGCCCATCCTGCTGCTCTGCGCCAAGGAACAGCTCGAAGAGCTCACCGCCATCGAATTCATGGTGGATGACGTGCTCTGGAAGCCCCTCAATGCCCAGGTCAGCCGCCATCGGCTGCGCTACCTGCTGGAGCTGGGGCACCGCACCTTCGGCCCTGCCTGATATGAGCGAGGGGGACCGCTTGCTCGCCTCGTGCTCCCCCACACGGTGTCCGGGCCAAGCCCAGATACGACGTCTGGTCTTGACGTGAGGCTCAGAAGCCTTCTGGCCCTCTTCATACTGTCGGGTTCGGCCTGGGCCGCGCCTTTCGAGGGAAGGATCACGGATGGGCAGCGGGGGCTGCCGGGGGTGCGCGTCTATCCGGATCGGCTGCACCGGGTGGGGCCTGAAGCCCTGGTTCCATGGGCTCTCACCGACGCGGAAGGTTGGTTTCATCTCGAGCTGGAGGCCTCGGACACCGCGCTGGCGGTGGAAAAATCCGGGTGGCAGCGGGATCTCGTGCCCCTGGCGGAGTTCCAGCGGCCCCTGGTGATGCAGGCCGCGCCGGAATTCCGGGTGGAGAAGGCGCTGGTGGTGCGGGTGGCCTTTCCCGATGAAATGGGGCGGCTCAGCGATGATGAGCTGCGATCCCTGCTGTTCGGGCGCCAGCCCGGGCGCTCTAGCGCCGCAAACTACGTATATGAGGTTTCCAAGGGCAGCCTGGAGCTGGAGGAAGGGGCCATCCTGCATCTGGAGGATCCCACTCACCCGCCGCCCAGGGGCGATGCCCAGCGGGACACCATCTCCGAGTGGGTGCTGACGCAGTTGCGCGGCGTTGATCTCAAGGATTTCGATCGGGTCGACAACCGCACCGGCGCGCGGAAACCCGATGGCAAGCCTGATCACCTCTGGATCATCGCTCCCGGCTTGGCCCGCAATGCCACCACCGATCCGGCGCACCTGTCCGCCAGCAGCTTCCTGATGCCGCTGCCCTGGAAGCGCACTCGGCGTTGGGGCGTAGTGTTCTTCGCAGAGGAAACTCCCCTGGGCAATATCGTCCATGAACTCTTCCACGCCATGGGCGAACACCGGGTGGATGACCTCTACCTCGACTGCGATCGGCCCATGACCGCGGGTATCTGGGATCTCATGGATGCGGGGCAGTACCGGGGGTGGGACCGCGTGCCGCCCAAGGGGGGCGACTGGCAGAGCGACGTGGGCTACAGTCCCTCCCACCCCGGCGGATGGGTGCGGAGCGAACTCTGGTACCGGGGGCGATTCGCTACCACGGTGAAGACACTGAAGGTCGGTCGGGACTGGACTGGCTGGCTGGAGCCCCTGGCGCGGGCCCCGGGAGACCTGCCTCAGCGGCTGGTAGTGTCTAATCCCCGCCGCAAGGGCTGTTTCTGGGAACTCAATCTCCGCCCCGCCTGGGGTTTCGAGCGGGGCCGCATCGGTGACCGCTGGGGGCCTGGCTTCGAGGGCCTGGTGGTCGCCCACATCGACCCCGCGCTGCTCAGCGAGGATGAACCCCGGGGTCCCGTGCGGGTGGTGGACGCCCATCCGGGAACCCCCGATCCCGAGGCCCCGCGCCTTCCCTGTGGACGCTGGGAACTGGACGATGCGGCCTTCAACCTGGGCCAGGGCGAGGTTTCAAAAGGAAACGATGGCCCCCTCTCCTGGGAGATCCTGGCCAAGGACGAAGGGGGGCGGATGCAGGTGCGGGTGCGGCTTCGGACGCGCTAGCATCGATGCGTATCCAGAGGTGAATTCGTGCGTCCGATCGCTCCCGCCGCCCTTTTGTTGCCTGCCGCGCTCCTGGCCCAGGCACCTTCCAGAGATGAAGCTGCGGTTGCCTCCGTGTTGGACGATTGGCATCTCGCCGCCGCCCAGGCGGACGAGACCCAGTATTTCGGCTACCTGCGAGAGGGAGCGGTCTTCCTGGGGACCGATGCCAACGAGCGCTGGACCAAGGCCGAATTCCAAGTGTGGGCCCACCCCTTCTTCCAGCGAGGTCGGGCCTGGTCCTTCCATGCGAAAATGCGAAGGATCGCCTTTTCGGTGGATGGCAAGACGGCCTGGTTCGATGAGAGCCTCGATACACCCAATCTGGGCCCTGCCCGGGGCAGCGGGGTGCTGGTGAAGGAGCGGGGACGCTGGCGCATCGCCCAGTACAACCTGGGCGTGCCCATCCCCAATGCCCTCATGGCCACCTTCAAGGCCCAGATCGAGGCCCACCTGAAGGCTGGAGTTCCGAAATAGGCTCAGGCCTTCCCCACCTTGAACAGCCAGTACATGGCCTCGCGATCCGCCGTCCAGGCCGGGGCCAGAAAGCGCAGGGCGCCGGCGGCCTCTTCGGGGCTGCCGGGAGTTGCTGCGGAGGGGAATTCCTTGGGGAGCCGGATCTGGCCCGTGAGGAAGCCCTCGACGTGGGAGTTAAGGGCCCGGGCCTGCGCCAGACTCTTGAGGGCGACGTTCTCCTGCTTGAGCCGCAGGTGGAGCAGCACGGTCATGTAGGCCCAGACGGGGCCGGGGTCGGCCTCGAAAGTCTGCAGCAGTTTCTTCAGGGGTTGGGTCTGGCCCAGGCAGGCGTAGCAGCGGGCCAGGTGGTAGCGCACCGTCTGAGGATCGCCCTTGGTGAAGCGGAGCAGGGCCTGGAAGTGGGGCAGGGCCTCCTTGAGCTTGCCGGAGCGCTCCAGCAGGGTGGCCAGGGCCAGGCGGGCACGCAGGTACGGGCGGGCCTCCACTCGGCCCCAGAGCTGGCCCTTGTTCTCGCTGATGAAGGCCTCGCCCAGTTCCAGCTCCGCCCTGACGGCCACTTCCTTCATGCGGTGGGCGGCCTCCTCGGGGCCCACCGCCTCGGCGCCCGCCAGGGCGTTCTGGGCATCGATGCAGTCGGGATCGCGTTCCAGGGCCTGGGTGGCTAGGGCTCGGGCCTCCGCCGAACTGGAGGCCTCCAGGGCCTGAAAGGCCAGTTCCTGGGCCTCATCCTTGGGATCGCTGCCCGCCTCGGCGCGGATCTCCGCCAGGGGCCGCCCCTTGAAGCCTTCAAGGAAGGCGCGAAAGGCTGACTCGTCCTCGAATTCCCGTTGGGCCTGGATGCGGTTTACGGCACGGAGCAGGCGCTCCGTGTCGAAGGGACGGGCGGGGGCTTCGGGCGCGGGATCGCTCGGCAGAACTTCGGCCATGACGCACCTCCAAGGGTTTTCAATGTCGAAGGATAACAAAAGAAGCCGCCGGTTTCCCGGCGGCTTCTTCTTCGAAGGCCCGTTGCTACTTGATGGGCTTCATGGTCAGGGGATCCCGCAGGGGGAGCTTGACCACGGGCAGCTTGGCCACTTCGCTCAGCTTGCCGGGGTGTTCCTTGTCGCCCACTTCGAGGTCCGCGGCCTTGCCGCCCACCACGAGGATGGCGGCCTTCTCGGCGGACAGGTATTTCTGGGCCACACGCTGCACGTCCGCGAGGGTGACGGCGTTGATGCGGTCGCGGAGGGTCTGGTAATAGTCATCGGGCGTGCCCGTGAGTTCCATGTTGAGGAAGACCTGGGCCACGACGGCCTTGGTGCCGAAGGTGTCCGGGAAACCATCGATGATGGAACCCTTCGTGACCTTAAGCTCTTCCTCGGAAACGGGCTCGCGCTTGATGCGCTCCATCTCCGCCAAGGCCAGGCGGATGCCGTAGGCCACGGTGGGGACCTTGGTCTGGAACAGGGCCGTGAAGGTGCCCGGATAGAACTGGCCAGGGGTGAAGAAGGAGCCCACGGAGTAGGCGAGACCTTCGTCGCTGCGGATCTTCTTGACCATGCGGGCGGTGAAGCCGCCGCCACCCAGGATGTCGTTCATCACCTCCACGGCGGGCCAGTCAGCGTCGGTCTGGCGCAGGCCGGGCAGGTTGATGGTGACCCGGCCCTGGTTCACATCCTTCTCGACTACATAGATGCCGGGCTGGATGGTGTGCTCGGGGGCGGGCACCTTGGGGCTCACCTGGGCGCCCTTTCCGGCCTTGAGGGTGCCGAGAGTCTCGTTGAGGAGCTTCTCGACGGCCTTGCGGTCGAAGTTGCCGCTCACGGTGACGATCATGTTCTGGGGCGTGAGGACACGAGCGTGGAAGGCCTTCAGATCCTCGCGGGTGATGGCGTCGAGGCTGGCGGCGGTCGTGAAGCGGTTGGTGAAATGCTTCTCGCCGGTGGCGAGCAGGCCCTGCTGGTAGCGCTCGATGGAGGTAGTGTCATCGTTGCGGCGCTCGATCTGCTGGCGGGTGTTCTTCTTGGCCAGGTCGAGGCGGTCCTGCTGGAAGGCGGGCTCGGTGATCACTTCCATCATCAGGCCGAGCCCATCCTTCAGGTGCTTGGACAGCAGGTTCAGGTTCAGGTTGGCCCCGGCCTGGAAGACATTGCTGCTGAAGTTGGCGGCAAGCAGATCCAGCTTCTCGTCCATCTTGTCGGCGGGCGTCTTGGTGGTGCCGCCGCTGCGGAGCAGATTGCCCATGAGGGCGCCGGTGCCTTCCTTGCCTGCGGGATCCAGGTAGGTTCCGCCCTTGATGACCAGGGTGAGGTTGACCAGGGGCTGACCTGCGGCATCGGGCACGAGGAAGGCCGTAATGCCATTCTTCAGCTTGATGCGAGCGTCCTTGATCTTGGGGACCTGGAAGCTGATGGGCTTGACGGCGATCTTCTCGGGTCGGTCGGGAATGGCCTGGGCCGAAAGGGTGGTGGTGCCCACGAGGGCGGCGAGTGCGAATCGGGTCAGCATCACTTGGCCTCCAGCTTGGCGATGCGCTCGCGCAGCTTCTTGATCAGGAATTCGAAGAGGGGCTTCACCTGCTCGGGCACCTGGCCCGCCTGGGTCTCCATCTGACCGAGGCCGGCCTTGAGCTTGGCGGCGTCCGTCTCCTTCTCGAACTGCGCCAGAGCCGCCTTGGCGTTGGCCTGGAACTGCTCGGGCAGCTTGGCCAGCTCGGGATCCACCGGCGCGCCGTTGGCCTTGCGGGTGTAGATGGCGACGCTGCGGTTGTCCTTGGTGAAGTATTCCTTGGCCACCCGCTGCACATCGGCGAGGGTGACGGCATCCGTCTTGGCGGGATCCTCCAGGAATGCCTTGTAACCCGTGGTGGCATCGGCGACGGCCAACTGGATGGTGAGGCCCATGTTGTCTTCGAGGCGGCGGAAGGAATTGGCCTGGGCCTGGTTTTTGGCCTTGGTCAGCTCCTGCTCGGTGACGCCTTCTTTCTGGATCTTCTCCAGCTCGCGGTAGACGGCCTGTTCCACGGCCTCAGGCTTCTGCTCGGCAGTGGCCGTACCGTTCACGACGAAGGTGCCGCCGTACTTCATGCCCTGCATGCTGGCGCTGACGCGGGTGGCGACCTTCTGCCCCTCGACGAGGGACTTGTAGAGGCGGCCCGAGCGGCCGTTGAGGACACTGGCCAGCACATCCAATGCGTTGCTGTCCTTGTGGCCCGCGGAGACGGCCTTGTAGACGATCTTCGCGCTGGGCGTGGTCTCGGCCTCGGCGAACATGCGCTTCTCAGCCAGCTGCTTGGGCTCAAGGGTGATGATCTCGGGCACACCCTTGGGGTTGGCGGGGATGCGGCCGAAGTAGCGCTCGCAGAGGGCGATGGCTTCATCGGTCTTGAAGTCGCCCACCAGCACAGTGGTCAGGTTGTTGGGCGCGTAGTAGGTGGCGAAGAACTCGTTGGCCTGCTCGCGGGTGAGGCTGGAGACATCGCTGGGCCAGCCGATGACGGGCCAGTGGTAGGGGTGGGCCATCCACACCATGGACTCGAAGGTCTCCTCGAACTTTCCGGTAGGAGTGGATTCGGTCCGCAGGCGGCGCTCCTCGCCCACCACGTCACGCTCCTTGTAGAACTCGCGGAAGACAGGCTGGAGCAGGCGCTCGGATTCCATCCAGCCCCAGAGCTCCAGGCGGTTGGAGGGAACGGTGAGCATGTAGCAGGTAGCGTCCTGGTAGGTGAAGGCATTGAGCCCGGTGGCCCCGGCCTGGGTGTAGATCTTGGAGAACTCGTCCTTGACCAGCAGTTCCTGCTGCTCCTTCACGAGCTTTTCCATCTCATCCACCAGCTTCTGGTGCTGAGGGGAGCGGAACTTGGGGTCACGCATGTCGGCGATCTCGCCGGCCAATTCCTTCTTGCGGAGGATCGACTCCTCCTTGCGGATCTCGGCCTGGATGCGGTCCTGGGCGGCATTGATTTCCAGGTCGCGGGTGATGTTGCTGGTGCCGATGGTCTTCGAGCCCTTGAACATCATGTGCTCGAAGAGATGCGCGACACCGGTCATGCCCGGCTTCTCGTTGGCGCTACCGGCGCGCACGATCCAGGCCGCCGAAACGGTGGGCTTGTCATGGCGCTCGACCATGAGCAGGCGCATGCCATTGGAAAGGGTGTGTTCCTTGACGGGGACGGTCTGAGCCAGAAGGGGTGCCGCAGCGACGAGCGCAGCAACGATCCCTCGGCCCGGGGAGATGGCCATGATGCCTCCTTTATGGGTGAAATGAATGGGTTCGGGGGGAAGTGATTCCGAGAGGGAATGAAACCGCGAACCAGGAAAAAAACTGCCTCAGGGCTAGGGGTAGAACAGATCCAGACTACCAACCCGGCGCCGGGCTGTCGCCATTCGCAGGGCGAATGGTGCGCCGGGGCCTACGAGCGGAGAGGAGGCAGGGGTCAGCGGCGGGTCTGTACCTGACCCGAGGGTTCCGCTTCATTCCTGTTTTCCCCCCGTGGTGCCGAGAGCTCCGCCGGAGGGTGCCGTTTCCGGCGCGACGCCCACCGCTAGGATGGGGAAGCGCAGGGGCTCGCCCCACATGAGCCGGGAGCGCACCAGGGTGGAGTGGAAGAGGCCCCAGTAGACCAGGCCATCGGGGCTGCGGGGTTCCAACAGGTAAAAGGCGAGACGGCCGAGGGGCTGATCCAGGGGCACCCAGAGGGCTTGGTCCAGATCGGCTTCCTTCCAGGGCAGGATGCGGGGCTTGGTATCGGGTTCGGGTTTCCAGGCGCCCTTCAGGCTGAGGGGGAAGACGCCCTGGAAACTGTCGGGAGAAAGAACCCGTTCGGTCTCGTGGAAGTGGAACACGGGCTGCGCCTTGGGGCGCAGGCGGCCCGGCAGCACCCGGATGCCATGGGCCTCCAGGCGGGGCCTCACCTCGTCGGCGTAGATGGCGTCCACCAGGAAACCCTTGGGCAGGGTCACGGGGTCCAGGTCCTTCCAGGTCAGGTATGCGGGAAGGGTCATGGTGACGCGGGCCGTTTCGCCGGTGATCTGGCGGTCCGCGTTGCGGATGGGGGTGATGACTTCGAAGGGATACCGCTCGGTGACGATGGGCTCGAAGCCCAGGGGCAGGGCGGGCTGGGTGCCCTTCCAGGCCTGAGTCCAGCGCGTTTCCGCGCCGAGTGTCTGTGCGCGGACCTCACCCCGATGGGCGGCGATCCAATCGAGGCAGCCCAGCACGAATCGGCGGGTGGTCTCGATGCGCTTGGGATAGCTCAGGTAGACGTAGCACTCACTGAGGATGCCCAGGCGGTGACGCAGGGCCTGATGGTTGACGAGGTAGCGCGGCATGGGGTGGACCTCGCCCCACTTCTCAGGCGTGCCGCCCCGACGCCCCGGCTCATCCGGGGCAAAGTCTCCGTAGTCGTAAGTGGGCAGACCCTTCTTGAGCAGGCCCTCCCGGACTTCGGTGAGCAGGTGCCGATTGAAGCGCTGCAATTCGGGATCGTTTCCCAGGGCCACGGCGGGGGAATAGGTGAGGTGGAATCCGTGACAACTGCCGTTGGTGGTGTGGAGATCCAGGACCACCAGGGGATCGAAATCCCGCTCCATGGCGAGGAAGAAACGGGTGGAGGCGGCCTCGGCCTTCATCAGATCCCGGTTGAGATCCAGGCCCCGGGCGTTCTCGCGGCGACCCACGCCGCTGGCGGGGTTGGGCTGCCACCTGCGGGTGGCGGGATCCAGGGCATCGGTGCCATCGGGGTTGTAGGCGGGCATCACCACGAGATCTAGGTGCTTGCGAAGCTCGGGATGCTGGCCTTCCAAAAGTTCGCGCAGGAGGATCTGGACCGCTTCCTTGCCTTCGACTTCGCCCGCGTGAATGTTGGCGTTGATGAAGACCCGCACCGCATCCTTGGAGGTCGCGGGCAGGCGCCAGGCCATGAGCGGCGCGCCCCCTTCGGCACGGTCCGACGCGCCCTTGGGGTGGTAGGGCTTCAGGGCCGGGTGGCGCTTCGCCAGTTCGCCCATGAAGGCGCGGATATCCGCCGTGGTGCTGGTGCGCTGATGGCCGCTGCGCTCCGGGGCCGTCAGGGGGCCGTCGCTGGCACACAGGAACAATCCGGCCAGGAAGAAAGGCGCGACGTTCATGGAAACTCCTGTCTGCGAATGGCGCTGAGCCAAGCTCTCAGCCCATGGAGAGGGCCAGATCGTCCCAGGGGATGATGTCCTGCTCGGACATGGTAGTGCGGACGGGGGATCGCCACCGAGGCGCCGAGGGGCGCCCTTCGGCTTCGCTGGTCTCGGGGGCCGCGAGGTTGGCCTCGAACTCCCGTTTGCGCACTCCCCGCAGGAACTTGTCCGCCACGCTGGGGAAGAGTTCCAGCAGCAGCCGTTCCTTTTCATCCTGGGCCAGGAGCACACCGCCGCAGTCTTCCAGCGTGGGATTGGGCTGGGGTTCGTAGGCGCCGGTGTCGTAGGGCGTTTCTTCCCGCACACCGGCCACCTGTTCCCGGAAGTCCGGATCGATGGCGATGGGTGTGTGGCCGTAGGAGCCTTTGACCAGGTTTACGAAATTGCTGCTGCAGTTGCTGAAGAAGGGCTTGTCCTTGATCTCCGCCATGATGCAATTGACGGCCTGGGCGCCCACGATCTGGCTGGTGGGCGTCACCAGAGGCACGCAGCCCGCCGCCAAGCGCACCCGGGGCACGGCCCTGAGCACCCGCTGGAAGATGGCCTCCTGCTTGGCCTGCTTCATCTGGGCCAGCATGTTGGTGTACATCCCGCCGGGGATCTGGGCGATGCGCACCGCCTCATCCGGTTCCGGGAAATTGAAGTGGCGCTCGATGGCTTGGCAGGCCACCAGCAGGGCGTCGTAGCGCCCGGCCTTGGCGCAGGCGATGGCCTCGTCGAAATAGGCCTCGATTTCTGCCGGGAGTTTGTCCCGGGTGAGATCGAAATCCGGGGGGATGTTGCCCTTGAATTCGTCGAAGGGCGCCAGTTCCTTGCGGATCTG
>JAYREN010000117.1:0-10475 GCA_041908845.1 Holophaga sp. | reverse complement strand
GATCACATCGGGCACCACCTGGGGGCCCTCGGGAGATAGCACCAAGCGAAGGACCTCCAGTTTCTGGGCGGCGAAATCCAGGCTGGCATAGGCGTTCTCGCCGAAGGCCCGCAGGGTGCGTTCCTTCTTGCGGGCCACGCGGCTGGCCGTCACCGTGGCGAAGCCGCCGCCCTCGAACTTCAATCGGGCGTTGACGAGATCCGCGTACTTGGTGAGCACCGGCACCCCCACCGCCTCCACGCTGACTACCGGTTTCCCCCAGAGGGCCAGCAGCAGGTCCAGGTCGTGGATCATCACGTCCATGATCACGTCCACCTCCATGCTGCGCATGGGAAAGGGCGAAACCCGAGTGGTCTCGGCAAACCGAGGCTTGAAGCCCAGCTGCCGCAGAGCCTGCACCGCCGGATTGAAACGCTCCAGGTGCCCCACCGTCGCCACCAGCTTGGGGTTGGCGGTCCGGGCCTGAGCAAGTGCCTCGAGCAGCGCCTCGCCCTCGGAAAGGGTCGCCGCCAAGGGCTTCTCCATGATCACGTGCTTGCCCGCGGCGAGGACCTCTAGGCCGATGCCGTGGTGAAAGCCCGTGGGCGCGGCGATCTGTACCGCGTCCACCCGGGGCAGCACCTCGCCGAGCGTCGCGGCCCAGACGGTGCCGAACTTCTCGGCGATCTCCCTTCCCCGGGCCTCGCTGGGGTCCACCACCGCGACGAGCTCGGTCCGCTCCGAGGCGGCGGCGATGCGGGCATGGTGTTGTCCCAGACTTCCAACCCCCGAAACGGCGACGCGCAACTTGGTCATGAGAGCTCCAAAAAGAAAGGATTCACCACGGAGACGCAGAGAACACAGGGAGATTGAGGCAGGATCCTGGATCGCCACCGGGTTCCATCTTAGCGGGGCGAAGGGACCCGGTGGCCCGGAGCGGCGGGAGCGTGCATGATGATTGCACACCTCACATAAGGAGGCATCCATGCATCGGCCCCTCTCGCTCTCGATCCTGTCGCTGACTCTCACCTCGGGCGCACTGTGGTGCGCACCAACCAAGGGCAAGGCCGAACCCGCTTCGCGGATGAAGGCCTCGACGTTCGAAGGGCTGGTCTGGCGCAACCTCGGACCCGCAGTCACCTCGGGTCGCATCGGCGACCTCGCGGTGGATCCCGAGCATCCGGACACCTGGTATGTCGCGGTGGCTTCCGGCGGCGTGTGGAAGACGGTGAACGGCGGTACGACCTGGAAGCCCATCTTCGACGGCGAGGGCTCCTACTCCATCGGCTGCGTGGCCCTCGATCCCAGGCGCCCCCTCACGGTCTGGGTGGGAACCGGCGAGAACAACAGCCAGCGCGCCGTGGGCTACGGCGACGGTGTCTACAAGTCCCTCGACGGCGGCAAATCCTGGAAGAACATGGGACTCAAGACCTCGGAACACATCGCCAAGATCCTCATCGATCCCCGGGATTCCAATGTGGTTTACGTGGCGGCTCAGGGACCGCTGTGGGCGCCCGGCGGCGAACGGGGCCTCTTCAAAAGCATCGACGGCGGCGAAACATGGAAGGCGGTGCTGACGGTTTCCGAGCACACCGGCGTCACCGACGTGATCATGGATCCCCGCAATCCCGATGTGCTGCTCGCGGCCACCTACCAGCGGCGGCGCCATGTGTGGACGCTCATCGACGGTGGCCCGGAGTGCGGGCTCCAGCGCTCAACGGACGGCGGCAAGACCTGGCAGAAGATCACGGATGGACTGCCCAAGGAGCAGATGGGCCGCATCGGCCTGGCCTACGCCCCCTCGAAGCCCGATACGGTCTATGCCGTGGTGGAGGCGGCGAACAAGAAGGGCGGCACCTTCCGCTCGCTGGATGGCGGGCTGACCTGGGAGAAGCGTTCCGCCTACGTGTCCGGCAGTCCGCAGTACTACCAGGAGCTGATCGTGGATCCCCTCAATGCGGATCGCGTGTACGCCATGGACACCTGGATGCAGGTCAGCCAGGACGGAGGCAAGACCTTCCAGCGGGTGGGCGAGAAACACAAGCACGTGGATAACCACGCGCTCTGGATCGATCCCGCCAACACCGACCGGCTGATCGCGGGCTGCGATGGAGGCCTGTACGAGAGCCGCGACCGGGGCGCCACCTGGGAGTTCAAGCCCAACCTGCCCGTGGCGCAGTTCTACCGCGTGGCCACGGACAACGCGAAGCCCTTCTACCATGTGCACGCCGGAACCCAGGACAACAACAGCCTGGGCGCTCCCAGCCGCACCCGCAGCAAGGAAGGCATCGCCAACCACGATTGGTTCTTCACCCAAGGCGGCGACGGTTTCTTTTCCCGCTTCGATCCCAATGATCCCGACACGGTCTATGCCGAGGCCCAGTACGGCGACCTGATCCGGTTCAACCGCAAGACGGGCGAAGGCGTGGACATCCAGCCCCAGCCGCTGCCGGGCGAGGAGCCTCTGAAGTGGAACTGGAACGCCCCGCTGATCCTCAGCCCGCACGCCCCGAAACGAATCTACTTCGCCGCGCAGAAGGTGTTCCGCAGCGAGGACCGCGGGGATTCCTGGAAGGCTGTGAGCCCCGATCTCTCCCGGCACCTCGACCGCAACAAGCTGCCGGTGATGGGTAAACAGTGGAGCATCGACGCCGTGGCCCGGCACACCTCCACCTCGGTGTTTGGCAACATCGTGGCCCTGGCCGAATCCCCGAAGGTGGAGAACCTGCTCTACGCCGGCACCGACGATGGCCTGCTGCAGGTGAGCGAGAACGGAGGTGGCAGCTGGCGCAAGGTGGACGGGTTCCCCGGCGTGCCCGACATGGCCTATGTCTCCAAGGTTGAACCCTCACGGCACCACGCCGACACCGTGTTCGTCGCCTTCGACCACCACAAGATGGGCGACTTCAAGCCTTACCTGCTGAGGAGCCGCGACCGCGGCCGCACCTTCGAGAACATCGCGGGCAACCTGCCCGACCGGGGCAGCGTGAACACCGTGATCGAGGATCCCGCACGCCCCGGCCTGCTCTACGCGGGCACCGAATTCGGCGTCTTCTTCACCCTTGACGAGGGCAGGACCTGGGTGCAGCTCAAGGGCGGCATGCCCACCATCGCCGTAATGGATCTCGAGGTCCAGGCCCGCGAGGGCGACCTGGTGGCCGCCACCTTTGGCCGCGGCATCGCCGTGCTCGACGATCTCACGCCCCTGCGCGCGCTTACGCCCGAACTGCTCGAACAGGAGGGTGCGCTGTTCCCCGTGCGCAAGGCCGATCTCTTCGTGCCCATCCACCCCGGCGGATCCCTGGGCCACGCCTACTTCACCGCCCCCAATCCGCCCTTCGGCGCCGTGTTCACCTACTATCTGAAGGATGAGGCCAAGGGTCTCGCCAAGGCCCGCCAGGCGGCGGAAAAGGATGCGGATGTTCCGGCGATTCCCACCTGGGAGGCCCTCAGAGCCGAAGCCCTGGACGAGGATCCCGTGGTCGTGCTCACCGTCACCGACGAGGCCGGCAACCCCGTGCGCAGGGTGACGGGTTCCGCCAAGGCCGGCCTGCAGCGAGTGGCCTGGGACCTGCGGTTCCCTCCCGCCGATCCCGTATCGCTGAAGAGCCGCGACCGCGATCCCTGGGACACGGCGGAAGGCGGCCAACTCGCCGCACCCGGCACCTATCGGGTGAGCCTGTCCCTGATGGCCCAGGGAAAGACGAAGCCCCTGGGAGAAACCCAGACCTTCCGGGTCGTGCCCCTCGGCACCGAGAGCGCCAGCCCCGAGCTCCAGAAGTTCCACCAGGACGTTGCCAAGCTCCAGCGCGCCGTCACGGGCTGTGAGCGGTTGATCGGAGAGACCGAGGACCGTCTCCAGCATCTCCGCAAGGCCCTCCTCGAGACCCCCCGCGCACCCCAGGATCTCGGAGACCGTCTGAGGGCCGTGACCGCGCGCCTGGCCGACCTCAAGGCCGAGCTGCAGGGTGATCCGGTGAAGGCCCGCTACCAGGAGGCCCTCCAGCCCGGCATCGCCGACCGCATGTCCCGGCTTGTGGGCTACGCCTGGATCGTCACCGAGGCTCCCACCACGACCCAGCGCCAGGTCTATCGACTCGCCGCCGACGCCTTCGAGGCCTTCCAGCCGAAGTTGAAGAGCCTGGTGCTGCAGGAGCTGAAGGCCATCGAAGACAGCCTCGAATCCAGCGGCGCCCCCTGGACGCCGGGGCGCATGCCGAACTGGAGCCGGTAGAACCGATTCACCACGGAGCAACCCGGCCTTGGGCGGGGTTGTTCCGCGGTGAAATTAGTCGCCTCTCAGAAAGGCCGCCAGCGCGAGGGGATACAGCCGCATCTCCTGTTCGTAGACGCGCTTCTGCAGGGTATCCGGAGTGTCGTCGGGCAGCACGGGCACGCGGGCCTCAGCGAGATGGCGGCCATGATCGTATTCGTTGTCCACCAGGTGGATCGTGCAGCCGGATTCCCGGGCACCCGCCGCGAGAACGGCGGCGTGGACGTGGTGGCCGTACATGCCCGCGCCACCGAACTCTGGCAGCAGACCAGGATGGATGTTCAGAACGCGCCCTTCCCAGCGGCTGGGAATCACGAGCTTCTTCAGCCATCCGCACAGGCAGATCACCCGGGCGCCGCTGACTTCCACGGCCTCCAGACAGGCCTCGGAAAAGGCCGTGTCATCGGCGAAATCCCTGCGCTCCCTGATGTCCACCGGCAGTTCTTGGGCCCGCAGACGCTCAATGCCCAGGGCCTTGGGATTGCTGCAGATCGCAAGCACGGGCTCTGCGGGAACCCTTCCCTCCCGGCAGGCCTGCAGCAGGTTCAGAGCGTTGCCGCCGGTGCCGGAGATGAAGAAGGCGATCTTTTCCATCGTCTTATTCTGAGGGCTGAGGCTCCCGGTCCGCCAGGAATACCCGTGGCTCCACGCCCGTGCGCACCTGGAATTCCTCCCCAAGGCTGGGCACCCCAGAGCTGGGCTCGTCCAGGTAGAGGGATTCCACCCGGTGCATTGGGTAGAAGCGAGTGGAGAGGGCCACCATCTCGCCTTCGCCGTGGCGCACCAGACTCAGCGCCTGATCCCAGGGACTCACATCGATCCCCCGCAGGGCCACCCCGGCGCCTTCAAGACCCAGCAGGCGACCCCAGAGGCGCTCCCTGGGCTCTCTCAACACCAGGACCACCAGTTGCCCCTGCTCGAATGGAAGTGCGATCGCCATTAGGACTCCGCCGTGGAGGCCCATTATCCAACGCTTTCCATTTCCCGAGCCTGCCATCGTAAGATGGGCATTCGCATCCACGCGGGAGGCATCCGTGAACTGCACGACTCAGACCGAGGGCACCAAAGGGATCCTGACCCTGGAGGGGCGCTTTACCTTCGAGGCCGCCGCCGACTTCAAGGCCTGTGCCCACGCCGCCCTGGAACAGCCCGGCATCACGGAACTTCAGATTGACTTCAAGGGCGTTCCCGACCTCGAATCCAGCGCCCTCGGCAGCCTGCTGATGGTGCGTGAGAAGGCCGAGATCGCGGGTGCCCGCGTCATCCTGCGGAACCCGAGCCCCGGGGTGCGGACCCTGCTGGAGGGTGTGAAATTCGGCCAGCTCTTCGAGATCCGGGACTGATGGCCGATCCGATCCAGGTCGACGCCACCGTTCGCGTTCCGGCCGAGGCCATCGCCGTGAAGGCCGTGCGTTCCGGCGGTCCCGGCGGGCAGAACGTGAACAAGGTGTCCTCCAAGATCGAGCTGCGCATCCAGCTGGAGGCCATCGAGGGCCTCACACCGGGAGCCCTGGAGCGTCTGCGCCACGCGGTCCGCAACCGCCTGGACGGCGAAGGCCGCTGGATGATCATCAGCGAGAAGACCCGGGATCAGGCCAAGAACCTGGAGGACGCCCGCGCCAAAGCAGTTCTCGTCATTGCCGCGGCCCTGGTGCCCCCCACCCCGCGCCGCCCCACTCGCCCCACCTTCGGCTCCAAAACTCGGCGCCTGGAGGGCAAGCGCCTCACCAGCGAAAAGAAGCGCCAGCGCGGCGGGAAGAACTTCGAATAGCTACATCTCGAGATACGTATGCAGCTTCCGCTGCTCCGAGAGCAGGGCCCGCAGGGCCTCGGTGGCATCGGTCTCGGTCCGCTTGACCTTACGGCTGGGACCCTCGATGAGCACATCGGGATCGTAGTGGACACTGCGCAGCACATCATCGATGGTCTGGGCGGGGACGATCTGCTGGATGCGGAAATCCTCGTCCTCGTTGACGATGATGTGGGCCTCGTTGGGTGTGCCGAAAAGATTGTGCCGCATGCCCAGCGTGTCCTGGTAGGCGCCCGTGAGAAAGAAGGCCAGGTAGTAAGGCTCTCCGGGCTTGGGCTCATGGAGCGGGATCTCGTCGCGCACATCCTTCAGATCGATGAACTTGTCCACCTTGCCATCGCTGTCGCAGGTGATGTCGCAGAGCGTCGTGGAGAGCGTGGGCTTCTCCTTGAGCCGATGCACGGGCATGGCGGGGAAGAGCTGGTCGATGGCCCAGTGGTCGGGCATGGACTGGAACACGCTGAAGTTGGCGATGAGCTTGTCCGCCAGGCTCTTATTGAGATCCTGGAATTCCTCGGGGATATATTTCAGAGATTTGTAGCTGAGGATGCGCGAGAGCTTGCGGCACACTTCCCAGAAGATCGTCTCGCCCTTGGAGCGGTCTTCCAGGCTCAGGTAGCCCAGGTTGAAGAGGGTCAGCAACTCGTCTTTCTGGGTGATGGCGTCGTGGTACATCTCCGAGAAGTTCTTCACGGAGATGGCATCCCGCGTGTAGGCCAGATCCTTGAGGATCTGCGGCTCCTTGCCCGTGAGCTCGACACTGTACTTCGAGTACGTCGTATCGATGAGGCCGATAATGTCCACCACCACGACCTGGTGGAAGGCCACAATGGCGCGGCCGGACTCGCTGAGGATGTTGGGCAGGGGCACCTGCTCCTGGGTGCAGATGTCCTTGGTGGTCCAGATCACGTCCGAGGCGTATTCCTGCACGGTGTAGTTCATGGAACTGCTGAAGGTCGTGCGACTGCCGTCGTAGTCAACCCCCAGGCCACCGCCTACGTTGAGGTACTGCAGGGGCACGCCCCGCTTCCGCAGCTTGGCGTAAAGGCGGGTGGCCTCCTTGAGGGCCGCCTTCACCCGACGAATATCCGTGATCTGGCTACCCAGGTGGAAGTGCAGTTCGATAATGCTGTCGAGCATGCCGCGCTTTTCCAGCACCTCAATGGCATCCAGGATTTCGCGGGTGGTGAGACCGAACTTGGCGTGATCCCCGGCGCTGGATTCCCACTTGCCGGCCCCCGGCGCACTCAGCTTGGCCCGCAGGCCGATGAGGGGCTCCACCTTCAATTCTTTCGCCACCTTCAGGATCAGGGGCAGTTCCGTCATCTTCTCGACGGTGATGAGCACATTGCGCCCGGCCTTCTTGGCCAGCAGCGCCATGCGGATGAAGTTCTCGTCCTTGTAGCCGTTGCAGAGGATCAGCGCCTCGGCGTGCAGGTTCATGGAGAGGGCGATCATCAGTTCGGGCTTGGAGCCCGCTTCCAGGCCATAGCGGTACTTGTAGCCCGATTTCACGACCTGCTCGACCACTTCCTTCATCTGGTTGGTCTTCACCGGGAAGACGCCCTGATAATCGCCGTCGTAATCGGATTCCTTGATGGCCTTGCGGAAGGCCTCGTTGATCTCCTGCACCCGGTTGGCCAGAATCTGGGGAAACCTCAGAACCAACGGGGTGTGCACACCCTTCTTGCGCAGGTGCTGCACGATCTCGTAGACATCTGCGCAGAGATTCTCATCCTGGGTGGGATAGACCTCCAGATGCCCCTTGCTGTTGATTCCAAAGTAGCTGTCCCCCCACTCCTTCACGCCGTAGAGTTCGGCTGAGTCTTGGATCGTGTAGGGTTTCATTGCCATCGAGGGATTCTCCGGGGGGAAGCAAGGCCTGAAGCCCAATTAAAGGGAAAATCCGAAGGTTAATCCAATGAAATATGCGAGGCGTCTCCCTTGATCCGTTTCAGGGTGACGATCCAGTGTCGGTGACGCACCCGGCGCAGGGCGGTGCTGCGGGTGAGCTTCTGCCATTGGGCCGTCCCCAGGGCCAGCTCCGAGACGGGCCTCGTGTGCAAGGGGCTCAGGCCTCCCCAGACTTCGGGATCGCCCCAAACCGGCACCGCATTCCAGGGGCAGGCCTCCTGACAGATGTCGCAGCCCGCCGCCCAACCCGTGCGTGCTAAGGCCTCGACCACGAGCTGGGGAGGTGCCTGTTCTGTTTCCACTGTGTAAGTGGTCAGACAACGCCTCGGATCCAGGCGAAAGGGTGTCAGGGCTCCCGTGGGGCAGGCCTCCAGGCAGGCTCGGCAGGTGCCGCAACGGTGCCCCGTGAAGGGGGCATCCGCCTCCAATTCCATGTCCAGGAGCAGAACGCCCAGGAAACCCCAGCTCCCACCCTTCCCGGCAATCAACAGAGTGTGGCGCCCTTGCCAGCCGAGCCCTGCCCGCACGGCGAGCTGCCGCTCCAGGAGCGGGGCCGTGTCCACGCAGGCCCTGCCCCGCAACCCGGGCTGCCACTCCTGGGCCCTGGCCAGCAAGGCCTTCAAGCGCCCCTTCATTACGGCGTGGTAGTCGGGTCCCCAGAGATAGCGGCTGAGCTTTAGGCTGCCTTCGGCGCTTCCAGGTACAGCTTCTGGCCGAGCATAGGGGAAGAATCCCACCAGGGCCGTTCGGGCACCCTCCAGGAGCTGCCCGGGGTCCAGGCGCTCCGGGCCATCGAGGTAGGGAAAGAGCTCTCGTCCTCCCGCCTCCAGCCAGGCTTCCAAGCGCTCCCGCTCTCCATCGAAGGGCTCGCACCCGGCGAAGCCCACTCGGACAAAGCCGAGGGCCTTGGCCTCGGACCGCAGCCATTCCTTGAAGTTCAGTGGCTCACCAGCATTCAAGGGAATTAGACTCCTTCCATGGACATCCTGACGCTTGAACTCTTCGATGTCACCGTCTCCGGTGCCCTGCTGGAGGTGCGGCAAGCCCTCGAGACTCATCCAGGCATGCCCCTCCGCATCCATATCGATGCCGACGACATGCTGCGCCTCAACCTCCAGCGGTACCTGGAGCGGCAGGGACGCGCCCTGTCGCTCCGCGCCCTGGAGGGTCGATGGCAGTTCGATGTGGCCGCGGGCCCAAACCCCGCACCTGCTGCCGCAATCGAGGCCCTACCCACACCCATCCTCCCCCCCTTGTCCTCTGGCCCCCGGCCTGTTCTCCTCCTTCGCAGCGCCTTCGCTCCCGGCGACCGGGCCCTGGGTCGGAACCTGCTTCTGGGCGTGCTGGAGCGCATGGATCCAGACATCCCTTGGCTCCTCCTGGCTCACGAGGCCCTGGATCTTCTGGAGGATCCCCGGGCCCTGGAGATCCTTCAGAACCTCCAGGCCCGTGGCCTGTCCGTGCGCCTTTCCAGGGAGAGTCTGCGGTTCCTGCAACGACCCGAGGCACCCTTCACGACCATGGAGGATGCCGAGTGGCAATCTCTCCTCGGGCGGGGCGGGCTGACTCTCTTGTAGCTGGTAGGCTGGAGGTTCCGAGTTCCCTCCAACCCCATTCCAATCTGCGACCCATGAACCTGCCGAACTACCTCACCTTTGCCCGGATCCTGATGGTGCCCATCCTCGTGGTGGTGCTCATGACGCGGGTCCAGCACCACCAGATCATTGGCGCCGTGGTCTTCTGGATCGCCTCCATCACGGATTTCTACGATGGCTACTTTGCCCGCAAGTACCGGCAGGTCACCGTGCTAGGCAAACTGCTGGATCCTCTGGCGGACAAGCTGCTGATCTCCGCCGCCCTGATCTCCCTCATCGAGCTGAACAAGACCCCCGCCTGGATGGCCTTCATCATCCTGGCCCGGGAAATGGCCATCACTGGCCTTCGGGGCCTCGCCAGCGAGGAAGGCATCACCATCGCCGCCGACTCCATGGGCAAGTGGAAGCTGGGCGCCCAGATCACCGCCATTTCCTGCCTCATCTTTGGCCCCGTGCTGGACGGCTGGCTGCATCTCTGGACCGGCCTGGAGATCTTCCGCCAGTGGAGCGTGGCCATGTTCTTCCGGGGCGCCCTCACGGCAACCGAGCCCTGGGGCCTGTTCGTGGGTCTGGGCCAGATCATCATGTGGATCGCTCTGATCCTCGCTATCTGGAGCGCCGTGCTCTACTTCCGCACCTTCTGGAAAAAGGTCGGCGACCGCCTCCTGAACGGAACTGGGCGACTGACCGGAGCCGAGGGCCAGGAAGAGGAAATCCGATGATACGGAAGTACCTCCTTGCAGGGTTGCTGACCCTGCTGCCCCTGGTGGTCACGCTCTGGCTTCTCAAGGCGATCTTTTCAGGTCTGATCAATATCTTTCGCGGTCCCCTAACCTGGACGTCCCAGGCCCTGGGCCTGCCCTTGCCTCCCACCTGGATGCTGGCCATCATCTCCGCCGCCGCT
>JAYREN010000116.1:0-10538 GCA_041908845.1 Holophaga sp. | reverse complement strand
CCGGGGTGGCCCCCCGCCCAGCCCCTTTGGGGGTGGCGGGGGCGCTGGGGGCCCCGGGGGCCGAGGGCATCCTTTGGGGGCGCGGGGTGGGCGGGCTCTGCTTTCTGGGGGGGATCGCAGGGGAGGACTTCCACCCGCTGGAGGGTGAGCTTGAGCAGGCGCTCGATGCGGGCCTGGATCTCGGGCCAGACGGCCTCGGCGGATTTGCGCAGGCTGGGCACGAGTTCTGGTTTCCAGCAGCCCATCACCAGGGTGCCTCGGCGGACTCTCAGGGGGCGCGTGTAGTTCACCAGGGCGGGGCCGACGACCAGGGGCCAAGCGCGGGTAAGGCGCAGTTCCGCCCGGCGCTCGGCGGTCACATGGGGCGCGTCGGCTACGAAGCCGATGGGCTGGAGACCTTTCTTGATGGGCCTCACGGCTTCCACCGAGGGGGTGGCAAGTTGGAGCAGGCTCGTTCTTCGTTGATGAGGATGGGGCTGGCGAGCACGGGCACCATTCGCCGCGCCTCCTCGTCGAACAGCGTGTGGATGAGGCGATGGAGGTGGCCGGCCTGCCGATACAGGGCATCATCCACGGTGCGCACCCGGCTGGCGGGGATGGCGTGGGTCTCGCAAAACGTGAGCGTTTCTTCCATGTCACGGGCGCGGAAGCAGGCTTCCAGAGCTTGGATGAGGTGGACTCGATCCAGGACGCGGCCCCGGTTTTCCCTCCACTGGGGTTCCCTTTCGAGCTCCAGGCCGAGCCAGAGGGCGAGGACCTCGAACTGGCGGTCGCTGCCGATCCCGATGGCGAATTCTCCATCCCGGCAGGCGAAGGTCTGGTAGGGCACGATGGTGGGATGGGCATTGCCGTGCCGCTGAGGGGCTTCTCCCGTCATCAGCACGCTGGCGCCCACGTTGATGAGGCCCGCCAGGGCGGCTTCCATGAGGGGCACTTCGACGTGCAGCGCTTCGCCGGTTCGCTCGCGGTGGAGCAGGGCGGCCTGGATGCCGTTGGCGGTGTAGAGGGCGGCCAGCACATCGGCCAGGGCCGTGCCCACCTTCATGGGACGGCCTTCGGGCTCGCCAGTGATGGACATCCAGCCGCTCTCGGCCTGGATGACGAAGTCGTAGCCGGGGCGCCGGGCGGCGGGCACATCGGAGGCGAAGCCGCGCACCGAGGCCAGAATCAGCTTGGGGTAGCGGCCGTGCAGGCGGTCCCAGGTGAGGCCAAGTTTTTCGGCGGATTCGGGAAGGAAATTTTCCACCAGGATGTCGGACTGACTGATGAGCTGGTGCAGGCGGGTCAGGCCGTTGGGATTGGCGAGGTCCAGGGCCACGCTTCGCTTGCCGCGGTTGACGCAGCGGAAATAGGCGCTCTCGCCCCGGTCGCCATCTTCGAAGGGTGGCCCCCAGCCGCGGGTAGGATCGCCCTGGGGCGGTTCGATCTTGACCACCTCGGCGCCGAGATCCGCCAGCAACTGAGTGGAAAAGGGCCCGGCCAGGATGCGCGAAAGATCGAGAATCTTGAAGTGGGCGAGGGGCTTGGGCACGGCTAGAGCTTTCGCAGCACGCGTTCGATGCTGACGGCCTTCTTGCCTTCGGTGACCACGAGCACGCCATGCAGCTGGAGATCGCCTTCGCTCACCTCGAATCGATCCCCCTTGGCCTTCAGGAAGCGGCTCAGGCTGGCCTCCTTCTTCATGCCGATGACGCCATCGTAGGGACCGACCATGCCAATGTCGGTCACATAGGCCGTACCACCAGGAAGGAGCTTGGCGTCCAGGGTGGGCACATGGGTGTGGGAGCCCAGCACGGCGGCGGCGCGCCCCTCCAGGTAGTAGCCCATGGCCTGGGCCTCACTGGTGGCCTCCGCGTGCAGATCCACGATGACGAGATCGGCGCGCTCCTTGGCGAGGATGGCGTCCGCGCAGCGGAAGGGATCATCGCAGGGGGGCATGTGAACGCGACCCATGAGATTGACCACGAGGACTTCCAGGCCAGAGGGTGTGTGGAGCTTGACGAAGCCGCTGCCCGGGGTTCCCGGTGGGTAGTTGGCGGGCCGCAGGAGCCGGGGTTCCTTCTGGAAGTAGGAGACGATTTCCTTCACATCGAAGGCGTGGTTGCCGGTGGTGATGACATCGACGCCGAGTTCGTCCAGCCACTGTCGGGCGATACGCTCGGTGATCCCGTGGCCGTGGGCGGCATTCTCGCCATTGATGATCACAAAATCCACGCGGAGGTCACGCCGCAACTCGGGGAGAAAGGCCTCCACCAGCCGACGGCCCGGCTCCCCCACCACATCGCCCAGGACAAGGATCCTCATGAACCCAGCCTAGCCGCCGGGGGGACCGGAACCAAGGCCCCGATGGGGACATCTGAGCAAAGGGATTCCCCGGCTGTCGGGCCTCCTCCTCCTGCTAGGCTCTATCCAAATGGTTCCGGATTCCCCATGCATCCTTTGAAAAACCTTGTTTCAATCATGCTCGTCGGCGTGGCCCTGCAGGCTCAGCAGGGGCCTCCGCTCATGGGGATCTCGGAGATCCGGCCAGGTATGAAGGGGATCGGGCGCACCGTGTTCAAGGGCGGCCAGATCGAGAAGTTCGAATTCGAGGTGATGGGTGTCCAGCGCAACTTCGCGCCGGGCCGCGCCATGATCTGGGTGAAGGCCAGCGGTGGCCCCCTGGCGGACACGGGCCTCCTGCACGGCATGAGTGGTTCGCCCTGCTACATCGACGGGAAACTCATCGGCGCCCTTTCTCAAGGGCCACCCTTTCCGCGGGAGCCCGTGGCGGGCATCACGCCCATTTCCGAGATGCTGGAACAGCTCAAGGACATTCCGGAAACGCCTTCGCTCCGGACGCCTTTGATTCTTCCCAAGATCGAACCCCCCAAGGTGCTGAAGAGCGCCCTGCGGGGGGAAATGATTCCCCTCTCCGAACTCCTGGGGCTGGATCCCAAGGATAGTTCCACGCTTCCGCTGCCGGTCTTTGGCACGGACATGAGTGCAGAAGCCCAGTCGCTCTGGCAGGGGGTGCCCCTCCGTTTCATGGGCAATGCCGGGCGCAGCGCGGGCGCCGGTGGCGGCGAGGCCAGCCCCATCGAGCCCGGGGGAATGGTGGCGGTGAACCTGGTCCAGGGCGATCTGGACATGGCCGCCAGCGGCACCATCACCTATGTTTCCGGCAAGCGAGTGATCCTCTTCGGCCATCCCCTCTTCAATCTGGGGGCGGTGGATCTGCCGCTGTGGTCTGCCACGGTGTTCGGCAATGTGGGCACGCTCGATGGTTCTTCCTACAAGTTCTCCGGCGCGGTGGCGCCCATCGGGGCCCTGCGCCTGGATCGGGCCACGGGTGTGGCGGGCCTCCTGGGCGCTGAAGCCCGCATGGTGCCCCTGCGCATCGGCCTGAACCTGGGGGGCAAGCGGAATTTGAACTACCGCTTCGAGCTCATGGACAGCCCCTTCATCACGCCCAACCTCGCGGCCATGGTGCTGCTGCAGACCATCACCGCCCAGGTGCGGGGGCAGGGTTTCCAGAGCCTTTCGCTCATGGGCAACATCAAGCTCGCCGGACAGAACCCCATCCAGCTGGAATACATGGTCGCGGATCTGAACGCGGGGCGTCTCGCTCAGTACGTGGGGGCCCTCACCCAAGCCGTCACGCTCAATCCCTACGAGAGGGCGGTCATCGAGGGCATCTCCTTGAACGTGAAGGCGGAGGAGCGCCTCGATACCACGCTCATCGCCGGAGTCCGCGCCCTCAAGGCCCGGGTGAAGCGCGGCGAGGTGCTTCCCGTACTGGTGACCCTTCAGAACTTTCAGGGCATTCGCGAGACGACCACCTTCAACCTCAACGTGCCGGCTTCCGCCCGGTCCGGGAAAGCCACGCTCCTGGTGGGCGATGGCGCCAGCCTCGTGGCCGCCGACCCCGACGAACGGGCCATCGAGCTGGGCAGCCTTGGGGATGTGGTGCGGGTGTTGAACGGCTCTCTCCGCAACAACCACGCGTACAGCCTGCTGGTGCAGACCCAGGCCGGGGCGGGGTTGCGGGGCAGCCGCATCGAGGGTGTGCCTCCCACGGTGTCGAGCCTTCTGGGCAGTGATGGGGATAGCACCGCCAACCGCCTGCAGCGGCGCATCGTGGGGCGGGCGCTCCTGCCCCTGGAGCGGGAAGTGCGGGGGCTCGTGAGCCTCGAACTGGAAATCGAATAGGGATACGGGTTTGAGGCCAGCCGGGTCGAAAGGACAAGGAGAGAGATGATGCGAGTGAAGGCGATGCTTCCGCTGATGATTCCCGTGCTGACCGGCTTCGCGGTATCCGCGGAACCCCCCGTGGCGAGTTTCGCCTCCTTCAACGACTGGCTGGGAGCCGACGCGCGCGGTGTTCGCATTGGGGCCGATGGCCGACTAAAGCTGGCCCCGGCGCTGCGGCGGGTGGCCCAGTTGCCCGAGGGCGTGGTGTGGGCGGCGATTCCCGATGGCACCGGGGGCGCCTACTTGAGCGCGGGCAACGAGGGCAAACTCTTCCATTATTCCGGAGGCTCCATGAAGCCCCTGGGCCAGGTGAAGGGGGGCATCGTCTTCGCCATGGTGAAGCTCGGTCAGGACCTGATCGTGGCGCCTTCGGGCGAGGGCAAGCTTTTCCGGGTCACTCCTGCGGGCGATGTGAAACCCTTTGCCGATATCGATGCCAAGCTGGTGTGGGGGCTGGGGTTGCTGGGCAGCGAGATCCTGGTGGCGGGGGGCGGCGAAAAGGGGGCGGTGCTGCTGCTGGCCCGGGAAAACTTCAGCCGCCGACTGGCCGAAGTGCCCGAAGAAACCGCATTCACCTGCCTGGTTCCCGATGGCCAGGGCGGTTGGTACCTCGGCTCCCACGGCCGCGGCCTCGTGCTCCGCTACTCCGGCGTGCAGACAGGGGACCGCCTGGAGACTCTGTTGGCCACGGGCTTCGAGGAGGTCCGCAGCCTGGTCGCGCACGAGGGACAGCTCTACATCGGACTCAGCAACGGGCTGACCAGCCGCTTCGCTTCCGGCAGCCTCGAGCGGCGCGAAGGCTATCTCGCGGAGCCCGGCAGTTCCACCAAGGGCGCGGTGATCCGCATGGACAAGGAGCGGGTGCCCGAGACACTCTGGCAGAGCAATCAGGCCCAGGTCTTCGCACTTTCCACCTGGAGCGGGCAGCTCCTAGTGGCCACGGGCAACCGTTCCCGCATTTTCGGCATCCCTCTGGCGGACCGGGGCCGTGAGCTCGAGCCCTTCGGTGTCCTCCAGGATCTGGGCACCGCCCAGGCCAGCGCCCTTCTCAAGGCCGGTTCCGACCTGATGGTGGTGGGCTCGAATCCGGCGGAAATCCACCTGCTCTCCGAGAGCCAGGCCACCGAGGGAACCCTGGAAAGTCGTGTTCTGAAGGGTGCGCCCATCGCCGACTGGGGGCGCGCCTATCTGGATGTGGAGGCCCCCAGCGGCACCGGCGTGGAGCTCCAGTACCGCGTGGGATCCACCGAGACCCCCGATGGCACCTGGACACCCTGGACGCCACCCTTGCGCAGCGGTGAGCGCCCCAACCTGAAGCCCGCCCGCTTCGCGCAGTTCCGTTTGAAGCTCACCAGCGCCCGAGGGGGGGCCACGCCGGTGGTGGAAGGTGTGCGTCTGCACTGGGCCAACCGCAATCTCGCGCCCCTGTGGGAGAACATCGAAACGATGCCTCCAGGTCTGGTCATCACCCGCACGGCGCCACCGGACGACATTGGGATCGAGCGGGTTCCCGTGGACACGCAGAAACTGATTCCGGCCCTGGGCTACATGGGCAGTGAGAAGCGCAGTTTCCGCCGGGCCGCCCAGGCCTTCGTCTTCAAGGTGAACGACCCCAACGGCGACCAGCTCCAGTTCAGCCTGCGGCTCCTCCCGGAGAAGGGCTCTCCCATCGAACTGGAGAAGGCCTGGAAGGAGCGCTTCTTCACCTTCGACACGCTGCCGATCCCGGACGGGAAATACCGCCTGGAAGTCACCGCCACAGACCTGCCCAGCCAGCCCTTCAACCTCGCCCAGAGTTCAGCCTGGAGGACAGCGCCCTTCCTGGTGGATCACACGCCTCCCGTGATCTCAGAGTTGACGGCCCTTCCCGAGGGTGACCACATTCGAGTGCGTTTCCTTGCCCGGGACGAGACCTCCATCGCGAAAGAGGCCGCGGTAAGCGTAGACGGCGATCAGTGGTTGCCCATCGCGCCGGAGGATCGGGTTTTCGACATGAAGGAAGAGCGCTTCGATGTGCTCATCCCCAAGGACCGGATGCGGGGTGATCGGGTCACCGTGAAGGCCGTGGATCAGTGCAGCAACGAGCAGAGCGCTTCCATCCTGATCGGAGACCTGGGCAAGAAACGCTGAAGCTCACGCCTCCGAAGGCGCGATGGCGATGGCCACCACCAGGGTGTCCGCCGCCTCGGATGTGATTTCCACGACGCCTGCATCATCCAGGCGCAGCAGATCGTGATGACCTAGCAGATTGCCTGAGGGAGTCACCCTCGCCTTGCCTTGGGCGCAGAAGATCAGCAGCGTGGGGGAGGCAGGCAGCACGGCCCGGGGATCGGGGCGAAGGATGCAGACCTTGTGGGTGAAATCTTTGTGGGTGATGACATTGAAATCCCGGCAGGGGCCCTCCAGGAGGTGCCCGGAGGCATGCCATTCGCCCGGGAACCTCACGGGCTCGTAGGGGGTTTCCAGGCACTTGCAGCCGTTGCCGTTGAAATCGAGTTCGAGGCCCTTGCCTTTCATGAGCATGAGGGTGCGTTCGCAGTCGGGAAAGGCGGAAAAGGGGCCATCCGTGCGGACATCCGCCATGCTCACCCGCCACTGGAAGCCGCTCTCCAGGGTGGCTCCCTCCGGTTCGATGAGCAGTTCCGTGGTGATGCCGCCCCCGTTCTTCCAGGGCATGGCTCGGTAATCAGAGGGTTTCAAAAGGCGTGCACGCATTCGGAGGCTCCGGGCTGAGATCCTGGCGCCCCCATATACAGTCGAGGCAGAAAAGGTTCCCGAGGAATGGTAGCCCATCCTTCTTCCGGAGCCACCACAACCTGGGTCAGGCCTCGAGAACCTTCTCGAGAATGGCCTGGAGCTCCTTCATCCGGTAGGGCTTGGCCAGGAACCCTGCAATGGCGCGGGCCTCGGTGCCCTGCATGGCCTCCTGTTCATGGAAGCCGCTGCAGATGATCACCTTGGCGCTGGGTTGGAGCTTCAGGATCTCCTGGAGGGCTTCCCGCCCGCCCATGCGGGGCATGGTCAGATCCAGGATCACCGCCGAGATTTCTGAACCATGCAGGCGGAACTGCTCCACGGCCTCCAGCCCATCGGGGGCCTCGAATACCTGGTAGCCCAGGTTTTTCAACATCTCCACCGTGGAAAGCCGGACCATGGGTTCGTCTTCGGCGATCAGGAGAGCGCCTCGGGAAAGATTCTTGCGGAGTTCAGGTACCTCCTTGGGGGCGGCGGGCCGCTCTGCGCTGGCAGGGAAGTAGATGCGGAAGGTTGAGCCTGCTCCAGGCTCACTGTCGATCCGGATGCCACCCCTGTGAGCCTTGACGATGCCCAGGAGGGCGGAGAGGCCCAGCCCGCGGCCTGAAAACTTGGTGGTGAAGAAGGGTTCGAAGATGTGGTCGATCACCTCCTGGCTCATGCCACAACCCGAATCTTTCACCTGGAAGGTCACATAGGTGCCGGGCTGCAGGTCCTGACCGGGCAGGTAGCCCAAGAGCGTCTCCTCCCCCAGCTCCTGCATGCTTGTCCCGAGGATGATCAGCCCCTCCCGGTCTCCGATGGCCTCGGAGGCATTGGTCACCAGGTTCATCACCACCTGCTGGATCTGGCCTTCGTCCGCATCGATCATGGGGATGAAGGGATCGAGGGCGTACTCGAAGAGCACCTTCTTGGAGATGGAGACTTCGAGCAGGTGGGTCATCTCACGGATGAGCCGATTCAGGTCCAGCGCCTTGATGACAAAGGTGCCCCGGCCGCTGTAGGCCAGCATTTGCCGGGAGAGGTTGGAGGCGCGCAGGACGGTGGTCTCGATCTTCTTCAGGTAGGGCGTGGCTCCATGGTCCTCGCCGGCCAGGTTCTGGGCGAGATTCAGGTTTCCCATGATGGCGGTCAGCAGGTTGTTGAAGTCATGGGCGATGCCCCCGGCGAGCACGCCCAGGCTCTCCAATCGCTGGGTTTGGCGAAGGGCCTCTTCTGTGGTTCTTCGTTCGGTGATGTCCTGTGAGGTGCCCATGAGCTTCAGCAGTCCGCCGTCTGGCCCCAGGTGCGCTTCCACATGGGAGATGAGATGCCGCTCCGTGCCATCCGGAAGCAGTACGCGATGGTCGAGGGTGCGGGAGGGGCGTCGGGAGGGTGTCGGCCGCAGGAGGTCGCGCAACCCTTCGAGGTCACCCGGATGGCTGTGGCTCAAAAAGCAATCCACTGATGGCTCGCAAGCCCCCGGAGCGTGGCCAAGGATGCGGAACATCTCGTCGGACCAGTAAGCATCTCCAGAAACGAGATCCATTTCCCAGCTGCCCAGTTGGGCGATGCGTTGGGCTTCCGCAAGGCTGGCTTGGCTGCGGCGCAGTTCTCCCTCGATGTGTTTGATCGGGGTGAGATCCTCGGAAATGCCCAACAGGAAGCGCGGGCGGCCCGTCTCATCGGGCACGGGCACCTTGATGGTGTGCAGATACACGGGTCCCTTGGCGGGACTGTGAACGGTCTCCTCGGGGATGTCCAGCAATTGCCCGCTATCCAGGACTGCCTGATCGGCTCGAAGGTAAGCTTCCACGTCCTCGGCGGGCAGGAGATCGTAGTCGGTCTTCCCCAGGACCTGCTCCCGGGGAATCCCAAGCAGTTCTTCCGTCTTGGTGTTCCAGACCGTGAACCGGAAATCCTGGCGGGGATCCTTGACGAAGAGCATGAGCGGGATGCTGTCGATCACTGCTTTAAGCAGGCTCTCGCGATCGGACAGCGTCCGATTTGCCTCGCGCAGTCTCAGGGTGGCACGGTGGACCCTGCGGCGGAGTAGGCCATTCCAGAACAGGACTACCAGAGTGACCAGCAGCAGGGGAACGATGATCCATAGGCTGGTTCGCAGGATCTGCCAGGGAGTCAGGGGCTTGGGGTCGAGGCCGCCGAACCAGCGTTGGTAGATCTGGTCGTATTCCCCTGTCTGATGCAGGATGGCCAGGCCCGTGTCGAGCTTGTTCCTCAGTTCTTCCTGGCCTTTGGGAACGGCAAAACAGAGCTCCCGGCTCAGGACCGGGCCACCCACGGCGCGGAGATTGGACAGGCCCGCATTCCGGATCTGCAGCGTGCCCTGCAGATGGGGTGCGAGGGCGGCATCCTGCTGACCCGAGGCGAGAGCTCTCAAGGTTTCTGGTTCCGAGGCTACCGGCACAATGCTGTTTCCGAAGCCCAGGGAAACCAGGTACTCGTGCATTTGGCTGCCCTGCTCCACCAGCACCCTTCGTCCGCGCAGATCCTCGAGGTTTTTCGCTGGAGGTGAGTCCCGTCGCAGGAAGATCGAATAGTGGACCACCATGTGGGGTCTCGAAAAATCCGCAAACCGTTCCCGGTCCGGGGACCGGAGCATGCCTGCGGCCACATCGATCCGCCCCGCCTCCAGGGCCTGCCGGATCCGGTCCCAGGGGGCCGGCTGGATCCGGATCTCGAGATCCATGGTGCGGGCGACGGCCTGGATCAAGTCCACGTCATAACCCGTGGGCTGCCCCTTAGCGTCCAGGAATTCGTAGGGGGGATAGTCCCGGTTGATCCCGACCAGTACTGGGGGCAGGCGCGTACCGAGGGCCGAGGCGGGGAGGGCGAGGAGGCAGGTCCCACAGAACCCGGCCATCAGAAGACAAGCCCACAGCCTGTTTAGGCTCCGCTGAACCAGCATGCTTCCGAGGTGGAATCCCATCCTCATCCTTTCGGCCCGGAGGGGTTCGATGATAAGTAGTTCCGAAGGTATCGGCACCATGCGCTGGTCGGATCTCCAAAGAATGTGAGAATCAGAGTCCAGTATTCCTAGGTGACACCATGTTCAATCCCCCCCATCCCCTTTCCTACCTGGAGCAGGTCCAGGACTTCCTGCGAGAGGACTGGGGCACCCAGGACTGGACCACGGCCTCGGTGCCGGATCGTCCCATGACCGCCAAGGTCTTCGCCAAGGCGGATCTCGTGCTGGCGGGTCTCAGGGTGGCGGAAGATGTCTTCCATGCGGTGGATTCCTCTCTGGAGGTCAAGGCCCTGGTGCGCGATGGGGACCGGGTGTCCAGGGGCCTGGAAGTGTTGCGAGTGAGCGGTTCTAGCCGGGCCATCCTCATGGCGGAGCGGGTGATGCTGAACCTCCTGCAGCGCCTCTCGGGCACCGCCACCCTCACTCGGTGCTTCGTGGACGCCATCGAAGGCACCGGCGCCCGAGTGCTCGATACGCGCAAGACCACTCCCGGCCTTAAGCTGCTCGAGAAGTACGCCGTGCGCTGCGGAGGTGGCTGTAATCACCGCCTCACCCTGGGGGATGGCGTGCTGCTTAAGGAGAA
>JAYREN010000115.1:0-10593 GCA_041908845.1 Holophaga sp. | reverse complement strand
TGATGCTCAGCGGAGCCAAGAATCCGTATCAGGCTCGCGTGGAGAGGGTTCGCAGGGTCGTGAAGAGGTTAACCAGCTGAGAGGGAATGCCCTTGGGGCCGCGCATTCCGGCGGCTTCCGCCACCTCCAGGGCCATGCCGGGTTTCGAGTGGGCGCGCAGGGCCTGGTGGATGATCGCCGAGGCATCGGCCCCCGGCGTCCCGTGGCCCGCCGCTTCCCGGTACACGGTTTCGTAGCCAGAGCGCCACAGGAAGTGCTCCAGATCGCGATCCGGAAAGGTCGTAAGGTGCTTGCGCTCGGAGCGGCGACGCAGGAGCCTGCGGGCCTTCGTCACGTAGTGTTTTCCCGCCTCATCGCCATCGGCCACCAGATGCCAGGGAATGCCGAAACGGTCGGCAAAGGCCACCAGGGGTGCGAGCCCCGCCTGGGCGAAGGGCACGCAGTGGATGCCCTCCAGGGGGAAGCTCAGCCCCCAGATCCTCGCCAGTTCCGGCAGGAGCCAGGCCTCGGTCTCGCCTTCTACCAGTAGCCAGACCCGGGCGAAGAGGCTGTCGGCATTGTGGGTGCGCACATGGAAGCCCACGCGACGGGCCTCGGTGGGGCTCATGGGCGGTCCCTCGGGATCCGGGAACACGGCGGTATCGCTGCTCCGGCGCACCAGGCGGCGCAGCGAGCGGGTGGGCACTCCCGCCATGAGGGCACTGCTGGCGGTGGTGACCAGCTTCTGCACCGGCAGTTGCGAAACCAGATTCCAGGCGGTGGCCAGCTGGATGGGGTGCAGGTGGGTCTCGGGGTCCTCCAGTACCAGGATGGGCTGAGCCCCCTTGGCCCGTGGCGCCTCGGCCTCTGCCTGGAGCATGGCCCCCATGAGGGCCAAGAGCGCCACCTGCCGCATGCCCGCCCCCGCATGCTGGGCCAGGTCTGCCAGGGAGCGCCCATCCTGCATGGCCAGAGGTGTCTCGGCAATGTCGGTGGCTCTCCGGAACCGGGCATCGCCCTCGGGCCGAAGGGCCTGGAACAGCTCGGGCCGCTGGGCCGCCACGCGCTTGAGCGCCTCCAGCCCCCGGGCCAGTTCGCCGGGATGCACCTGGTGGGGTACCGAGAGCAGGCGCTCGAAGATCCGCCCCACGGCCCGCTCGGGATCCTCGTGCACTTCGAGATCCGTCGCGGTGGCCGGAGCCAGCATGCCATCCGCCAGCCGGATTTCGCGAAACACGTACAGCGGGTGATCCCGCACCACGCGATCCGCCAGTCGCTCCACATCCTCGGCAGGCAGGGGCCTCTCGCGCCCCTCCGCATCCAGGAAGACCCGGCGAATGGGCGCCCGATTGCGATCCAGGCGCCGTCCTGCCCACTGCAGCACCAGCCGGAAGACTCCCGCGGCATCCCGCCACCCGGCCGATTCCAGCTCGGGCGAAGGTTCACCGCAGAACCCCAGAGTGATATTCATGCGCTCGGCGATGGTCGTGCGGTCATTGGCCACGCGGTGGAAGTCGGCTTCGGTGAGAGGCCGGGCGCCGAGAGCGCTCTGAAGGGCCTCCACCAGACTCGTCTTGCCCCAGGCGTTCTCCCCGAAAAGCACCGTGGCATCCGGCTCCACATCCAATCGAAGCCGCGCAATGCCACGGAAGTTCACGATCTCTAAATGATCCAGACGCATGGATCGAGGATGGCAGGGCCGACTAAAGGGGTTAAGTGCAAAAGGCTTTGCGAACCGATTACTTCAGCGCCTCCACCATTCGGTCCCGATTCTTTCTGAAGGTTTCCAGCAGCGGGTCTCCCGCCTTGAGGGCCAGTTCCACCGCCTTGGCGTAGCTGGCCTGGGCCTCTCGCGGGCGCTTGGCCTGCTCCAGGGCCTCGCCCAGGCTGTCGTACACATTCGGTGAAGCCGGATGCAGCTCGGCATTGTATTGGAAGACCTCGATGGCCTCCTTCATGCGTCCGACACCCAGCAGGCCATAGCCCATCTGGTTGACCTCGGCTTCGCGAGGCTGAATGGGATATCCCATTCGCTGACTGAGGGTTTGGAAATGAGCCTTGATGCCATCCAGATCCAGGGGCCCATCGCCCCTCATCCGCCATCCGCCAAAGATTTGGTGGAGGCCCCAATAGTAGGATCGCATCACGACAGAGCCGTGATCCTCCTCGGGCATGGCCTTGGTCTCCCAGACAAAGCCTTTGGCGCGACTCCCCTTGAGTATTTGGCGCAGACGATCGAGGTGAGTGGGCCTAGTGATGTCCTTCTCCTCGTTGGCCATGGTCACAAAGAGGGTGCGGGGCAGCTCGCCCTGGGCCTTAAAGCGTTCCTTCAGCATGCGCAGGGGGTACTCGTTGTCCCAGTCCAGCGAGGGAGAAGCGGAAACGTAGGCATGAAAGAGTTCCGGCCGCACCGCCAGGGCGTGAAGGGCCAGGAGGCCGCCGAAGGAATGACCCGAGAAAATGCGGTAAGGAGCGGTGCGGTACGTGTTCTCCACGTAGGGGAAGACTTCCTTCTCGAAAAATTCCAGGAATCTGGGCCCCCCGCCGCTGGTGGGAGAGGCCTGGGCCACGCCGTTGCGGCGACGCACCTCCACACGCGTGGGTGTGAGATCCCGCACCCGGTCCGTGTTCGTGACCCCCACGAGGATCACCTGGGGCATCAGACCATTCCCGGCCAGGAAATCCGTGATCCCCTTGAGCATCGTGAAATGCGCATTCCCATCGGTGAAATAGAGCACGGGGTAGCGCTCGGTGCTCCGGGCATAGCCGGGGGGCAGGGAAACGAGAATCGTGCGTTCCTCCTGCAGAATCTTGGAGGGTATCTTCACCATCTCTCCGACCGTGATCGGCGCGCCGCCCCAGGCCTTCGAGGCGAGCAACAAAAGTGAGAGCAGCAATACCGTGATACGCATGGAATACCTCCGGAGAAACGGGGATGCCCCCATCATCCTTCCTGGGCCACGGATTCCCGAGCAGTCTGGGGCCAACGGCTCTGAAGGAGGGGCGAACCCGAATCCTGGAGATAATGGAACTCCCTTTGGATGGAAGCCCTGGCCATGACCGATGAACCCCAGCACCGGCGGCGCGTCCGCTACAAGGGCACCCACCCGCGGCACTTCCAGGAGAAGTACAAGGAGCTGGACCCCCAGCCCGATGGACAGGAGCTGGCCAAGGTACGGGAGCGGGGCCACACCCCGGCGGGCACGCACCGCCCCATCTGCGTGGATGAGATCCTGGAGATCCTGAAACCCCAGCCGGGGGAAGTGGGCCTCGACGCGACCCTGGGCTACGGTGGCCATGCCCAGGAGCTTTTGGCACGGCTGCAGCCGGGAGGGCGCCTCTTCGGCCTCGATGTGGATCCCCTGGAACTGCCCCGCACCGAGGCCCGCCTGCGCGGCCAGGGTTTCGGCCCCGAGACCCTGGTGGTGAAGCGCATGAACTTCGCCGGGCTCCCCGGCCTGCTCCCGGAAACCGAGGGGGGTTTCAACTTCGTGCTGGCGGATCTGGGCGTGTCCTCCATGCAGATCGACAACCCCGCCCGGGGATTTACCTTCAAGGCCGATGGCCCCCTGGATCTGCGCCTCAATCCCCAGCGGGGCCAACCCGCCTCGGCCCTGCTTCAGCGACTCTCGGAGCAGGAACTGGCGGAACTTCTCGTGGCGAATTCCGATGAGCCCTACGCCGAGTCCATCGCCCAGGCGCTCCAGGGCAAGTCCATCACCACCACGCGCCAACTCGCCCGCGGCGTGCGTCAGGCCCTCACGGGATTCTTCTCGGAGGAATCACGGGATGTGGACACCCGCAAGTGCCTTCAGCGCACCTTCCAGGCCCTGCGCATTGCCGTGAATGATGAGTTCGGCGTGCTCGATCAGTTCCTGGCCCACCTGCCTCGCTGCCTGAAGCCCGGGGGACGCGTGGCCATCCTCACCTTTCATTCCGGCGAGGACCGCCGGGTGAAGAAGGCCTTCCAGAGCGGTTTGCGTGAGGGCAGCTACGCCCGCATCGCCGAGGAGCCCCTCCGCCCCAGCCCCGAAGAGCGCCGCGCCAATCCCCGTTCCGCCTCGACCAAACTGAGGTGGGCGATCAAGGAGTGAGGTGGTTCATCCCCTCCGCTTGGCGTGCCTTCGAGTCGGTTTGGCCTTGGGTTCCGGCCCTTCCATCCAATGCTTGATGCGCTGGGCGTCGCCGAGCCGGGTGTACTTGCCCCAGGAATCCATCAACACGATCACCACGGGGCGGTTCGCAAGCCGCGCCTGCATCACCAGGCACTTGCCGGCCTCCTCGATGTAGCCGGTCTTGGACAGGCCGATGCGCCAGCGATGGCCCCGCACCAGAGCATTGGTATTGATGAACTGGAGGCTGCGGCGGCCCGAGCTCAAAGTGGCGGTATCGCGGGTGCTGAAATCCCGGATCTGAGGGTAGCGGTGCGCGGCATCCACAAGTCGCGCCAGATCCCGGCCCGAGGCCACATTGCCCCCCGAAAGGCCCGCAGGATCCTCGAAGCGGGTTTGCCGAAGACCCAGTTCCCGGGCCTTGGCGTTCATCTGGGCCACGAAAGCGGTGAGCCCTCCGGGGTAGGTACGGCCCAGGGCATGGGCCGCACGGTTCTCCGAGGCCATGAGAGCCAGGATCAGGGCTTCTCGGCGAGTCAGGCGCGTGCGAACGGGCAGCCGTGATCGGCTGTGCCGCAGCCTGTCCACATCCTCAGGCTCGATCGAAAGGACTTCTCCGGGATCCAGCCGGGCATCCAGCACCACCATGGCCGTCATGAGCTTGGTGATGGAGGCGATGGGCACGACCTGGCCCGACTGCTTGTCCACCAGGAGTTCTCCGGTGCGCTGGTCCTGCACCAGGGCAACGGAGGATTGGAGGTTCAGCCCGCGAGCTCGTGGAGGGACCTGAGCCATGAGCGCCAGTCTTCCCCCGCTCAGGAGAAGCCCCAGGATCACGATTCCGCTTTGCCACCACGTCATGCCAACTCCCTGACAGCTCCTGTCGAAAACCACCTTACAGCCAGTTTCCATAATCCGGGCCTCCCGAAACGATCAAATCGGAACGGGCCCCCGCGGCAGAAACAACGCGGGAGCCCGTTCCGGGTCGAGGCACTCGAACGATCGCTTTCGACTCAGAGGGTGATGTCCTTCGCACGCGCTTCCTCGTTGCGCCACTGCCAGACACCCTTTACGGCCTTCAAGGTGAACAGAACCACCGCGAGAGCTCCGAGGCCAAAGATTACGTCGCCAGGCATCCGCAGCCAGGTGCAGGTGCGCATGAAAGGGCTCTGCACCACCTCGGCGCTGCGGGCGAACCAGGTGCCGTGCTGCAGACTCGCGGCGAACTGGTAGATGCCGCTGGGGATCAGGCTCAGCGCCAGCATCAGGCCCAGGCCGATGTTGAGGCCCCAGAACCCGAAACTCAGCAGCCTGGAGTCCCAGGCCTTGTCAGGCGTCATGCCGCGCAGGGCGAAGAGCATGAGGCTGATGGCCAGGAAGCCGTAGACGCCGAAGAGCGCGGCATGGCTGTGGATGGGCGTGGTGTTGAGGCCCTGCCCAAAGTAGAGCACCGAGGGCGGGTTGATGAGCATCCCGAAGACGCCTGCCCCCAGGAAGTTCCAGAAGCAGACGGCGGCGAAATACTTGAAGGGCCACTCGTAGCCGCTGCCGATGGCCTTGCCGTGGCGGAGGCTCTGCACCAGCTCGAAGCCGATGATGGTGAGGGGCACGATTTCCAGGGCCGAGAAGACCGACCCCAGGGCCGAAACAATGGCGGGGCTGCCCGTGAAGTAGAGATGGTGGAAGGTGCCGATGACTCCGGAGCCCAGGAAGAGTCCCATGCTGAGGCTCACGGCCCGCAGGGCGGTGGATTCGCGCAGCAGTCCCATGCGGGTGGTGAGCAGGGCGATGGCGACGGTGGCGAAGACCTCGAAGAAGCCTTCCACCCAGAGGTGGACCACCCACCAGCGCCAGTATTCGGCCATGGCGAGATGGGTCTCCCGGGTGTACATGAAGCCCGCGGAGTAGAAGAGCGGGATGGCGACGGCGGCCAGGACGAAGAGCTTCAGCAGCCCCAGGCGTCCGCGTTCGCCTTTGAGGGCGGGGATGAGGGCGCGCAGCACCAGCACCAGCCAGCCCACCATGCCCACCGTCAGGAGGATCTGCCAGAGGCGACCCAGTTCCACGTATTCATAACCCTGGTGGCCGAGCATGAAGGAGCCGCTGAGCTTGCCGAGGATCGCCTGATGGCTGCCCGAGAGGGCGCCCACAACGACCACGACGAGGGCGACCAGCAGGCCCGCCACGCCCAGTCCCTGCCCCTTGGGTTCCTTGGCCGAGAGCTTCGGTCCCAGGTAGAGCCCCGTGGCCAGCCAGCAGGTGGCGATCCAGAAGACTGCCAGCTGCAGGTGCCAGGTGCGGGAAGCCGCATAGGGCAGGATCTGGGAGAGATCCACGCCGTAGAGGGCGTTGCCTTCCACCGCGTCATGGGCCGTCAGCACGCCCATGCCGATCTGCACCAGAAAGAGGGCCATAGCCACCGCGAAGTAGAGCGCGGACCAGCGCTGGCTGGCCGTGGCGGGAGCGGGGGGAATGGCCTTGGGATCAGGCATGTCCTCGTGGGGCTGGGCGGCGTGATACCACACCATCAACCCCACACCCACGATCAGCAGCACGATGGAGAGGATGCTCCACAGGTGGCTGATGGGCGTAATCGTATTGCCTACGAGGGGCTCGTAGGGCCAGTTCTGGGTGTAGCTCGCAGCTTCGCCCGGACGGCGTGCCGCGGCGCTCCAAGCTGTCCAAAGGAAGAAATCCCCCACCCGCTCGCCTTCTTCCATGGTCGGAATCCACCGGGCCGGAATGGAAGCGGCCTTGTCACCTTCCACCACGATGCGGGCCAGTTCCTGGCGAGTTTTCAGGTAGGCCTCGGCCACCACGGGATCCAGGGTCAGGGAATCCGTAGCGGCGTCGAAACCATTGGCCTGGAACAGGGTCTGGGTGCGGGCCTTGGCCTCCGCATCCGACAGCCCCTGGGCCTTCAGCGCGGTCAGGGTGTGCGCCGCCCACTGGTGCAGGGCCTTGGCGGACCAGTCCGGCGCGAGGTACGCGCCGTGCCCCCAGATCGAGCCAATATGCTGACCCCCGTGGCCCAGGTAGGATTTCTGCCCCTCTAGGATCTGGCCAGGCCCCATGAGTTGGGCGCCATCGGGCGTCAGAATGCGCGCGGGAATGGGCGGCGCGGCCTGGGAGATCTGGCGTCCCCCCAGTCCCAGGACCCCGAAGCCCGCCAGGAGCACCAGGAACACCATCAACCAACGTCTCGTCATGTGAACCTCCGTCTCCGAGTCTGAAAGTCCGAACGCTCGGGACATTGACGGCGGTCAAGACCGGCGCATTTTTTAGCACCCTCAGGGACGCGTCCACCCCAGCCACGCAGGCCAGGGGAATATTCAGCCCCCCTGCGGCACCCAAAGCCAGGCTTGAAGGTATGGGAGCCTCGTTCCTCGGCAGCCCCTGCCCCGGAATTCCCTGTCCTTGGCCCCTCCTTCCGCCCCTGCTACCTTTCTCAAGTCGGGTTTCACCCTGAAACCCCCGTCCGGATCCGCCGATGGACACGATCTCTGCCCTGCTGCACATGTCGCCCGAAACCCTCTGGATGCTGGTCAAGGTAATCCTGGTCTTCGCGGGCCCCTTGACCCTTGCCTCCCTGCTCACCTGGGTGGAACGCCGGGGCAGCGCCATGATCCAGGACCGCATCGGCCCCAACCGGGCGGCGCTGTTCGGAAAGTGGCGCCTGATCGGCCTCACCCAGATCGCCGCAGACGGCATCAAGGCCTTCCTCAAGGAGGATCAGGTTCCGCCCCACGCCAACAAGGTGCTCTTCTGGCTGGCGCCCATGCTGGCCTTTCTCCCGGCGGCCCTGGGCTTCGCGGTCATTCCCTTCGGCCAGAGCTTCACCTCCGGTGGCCATACCTATCACCTGAGCCTGCTGGACCCGGGCAACGGCATGGGCATGCTGTATCCCATGGCCATCGGCGCCACGGCGGTCTACGGCGTGCTGGTGGCGGCCTGGAGCAGCAACAACAAGTGGGCCATCCTGGGCGGCATGCGCGCCAGCGCCCAGATGGTGAGCTACGAGCTGGGCATGAGCCTCGCCGTAATTTCCATCTTCATGACCACCGGCGGCTACGACCCTCACCAGATCATCGCCGCCCAGCACGGCGTCTGGAACATCGCGCCCCAGTTCCTGGGCTTCATCGTCTTCTTCACCTGCATGTTCGCCGAAACCAACCGCCTGCCCTTCGACTTCGCCGAGGGCGAAAGCGAGATCGTGGCCGGGTACCTCACCGAATTCGGCTCCATGAAGTTCGCGTTGATGTACCTCAGCGAGTACATCCACTTGGTCACCGCCTCCGCGCTCATCGTCACCCTCTACTTCGGCGGCTGGCGCGTGCCCTTCGTGGCGGACCCCGGGCCGCTCCTCTCCATGTTTGCCTTCCTGGTGAAGCTGCTCTTCTTCTGCTGGGTCTTCGTGTGGGTGCGCTGGACCCTGCCCCGCTTCCGGTACGACCAGCTGATGAAGCTGGGCTGGAAGGTCATGATCCCGCTGTCCCTGGTGAATTTCCTCTTCCACGCCTACCTGATGTATCGACGGGGTTGATCCATGGCCGTTGTTGTCAAGCAGGTCGAACTATCCTGGCTGGACCGCACCTACCTGTGGCCCATCGCCAAGGGCATGGCCATCACGATGCGGCACTTCCTGCGCCAGCTCTTCACGCGCACCCAGGACCGCTACACCATCCAGTACCCGGACATGAAGAAGGAGATGCCCCAGGGCTACCGTGGCCTCCACGAGCTGAAGCGCTTCGAGGACGGTGCCATCAAGTGCGTGGCCTGCTTCATGTGCGCCGAGGCCTGCCCCGCCCGATGCATCACCATCAAGGCCGAGGAATTTTCGGACCTGAATCTCACCCAGGGTCTCGAGGAAAAGCGCCCGGCGGTCTTCAAGATCGACATGCTGCGCTGCATCTACTGCGGCTACTGCGAAGAGGCCTGCCCCAAGGACGCCATCTGGCTGCGCAAGGACTACGAATTGGCCGCCTATGACCGCCTCTCCATGCAGTATGGGAAATGGGATCTGATGAACACCTACGCCGAAACCGACGGCAAGGCGCGGATCACCAGCGACCTCAAACCGACCACCCCGAAGAAATCCATGTAGTACCAAACCTGAAAACAAAAACGACGAAATGAAACAGTCCACGGATGAACACAGATGAACACGGATAAAAAAATGAAAATCCAGGTTCACCACTCAGGGGCGACGTTAGTTTCTGTTTGCCTTCATCCGTGTGTATCCGTGTCCATCCGTGGACCAATCGGTTCTCGTTCCGAGGAGGGCCCGTGTTCCTGATCTTCGCCCTCATCGCCGTCCTCGGCGCCCTGCTCATGTTCCGCCTGAAGAACCTGATCATGGCGGGACTCAGCCTGGTCCTCTGCTTCGTGGGCGTGGCGGGGCTCTTCCTGCTCCTGGCCAATCCCGTGGCGGCGGCGCTGCAGATCATTGTCTATTCGGGCGCCATCGTGGTGCTGGTGCTCTTCGTGATCATGCTCCTCAACAGCCACGAAGAAGAACCCGCCGAGAAGGCCAGACCCATCCAGCGCTGGGGTTCCGCCGCCGCCGTGGCCGTACTCGGCGCAGGCGCCTTCGGACTGGTGAAGAGTTCCAAGCTGCTGGCCGAGAGCACCCAGGTCAAGGTCGACCCCATGACCCTCCAGCGCCTGGGCGCCTACCTCTTCAAGGAACATCTCCTGGCCTTCGAGATCGCGGGCCTGCTGCTGCTGGCCGTCATGATCGCCGCCGTCAGCCTCGTAAAACGGGAGTTGTGAGATGAACTCAACCCTCCTCCACGGCAGCCTCCAGGCCTACATCTTCGTGGCTCTCCTGCTCTTCGTCATCGGTCTGGCCACGGTGCTGATCCGGCGCAGCCTGCTGATGCAGTTCATGGGCGTGGAACTGATGCTGAACGCCGCCAACGTGGCCCTCCTGGCCTTCGCCCGCTACCGGGGCGGGGATGTCCAGGGCACAGCCTTCTACCTCTTCATCATCGCCGTGGCGGCCTGTGAAGCGGCGGTGGGGCTGGCCCTGGTGGTGGCCCTCTTCCGGCACCGGCAGACCACGGATTCCGACCGCGCTGACACGCTGAAGCAGTGAGGATCTGATGCACACGCTCTACTGGCTCATCCCACTCCTTCCACTCCTGGGCGCCGCCCTCATCGGCTTGCTGGGCAAGCGGATGGGCAGGGCTGCGGTGTCTGTCATCGCCGTGGGGCTCGTGGTGGCCTCCTTCGCCCTTTCCCTCTCCGCCTTCTTCGCCATGCGGGGTACGCCCGGTTTCCGCATCGAAATCACCAGCTTCGAGTGGATGTCCGTGGGCACACTCCGGGTGCCCATGGGCCTCGTGCTGGATCCTTTGTCCTGCATCATGGCCCTGCTGGTCTCGGGCATCGGCGCCCTCATCCACCTCTATTCCGTGGGCTACATGTGGAAGGAGGAGGGCTTCGCGCGGTACTTCGCGTATCTCAACCTCTTCGTCTTCTTCATGCTCACCCTGGTGCT
>JAYREN010000114.1:0-10603 GCA_041908845.1 Holophaga sp. | reverse complement strand
CCCATCAACTTCCACAGCTACGTCTCCGGCGTGGCGGGCCCCGAAGTGGCCGTACTCTTCGCGGAAGAAGGCATCAACGGGGCCCACCAGGATCCGCAGTACAACGTGCTCTACCGCAACGTGAACATGTACCGCTCCTTCGTGGACGCGGCGGAAGCCAAGAAGGTGATGGCCGGCGCGCGCATCTTCCAGATCGACGGCGCCCACAACGCCAACGCCACCGCCAAGGCGGGCTGGCTGGTGATGCCCGAGCTCATCGTGCAGCACGGCATCAACTGCGCCTTCTCCGTGGCCGTGGGCATGGACAAGAACCTCATCGGCCTCAGCACCGTGCCGCCCAATTCGCCCCCCGCGCCCAAGCTCTGGTACGACCTGCCCTACGCCGTGGCCCTGCGCGACTTCTTCAGCGAATTCAAGATGCGCGCCCAGCAGAACACGCGCTACATCGAGGCCGACATCGAGGAGGCCGTCCGCACCCACACCGTGGACACGCTGATCTCCATGCTGACCCGGGCCGACATCCAGAGCACCATTACGCCGGACGAAGGCCGCAACGTGCCCTGGCACTACAACAACATCCGCGGCGTGCAGACGGTGAAGCAGACCTGGGCCGCCCTGGATGGCATCAAGGAGCTGCTCACCCTCAACCATGACGGCCCCCTGGGCGAGATGGTGCGCGATCTCAAGGAGCGGGCCGTGGCCTTTCTGGAGGAGCTCATCGAGGAAGGTGGCTACTTCGCCGCCGTGGAGAAGGGCTTCTTCGTGGACAGCGCCAAGTATCCCCAGCGCAACGGCGACGGCATCGCCCGCGACGGCAAGGGCGGCGTGGGCGCAGGCACCCTCGTGGTGCGCGATGCGGACTACTTCGCGCCGGTCTGCGACCACTTCGGCCACAACCACCTGCCCGCAGGCGTGAAGAAGGCCTGCGACGCCATCCAGGGCTGCACCCTCTGCAAACCCGAGAAGATCGTCTTCATCGACGAACTGGATCCCGAGGACAGCTGCCACGCCCGCCTCGCCAAGACCCTGCCCTACCGCAAGGGCAACGCCATCAAGCCCGAGGCGGAGTGGGCCGGCGACGGCACGGTACTCATCCAGCTCTTCGTGCCCCAGAACGAGGACATCGCCCCGGTTTATGCCGTGGAGATGGCCAAGAAGATGGGCCTGCTGGATCCCGAAGTCATCAACACCATGGTCCTTCACCCCTCCGAGGGCTGCTTCGTGGAGGTGAAGGGCAAGGTGGCCTTCGATATCGACAAGACCACGCTTAAGATCCCCGAGAAGGAGATCATCCTGCCCGAGCAGGAGCTTCGCGACGCCGTGAAGGCCGTGGGCCTCAAGGTCGTGGCCGGCACCGTGGGCGAGGACGAGCATTCGGTCGGCATGCGCGAGATCCTCGACATCAAGCACGGCGGCATCGAGAAGTACGGCGTGAAGTACCACTACCTGGGCACCTCCGTGCCCATCGGCAAGCTGGTGGACGCCGCCATCGAGACCGGCGCCCAGGCCATCCTCATCAGCACGATCATCAGCCACAACGATGTGCATCGCGCCCAGATGAAGAAGCTGGCCGAACTCTGCAAGGAGAAGGGTATCCGTGACAAGGTGGTGCTCATCGCAGGCGGCACCCAGGTGAATCGCGACATGGCCAAGGAAACCGGCCTCGACGCCACCTTCGGTCGCGGCACCAAGGGCATCCATGTGGTCAACGCCATGGTCAAGGTGCTCAAGGCCCGGGGCGTCGTGTAACAACAGTCCGCGAAGGGCCCCAAAGAACGGGATCAAGAACCGCGAAGACACCGATTACTTTCTTCGCGGTTCTTTCCTTCCTGCGCAACAGGCTTCGGGGTCCTTCACGGAAATCCGTTTTCGGGGTTCGCATGTCGGATGAGATCGAGATCCTGACCATCGAGGTGGGTTCCACCATCACGAAGGTGAACGGGTTCAACATCCTCGACGCGGGAGGCTTCGAGCATGTGGCCCAGGGCTTCGCGCCCACCAGCGTGGCCCAGGGCGATGTGGGCATTGGCGTGCAGGAGGCCATTGCCGATCTCGAATCCCGCTTTCTGGGAAGCATCGGTCAGCCCGAGACCTTCGTGAACAGCTCTGCCGCAGGCGGGCTGCGCATGACCGTGCACGGACTCACCTACAGCATGACGGCGCGGGCGGCCCGGGAAGCGGCGCTTGGAGCGGGCGGCATCGTGAAGATGGTGACCGCTGGGGAATTGGACGAATTCGAGCTGGATGAGATCCGGGCCACCCATCCCAATATCATCCTGCTGGCGGGGGGCGTGGACTTCGGCGAGAAGTCCATCGTCCTAAAGAACGCGGAAAAGCTCGCCTCCCTGTGCCTCCCGATCCCCGTGATCTACGCGGGCAACGTCGCCCTGCGAAAACCCATCCATCACATCTTCCAAACGGCGGGCCTGGAGCTGCTGGCGGCGGACAATGTCTTCCCCGACGTGGACGTACTCAATATCGAGCCCCTGCGCCACCTGATCCACGACATCTTCAACCGCCACATCATCCACGCCCCCGGGATGGCGAAATTCGGGGAGCTTACCCACTGGGGCATCCTGCCCACGCCCGGCGCGGTGCTGCGGGGCGCCGAGCTCTTCGCCGAGGAGATGGGCGACTGTCTGGTCTTCGATGTGGGCGGTGCCACCACCGATGTCCATAGCGTCACCGATGGCGCCACGGAGTGGGCCTCCAAGATGGTTGAACCCGAGCCCCGCGCCAAGCGCACGGTGGAAGGCGATCTCGGCGTATTCGTCAACGCCCGCAACATCGTGGACCTGGCCGGCAACGCCGAGTGGGAGGCGCGGATGGCGGAACTCCAGGCCATGCCCGCCACCGAGGGCGAGCGCGAACTTACCCGGGCCCTCTGCACCTTCGCCGTGGAGACCGGCGCCAAGCGGCACGCGGGTGTCGTGACGGATCTCTACACCGCCACCGGCCGCAAGCAGATCGTGAAGGGCAAAGATCTCAGCGCCGTCAAGTGGGTGATCGGCACCGGCGGCGCCCTGACGCGCCTCGAAGGGGGCACCGAAATCCTCAGAACAATTTGCACAGGCCCCGGCAAGTATCTGCTGCCCGTTCCAGAAGCTCGCATCCTGCTGGACAAGAACTACCTTTTCTCCGCCCTGGGAACCCTGGCTCAGGCCTATCCCGAAGATGTGAAGGTTACGTTCCGGCGATGGGTTGAACAAGAATCTGTCCACGGATGAACACGGATGAACACGGATAAAAAGCACTCAAGTCAGATAGATCTTGTTCTGATTCTGACGGCCCGAAAGTTACCGACATCATCTTCATCCGTGTGTATCTGTGTTCATCCGTGGACCAATTTCTATAGTTTTCTGGAGTAGTCGATGTACATCCGCACCCCCCGCCTCGAGATCTACCCCGACCGCATCGCCACCAATGCGCGGTCGGTCATCGCCATGTGCCACGACCACGGCGCCCAGGTGGCGGCCGTCACCAAGGTGACGGCGGCGCACCCGGCCGTCGTGCATGCACTGGAACTGGGCGGCGCGGACATGATTGCGGACAGCCGCATTTCCAATCTCCAGTCCATGGCCGACACGGGGCTGGACCTGCCGCTGATGCTGCTGCGCATTCCGGCGCCGAGCCGCGCGGCGGATGTGGTGCGCTGCGCCCACATCACCCTCAACTCCAGCCTCCAGACCCTGCGCCTGCTCTCTGAGGCCGCCCAGTTCATGGGGGTCCGGCACCAGGCCATTGTCATGGTGGATGTGGGGGATCTGCGCGAGGGCGTGTGGCCGGATCGCGCCATCGACCTAGTGAAGGAGGCCGCCAAATTGCCCGCCCTGGAAATCATCGGCATGGGCTGCAATCTGGCCTGCTACGGCGGCGTGATCCCCTCCACCAAGAACATGCGCGCCCTCATCGAGATCCGGGATGCCTGTCGCAAGGCCAGCGGCCTGGAGCTCAAGACGCTATCCGGTGGCAACAGCGCCAATCTGCCGCTGCTGCTTTCTGGTGCGATGCCCAAGGAGATCAACCATTTCAGGATCGGGGAGGCCATCGTGCTGGGGCGCAACGTCATCGACCGCAGCCCCTGGCCGGGCACCCGCCAGGACACCTTCAAGCTGGTGGCCGAGGTCGTAGAGGTTGAGCGCAAACCCTCCGTACCCATCGGGGAGACGGGCCAGGACGCCTTCGGCAACACGCCCACCTTTGTGGACCGAGGGATCCGCACCCGCGCCATCTGCAACCTGGGCCGCCAGGATGTGGTGGTGGACGGCATCGAGCCAGAGGATCCAGGAATCATCGTGCTGGGCGGCAGCTCCGATCACCTGATCCTGGATGTGGAAGACGCTCGCGACCCCGTGAAATTGGGAGATGAGATCACCTTCTATCCCGGCTATGGCGCATTGCTGGCGCTGTCCACTTCGCCCTACGTCCAAAAGGTCGTCATCAAAGGTTGAGCATGTTGAAGATCCTCCCCCTCGCTTCCAGCTTTCATTCCGCGGATCAGGTTCACGCCACGGTGGCGGGAATCGCTGCGCAAATGAGGTCCCGTGACCTACCCCATAGACTGGTAGACGAAGGTGGCGAGACTCCCAACGCACTGCTGATTGTTACTGGCGGCACGGAGCATCTGGCGCTCGAGGCCATCTCCCGGATGACTGGCCCGGCTCTGCTCCTGGCTCATCCCCACCAGAATTCTCTTCCTGCTTCTCTGGAAATCCTCAGTCGCCTTCGCCAATGGGGGCAGCCTGGGCGCATCTTGTTGCTGAATGACCTCGAGGATGGCTTTACCACTCTGGCGCGCCTCTCTCGGTGTTTCGAGACTCGCGACAAGCTGGCAGGCCTTCGTCTAGGCTGCATCGGGGAGCCTTCCGAGTGGCTGGTGGGTAGCATGCCCGAGTCGGCACACGTGAAGGATGCCTGGGGGCCCTCAGTCATCGATGTCCCATTGAAGCTGCTCCGCACCGCCATCCACGAGACCGAAGCCACTGAATCCAGTGTCTTGCAGCACTCCTTTGAAGCGGGCGCCCATCGCATCGGTGAGCCTTCCTCTTCAGACCTCGAGATGGCGGCCAGGGTCGCCGCGGCCCTTCGTCGGGTGGTCCGTGGACAGGGCCTCGATGCCTGCACGCTGCGATGCTTCGACCTCGTGAAGGAGCTCCAAACCACCGGCTGCCTGGCCCTCTCCTCTCTGTTGGACGAGGACATCGTGGCGGGTTGCGAGGGTGACCTCCCCGCTGCTCTGACCATGCTCTGGATGCAAACACTCACTGGCCAGACCCCCTTCATGGCCAACCCCCAAGACCTGAATCCCTCCGCCAACACCCTCTGGCTCGCCCATTGCACCATCGCCCGACGCATGCTCAAGGGGTACGCGCTTCGTTCCCACTTCGAATCCTCCCTCGGCGTGGGCATCCAGGGCGAATTGGACCCAGGTCCCATCACCCTCGCCCGCATCGGAGGTACGAATTTGCGAGAGGTTTTCCTCGCCGATGGGGAATTGTTGGTCAACGGCGACTCGGAGCTTCGCTGTCGCACCCAGATTCAGGTCCGCCTTGACAGCGATGTCCGGGAACTACTCTCCCGCCCTCTGGGCAACCATCTGGTGGTGATTCGCGGCCGCTGGGCCACCCAGCTCCGCGAGTACCACGAACTCTTTGTTCGCTAGGAATCCCATGCTCTACCAGACCCACGCCCGCATTCATCTCCAGAACATCCGCGCCAACCTCGAGGGCATCCGCGCCGCCGTGGGCAGCGAGCGGAAGATACTCATCGCCGTGAAGGCCAATGCCTATGGCCACGGGGCCGTCGAGGTCTCACGCATGGCCGAGGCCGCAGGCATCGATTGGCTTGGCGTGGCCACGGCACCCGAGGGCCTCCAGCTTCGGGAGGCCGGTCTTAGCCTTCCCATCCTGAAGTTCAGCCCCACGTTCCCCGAGGAAATGCCCGCCGCCGTGGCGGGGCATATCACCCTGGCCGTGTGCAGCCGGGAGCATGCCGAGGCCCTGGAACAGGCCGCTCGCGAGGCAGGCAACCCGGCCGTCGCCCACCTCAAGGTGGACACGGGCATGGGCCGCGTGGGCGTCACCCCCGCGGAGGCCCCGGCTCTGGCCGCCTTCATCGAGACCCATTGCCCCCATGTACAGTTGGAAGGCATCTTCACCCATCTGCCCGTGAGCGACGAGGCGGACACGGCCTTCACTCGGGCCCAGATCACCGGATTCAAAACCACGGTGGAGGCGGTGGAGGCGGCCCTCGGTCGCAGGCTCGATCTGGTCCACTGCGCCAATTCCGGCGCGGTGCTCGGCCACGAGGCGGCCTGGCTCAACCTCGTGCGGCCAGGGATCATGATCTACGGCTTCTATCCCGATGCCGGTACGCCCCAGACGATCCCCCTGAAACCCGGCCTCAGCTTCCTCACGCGGGTTTCCTTCCTGAAACAGGTGAAGGCCGGTACCTCTATCGGCTACGGCCGCACCTGGGTCGCTCCCTGCGACACGTGGATCGCCACGATTCCGGCGGGCTATGCGGATGGCTTCAACCGCCTCTTCTCCAACCGGGGCCGAGTGCTCATCCAGGGCCGCAGCTATCCCATCGTGGGCCGGGTCTGCATGGACCAGAGCATGGTGGATCTGGGGCCTGCGACCCAGGTCAAGGTAGGGGACGAGGTGGTGCTCCTCGGCCGCAGTGGCGACGAGGAGATCAGCGCCTACGAATGGGCCGAGAAGCTGGGCACCATCACGTACGAGGTCACCTGCCAGATCAACGGGCGGGTCACCCGGGTGCATGAGGGCTAGACTGTACCCATGGCCCAACCCCTCCACGACCTCCAATTCGTCACCTCCGCTTCCGATGTGAAGCAGTTGGGGGCCTGCCATGCGGAAGTGGCCTTCGTGGGGCGGTCCAACGTGGGCAAGAGTTCGCTGCTCAATGCCCTCGCCAAGCAGACCCAGCTGGCGCGGGTGTCCAAGACTCCGGGCCGCACACGGCTCATCAATGTGTTCCTCACGGGGCCGGATCGCTGGGTGGTTGATCTTCCGGGGTACGGCTATGCGGCCGGCCCCAAAGCCGAGAGTGCCACCTGGCGGGCCATGATCGAAGGCTATCTCCTGGGCCGCCGCACCCTGCGCATGGTCTTCGTGCTGGTGGATGCGGAGATCGGCCCCACCAAGCTGGATCACCAAATGATCGACTGGCTGCGCCACGCGGAGCTGCCCTGCCGGGTCGTGGCCACCAAGGCGGATCAGGTGAAGCCCAGTCGCCAGCTTGCCCAGCGTCGGGATGTGGCCGCCGCCCTGGGGCTTCAGCCGGGGGACATTGCCTGGGCCAGCAGTGCCAAGGGCACGGGGATCGCGGATCTCCGGAATGAGGTGGCCTCGCTGCTGGGCGTTCTCTAGGAACCGCCCCCAAAGCAGTCTGCCCCAGTCTATGGATTCGCATTAATTCTTGGGCTTTGCTCTCGTGGTCTGCCCCGGGCTATTTTTCTGCCCTTGAATTGCTGAAATTCCAGGGAATTCAACGCAAACTTTGGGGGTCATGGCCGTCGCCTCCCCCCTCAACCCCGATGCCGCAAGCCCCCTGTACCTCCAGGTGCAGCGGAGTCTTCGGACCCTGATCCAGGACGGGGAATGGCAGCCAGGTCTGCGTCTCCCCGCCGTTCCCGACCTCGCGGAGCGCTTCCAGGTTCACCGTCTCACGATTCTCAAGGCCATCGCGGGGCTCAAGCGCACGGGGTGGGTGCAGACCGTCACGGGGCGAGGCACCTTCGTGGCCGACTACCTGCCTCAGGCCCCTGCTCTGCGCGGTGCTGCCGCCTTTCCATTCGAGGGCTCGGCGTTGCGGGTTCACGAAGGGGAGCTGGGGCCCTGGCTGGGCGAGACCCTGGAGCGCGCCCAGAACCGCGAGTTGATCAGCTTTTCCGCCGGGTTTCCGCCAGCGGACCTCCTCCCCGGCGAGGCCCTGCGCCGGATCTACACCCGCACGATGAAGGAACTGGGCTCGGACGCCTGGGTCTACTCCGCGCCTGCGGGCCATCCTGCCTACCTCCAGGCCGTCTCGGACTGGCTGGCTTCCGAGGGTGAGCCCCTGCTGCCCGGGTGGGGCCTGAGAGCCATCCCCGGCGCCCAGTCGGGCCTGGCCTTGGCGGTGGAGGCGCTCACCGTGCCCGGCGACCGGGTGCTCGTGGAAAGCCCCTGCTACGTGGGCACCCTGGCGCTGTTGCGGGCCATGGGCCGGGAACCCGTAGCCGTGCCGGTGGACGCCAGCGGCCTGAATCCCGATCGCCTGGTCTCGGCCCTCCAAAAGGGCGATGCCAAGCTGATCATTCTCGTGGCCTCCTTCCACAATCCCACGGGCATGACCCTGAGCCGCACCCGGCGGGAACGGGTCCTGGCCCTCACGCGGACCTACGGGGTGCCTCTGGTGGAAGATGACACCTATGCGGATCTGCGGTTCTCGGGCCAGCCCGTTCCCAGTTTCCGGATGCTGCCGGATGCGGACCATGTGATCCACGTGGGCAGCTTCTCCAAGTCCCTGGCCGCGGGGCTTAGGCTCGGTTACGTGGTCGCCCCGGAATACCAGCTCAAGCGCCTGGCCCCGGTCCAGGAGGTCCACACCATCGCCCTGCCCATCTTGTCGCAGGTTGGCGTGGCCAGATTCATCGAGGAGGGCGGGTTCAAGCGGCACGTGACGAGGCTCCGCCGCTCCCTCCGAGAGCGAAGAGACGCCATGCTGGAAGCCCTTCGGGCGAATTTCCCCCGGGACACGGAGATCACCGAGCCCAAGGGCGGGATGCACCTCTGGGTGGTCCTCCCGGAGGATCTCTCCTCGCTGGAACTGCTCAAGGAAGCCATTCCCCAAGGCCTGGGCTTCGCCCCTGGTCCACTCTTTTTTGCGGATGGCCGGGGCACCAACTGCCTTCGGCTAAATTTTTCCACGTACGCGCCTGGCGTAACCCGCGAGGCCATTGCACGGTTGGGACGCCTGATCCAGACGCGCCCAGCCCTTGCCCTCTAACCAAGGAGTCCCGATGAGCCCGAACAGCCTGTTCGACATCCACTTGGCGAACCCCCGCCTGCCCGTTGCCGACCGCAACGCCCGAATGCAGAACCTGGGCTTCGGCAAGGTCCTCTCCGAGCACATGGTGGTCATCCCCTATCGGGAAGGCGAAGGCTGGCTGAAGGGCGAGCTGAAACCCTACGCCCCCCTGTCCCTGAGCCCCGCCGCCAATGTGCTTCATTACGGCCAGGCCATTTTCGAAGGTTTCAAAGCCTATCGGCAGGCCGACGGGGGGATCAAGTCCTTCCGCCCCCGGTGCAACGGCAGCCGCTTCAATGAATCCGCCGCCCGGCTGGCCATGCCGGAAGTCCCCCTCGATCTCTTCGTTGCGGGCGCCGATCTGCTCTGCCAGACGGACCGGGATTGGGTTCCTGGAACCCTGGACGCCGGGCGTCTCCACGACCAGAGCTACTACTTCCGCCCCTTCATGATCGGCCTGGGGGACTTTCTCGGCGTCAAGGCCGCGGATGAATACCTCTTCCTCATCATCGGCGGACCCGCGGGAGCCTATTTCCAGGGCGGCATCAAGCCGGTGACCATCTGGGTGGAAGAAGAGTACGTCCGCGCCGCCCCCGGAGGCACGGGCCGCGCCAAGTGCGCGGGCAACTACGCCGCCAGCCTGCTGCCCGGCAAGCTCGCCAAGCAGCGGGGCTGCGACCAGGCTCTCTACCTGGACGCTGTTCAGCACAAGTACCTCGAGGAACTGGGCGGGATGAATGTCTTCCTGGTCCTGCAGGAGGGCAACCGCACGGTCATCGCCACCCCCGAGAAATCAGGCTCGATCCTCGAGGGCATCACCCGGGACAGCCTCATCACCGTGGCTCGGGAACTGGGCTATGACGTGGAAGAGCGCCGCATCTCCATCGACGATGTGGAGCAGGCCCACCGCACCGGCGCCCTGAAAGAAGCCTTCGCCTGCGGCACGGCCGCCGTGATCTCTCCCATCGGCACCCTGATGTCCCGCCGCGGCACCTGGGTCATCAACGCCAACAAGGTAGGGGAAGTCTCCACCCGCCTTCGCGCCTCCCTGCTGGACATCCAGTACGGGCTCGCCCCCGACACCCGCAACTGGATGCACACCATCCTGTAAGCCTCGATTCCGAACACAAAAAGAGCGGGCCCTCGCGGGCCCGCTCTTTTTGGTATGGAGAAGATGATTACTTCTTCTCTTCGGCCTTGGGCTCGACCTTCTTCTCGACTTTCTTGGCGGCCTTCTTGGCCTTCTTCTCGGCCTTAGGCTCAGCCTTGGGCTCGGCCTTCTTCTCTTCCAGGCTCAGGGCCTTCTTCTCTTCAGCCTTCTTGGGCTCGGCCTTCTTAGTGGCGCACTCTTTCTTGCAATCCTTGGTGCAGGCAGCCTTCTTCTCGTCCTTCTTGGGCTCGGCCTTCTTCTCTTCCAGGCTCAGGGCCTTCTTCTCTTCAGCCTTGGGCTCGGCCTTCTTGGCGGCCTTCTTGGCCTTGGGCTCAGCCTTCTTCTCGTCCTTCTTGGGCTCGGCCTTGGGCTCAGCCTTCTTCTCTTCCAGGCTCAGGGCCTTCTTCTCTTCGGCCTTGGGCT
>JAYREN010000113.1:0-10630 GCA_041908845.1 Holophaga sp. | reverse complement strand
ATTCGGGCTACAAGGTGGTGCTCACGGGCGAGGGAGCCGACGAACTCTTCGCGGGATACGATCTGTTCCGCGAATCCCAGATCCGTCGCTTCTGGGCCCGGAACCCGGAATCCACGCTGCGCCCGCGGCTCTTCGAGCGGCTCTACCCCTGGCTCACCCGGAGCACCTCCAGTTCGCCCGCCTTCACCCGTCAGTTCTTCGGCGCGGGGCTCACGGAGGTGGACGACCCTCTGTACAGCCACCGCATCCGCTTCGCTAATACCTCGCGACTCATGCGCTTTCTCGACCCTGCCCTGGTGGATGACCAGACCTCAACGGCGCGCCTCATCGCAGGACTGCCTGCGGGTTTCGCGGGGTTCAGCGGGTTGGCCAAGGCTCAGTATCTGGAGATCGTTACCTTCCTACACGGCTACCTCCTGCACAGCCAGGGCGACCGGATGCTCATGGGGCATTCCGTGGAGGGTCGCTTCCCCTTCCTGGATCACCGGGTGGCGGAGTTCGCGGCCTCGCTGCCGGATGGCCTCCGCCTGCGCGGCATGAAGGACAAGAACCTGCTGCGCCGGGCCGTGGGCGGACTGCTGCCGCCCGAAGTATTCCGCCGCCCCAAGCGCCCGTACCGGGCCCCCATCGCTCCCTCCTTCGTGGGACCGGATGCACCGGAATATGTCGCGGAACTGCTGGAACCCGCCCGCCTGGCTCAGACCGGGCTCTTTTCCACCAAGATGGTCGGGCTGCTGCATGAGAAGTGCCGAAAGAACCTTGCACAGGGAGTGGGTGAGATGGATGACATGGCCCTGGTGGGTGTGCTCTCGATCCAGCTGCTGCACGAACAGTTCGTGCGTGCGCCGCAACTGGCGCCCAGCCGACCTGCGGGGCGCATGGTGGTTGGGGACCGGCTCACGACACCTTCGGGGGTGGCGTGATGGCCGCTCATCACCGTCGTCTCGTGCAGGACAACCTGCTGGAATCCGCCCGACTCTTCGGGGACAAGGAGGCCGTGGTCTCCGAGGGACGCAGGATTTCCTACGGAGGACTGCTGGAAGCCTCATCGCGCCTGGCCCGGGCCCTCCAGTCCGCAGGCCTGGTGGCCGGGGATCGGGTCGTCATCTTCATGGATAACGGCATTGACGCCGTGGTGTCGATCTTCGGCACCTGGCTCGCGGGCGGCATCATCGTGGTGGTCAATCCCCAGACCAAGGCCGACAAGCTGGCGTACCTGCTGGCGGATAGTGGCGCCAAGGTACTGCTGGCCCAGGAAAAACTACGGCGGGTCTTCCAGCGGGCCCTGGAGGCGCTTCCAGTCGAAGCGACTCGGCCCGTGCTCATCACCGAGGCGGGCGCCTCGAATCTCACTTTGGAGATGATCCTGGCCCAGGAGGGCGCCGGGCCGACGGACCCGGGCACCGTGGCCACGGACCTCGCGGCCCTGATCTACACCTCGGGAAGCACGGGCAATCCCAAGGGTGTGATGGTGACCCACCAGAACATGACCTTCACCCTGGGCAGCCTCACGGAGTACCTGCGCCTGCGGGGTGAAGACCGCATCCTGAACCTGCTACCCCTGGCCTTCGACTACGGGCTCTACCAACTTCTGATGGCCGTCCATCTGGGCGCCACCCTGGTGTTGGAGCAGGGCTTCGGGTATCCGGCGGTCATCGAGCAACGGATATTGGAAGAGGCCGTCACGGTCTTTCCTGGGGTGCCGACGGTGTTTACCACGCTGCTGGCGCGGGCCGAGGCGCGGGAGATCCGCTTCCCCTCGGTGCGCACGGTGACGAACACCGCCGCGGCCCTGGCGCCGGACCTGGTACCGGGCCTGCAGCGCATGTTCCCGAACGCCCTCATTTTCAGGATGTACGGGCTCACGGAATGCAAGCGCGTGTGCTATCTCGAACCGGAAGAACTGGCCCAGCGGCCTGAATCCGTGGGCAAGGCCATTCCGGGCACCCAGACCTTCCTGCTGGATGCCGAAGGCCGAATGCTGGGCCCCGGCGGCACGGGAATCTTGCATGTGCGGGGCCCTCACGTGATGGTCGGCTACTGGAACCAGCCGGAAAAAACGGCCGAGATGCTGCGTCCTGGGTGCCATGCCGCCGACCGGGTGCTCTGCACCCATGACCTCTTCCGCATGGACGAGGAGGGCTACCTCTACTTTGTGGGGCGGAGCGACGACATCATCAAGTCTCGGGGCGAGAAGGTGAGCCCGGTGGAAGTGGAGAATGTCCTCCACGGCATACCCGGCGTGCGGGATGCCGCCGTGGTGGGCGTTCCTGATCCCGTGCTGGGCGAGGCCATCCGGGCCTACGTGGCCCTTTCCGATCCCGCCCTGAGTGCCCGTGAGATCCGCCGGGCCTGTCAGGAACGGCTGGAGAGCTTCATGGTGCCCGGCGAAATCGTGTTTCTTCCCGAATTGCCCAAGACCGATACTGGAAAGGTGCGAAAGAAGGATCTTTCCCGCGCTCCGATCCCATCTACCAAGGAGAATTCATGACTCCCGAACAGCAGATTCGCGCCTTCATCACTTCCAATTTCTTCGTGGCGGATGGCGATCTGGATGGGGGAACCTCCCTCATCGGTTCCGGGATCATCGATTCCACCGGGGTGCTCGAGATCATCTTGTTCCTGGAGGAGACCTTCGGCATCACCGTGCCCGGGGACGAGGCCATCCCGGCCAACCTGGACACGGTGAACAACCTAGTGCGCTATGTGGGGGTCGCCTCCGCCCGCGGGGTCTCGGCATGAGTTCGGCCCCTTCTCTGGCGGAAGCCATTCTCGCCTTTGACCGCGCGGCGGCGGTGGAACAGATCGCCTCCACCCTGCGCGAGCAAATCACCAAACAGCTGCATCGTCGCGGAGCCGTGCTGGGGCTTAGCGGCGGCATCGACAGCACGGTCTGCGCGGCCCTGGCGGTGCGGGCCCTGGGGCCCGATCGCGTGCTTGGCATCATGATGCCGGAGACCCATTCTGCAAGCGAAAGCACTCCCCTGGGCCAGTTGGCCGCCGACAGTCTGGGCATCCAGACCGTGATCGAAGACATCACGCCGGTGCTGGCGGGTGTGGACTGCTACGGGCGCCAGACCCGGGCTATCCAGCGGGTGGTGCCCCAGTTCCAGGAGGGCTGGCCCTTCAAGATCGTGCTGCCCAGCGTGGTGGACAGCGATGCCTACCGGATCTTCTCCCTGGTGGTGCAGCCCCCCGGCGGCGAGGAGATCCGGGTGCGCCTCACACCCACGGCCTACCTCGAGCTGGTCGCCGCCACCAACTTCAAGCAGCGGGTGCGCAAGATGATCGAGTACTACCACGCTGACCGTTTGGTATATGCGGTAGTGGGAACTCCCAATCGCCAGGAATACGACCAGGGCTTCTTCGTCAAGAATGGCGACGGGGCCGCCGACACCAAGCCTATCGCTCACCTCTACAAGACCCAGGTCTACGCCCTGGCGGAGTATCTAAATCTGCCCGAGGAGATCCGCAAGCGCCCGCCGACCACGGACACCTATTCGCTGCCCCAGAGCCAGGAGGAGTTCTACTTCTCCCTGCCCTACCAGCAGATGGACGAGTGCCTCTACGCCCGCAACCAGGGGCTATCGCCGGAGGAAGCCGCCGCCAGGACCAGTCTCACCGCGGAACAAATCACTCGGGTCTATGCCGACATCGACTCCAAACGCCGCACCACGAGCTATCAGCACGAGCGGCCCCTCCTGATCGAACCAGTTGCGGGACCGATGCCCGGGCTCTGATCAGCGGCGCTCGGTGCCTTCCACCCAGGCTTGGCCGCCTTGGGTGTAGCTTTCCTTTTTCCAGATCGGCACCCGCTCCTTGATGCGATCCATGATCCAGATCGCTGCTTCGAAGGCCTCCCTGCGATGGGCCGAGGCTGTGGCCACCACTACGGCCGCCTCGGTCAGGGGGACATGGCCGAGGCGGTGATGAATGAGGCAGCGCACGAGGCCGAAGCGCGCCATGGCCTCGGCGCGCAGGTTCTGAAGTTCGGCCAGGGCCATGGGCACAAAGGCCTCGTAGGCCAACGCTTCCACACGCTGGCCTGCGTGATGATCCCGGGCGCAGCCCTCGAAGACCACCACGGCCCCGGCGGCAGGATCTGTGGCTTCGGCGCGGAGCTTCATAGCCTCCAACGGCATCTCATGCACAGCCACCGGCTCGACCATCTCCGCCCTTCCTTCCTGGTTCCCAGGTAGACTGCCACAACTCCCCCACTCCAGAGGTTCCCATGACCCAGGCGACGGGTATTCGCGTGCATCCTTCCGAGGTCTTCGAGACCCTTGGCCGCCACATGCTGGTGGACGGGTTTCATCTGGTGATGGACCTGGACAAATCCCAGGGCTCCTGGATCGTGGATGCCCGGGACGGGAAGCGCTACCTGGACTTCTACACCTTCTTCGCCACCAGTCCCCTGGGGCACAACCACCCCCGCTTGCGGGAACCGGAGTTCGTGAAGCACCTGGGCGAAACCGCCGTCAACAAACCCGCCAACAGCGACATCTACACCACGGCCTTCGCGGAATGGGTGGAGACCTTTGCCACTCACGCGGTCCCGGACTACCTGCCGCACCTCTTTTGGGTGGATGGAGGCACTCTGGCGGTAGAGAACGCCCTGAAGGCGGCTTTCGACTGGAAGGTCCGCAAGAATCTGGCGAAGGGCAGGCCCGAAAAGGGCAGCCAGGTGATCCACTTCCGAGAGGCTTTCCATGGTCGCTCGGGCTATTCGCTGAGCCTCACGAATACGGCGGACCCGCGCAAGTACCAGTATTTCCCTAAATTCGATTGGCCCCGGATCCTCAATCCCAAGATCACGTTCCCGCTGATGGGCGAGAATTTCGCTCAGGTGGAGGCGGCTGAGGCCGAAGCCATCGCCCAGATCCAGGCTGCGGTGGGCCGGGATCCCGATGACATCGCCTGCCTCATCATCGAGCCAATCCAGGGCGAGGGCGGCGACAACCATTTCAGGCCTCAATTCATGCGAAGGCTCCGGGAACTGGCGGACGAACACGAATTTCTCCTGATCTACGACGAGGTTCAGACCGGTTTCGGCACCACCGGTGCGTGGTGGGGCCACGAACATTCCGGCGTGCGGCCCGACATTCTCGCCTTCGGCAAGAAGACCCAGTGTTGCGGCATCGCAGCAGGGCGGCGCTTGGACGAGGTCGACAACGTGTTCACCATTCCCAGTCGCATCAACAGCACCTGGGGCGGCAACCTCGTGGATATGGTGCGCGGCACTCGAATCATCGAGGTGATGGTCGAGGAGCAACTCCTCGCCCATTGCACCCGGCAGGGCGAGCGGCTCCTCAAGGGGCTCCAGGAGATCCACCGGGACTTCCCGGAGCTCACCTCCAACCCCCGAGGGCAGGGGCTCTTCTGCGCCATCGATCTGGCCACGACCGAACTGCGCAATGCGGCCATCACCCAGGCGCAGGGCCTGGGCATGATCGTGCTCGCCTCGGGCCAGAAGGGCCTGCGGTTCCGTCCCGCCTTGAACCTGAAGACGGAGGACCTGGACCTGGGCGTCGAACTGCTTCGGGAGAGCCTCCGCCGGGCTGCGGCAGCGACGCCTCCGGGGCTTTGACGGGCCTCCACTTTCTGCGAAGGTGGGACTGGAGTCTCCATGTCCCTGCATCCCAAAGTCGAACTCTACTGTGATGGCGCCTGTCTGGGAAACCCCGGCCCGGGAGGCTGGGGCTACTTGCTTCGCTTCCGATCCGCCGAGGGCGTGAAGGAAAAGGAACAGGCTGGGGGCGAGGCGGACACAACCAATAACCGGATGGAACTCCTCGGGGCGATCCGGGGCCTGGAGGCCCTCGCCAAGCCCTGCGAGGTCGAACTCTTCTGCGATAGCCAGTACGTGGTGAAGGGCATCACCTCCTGGCTGGCGGGGTGGAAGCGGGCGGGTTGGCGGAAGGCCGATCGGCAGCCGGTTCTCAATGTCGAACTTTGGCAGGCGCTCGATGTTCAACTGCAGCGGCATCGCGTGAAGGCCCACTGGGTGAAGGGCCATGCGGGGCACGAGGAAAACGAGCGCGTGGATGTCCTGGCGCGGGAGGCCGCCGAACAAAAGGCCCGGGGTTGACCCGGGCCTTTTGTTCGGGAAGGGCGAGAAGGCTACTTGGGTTTGCCGAAGTTGTAGACCACCGTGGTCCACCCATTGACGGGCTTGCCGCCCCTGGTCGCAGGTGAGTAGGAGCTCTCGTAGGCGGCCTGCTTGGCAGCATCGTTGTAGCCGAACCCATCGACGCCCTGTTCCACCTGCACCTTCAGTGGGCGGCCCTGGGGGTCGACGAAGACCTTCACCGTCACGCGAATTTCGTTGTTGCGGAGATTGGGTGGCAGGAAGTTCTTGTTGACGGTTCTCGGTGTCACGGGCGTTGCCCGCCGGGAGATGGTGGCCTCGGTATCCGGCACGGATGAGACCTGGGGTTGTGCCGTGGCCACGGGCTGCTGCTGGGTTGGCGTCGGAGCGGGAGCCGTGGTGGCCGGCAGGGTGGCTGGTAGTGGGGCCGGGACGTTGCTCGGGATCGTCTTGGGAAGCTGGCTGGGGAGCTGGCCGGGATTAACCTGAGTCGCAGGCAGATTGGAGGGCGCGGCGATCGGGGTCGGGGGTGGAGGTGTGACCAGACGGGCGACAACGGAGGGGGGAATGCTCTGGGAAGCAGTCTGCACCTTCTGTTGGAGCTGCTGCTGGGACTTCTGGGTTTCCTCTTTCTGCTGTTGGATCGCGGCCGTCTTTTGCTTCAGGTCTTCCTGTTCCTTGCGCAGCCTTTCCTTGTCTTCCTTGGTCTTGGCCAAAAGGAGTTTCTGATCGATCTCCGCAGCCTTGCCCTTGGTGAGCTGTTCTTGGCGATCCAGGTCCGCAAGCCGGGCCTGGTTTTCATTGAAAGTGCGCTGCAGCATCGCCAGCTCCTGGGTGGCCTTCTCGGCCTTGCGGCTGGCGTCCAGGGTCTTCCAGCCGAAGAAGGCCAGGAGGGCTGCGACGCCCACGCCACCCCAGATCAGATACTTGGAAAAATTCTGGCCGCTGGAGGTCTCGAAGATCTTGCGCTGGTTCGGTTCCGCCTCAAGGAAGGGGGAGAAATCCGCCGCCTGATCCGCCTTCATCGCCTGGTTGTCCTGCTCGTTTTCCTCGCGGAAAAGCGTGTGCATGAAGAAGGCCATGTTGAAGGTCGTGGGACTGTAGTCGCCGTCGTAGAGCACCCGCTCGAGCTCGGCGCTGAAGGCGCTGGGACTCTCGAAAACCTTGTCCACGCCGAGCAGGCGCTTCAACAGGCCCATGATTTCGTGGGGTACAGGGCCGTCTTCCTGGGCGGCCTTGAGGGTGGCCTTGTTCAGGGTGGCGCTGAGCAGTTCCGGGCTGGGCAGTTTGTCCAGGGTGAGAAGCTCGTAGAAGATGGCGCCCAGCGAGAAGAGATCGGCCTGGAGAGCCGAAGTTCCGGCTACGCCCCGGTACCGAGAGAGCGACGCGGCGGCCACGGGGCACTTCGGGAGGATCGATTGGAGACTGGCTCCGAAGGGGGCATCCAGGGTCTGAGTGGCGCCCTCGAAGCTCACCCATACGCTGTGGGGAGACAGGGTGCCGTGGTGGATGCCCTTCGCGTGGAGCTGGACCAGGGACTGGGCGACACCCTGGAGAACCGACAGGGCATGGTCAACTCCCAGGGGGATCTGCTCGTGCTTGGCCTTGTCCAGCATCTGGGCAAGGCTGCGACCCTGGACGTAGTCGCACACGATGTGGGGGGTGCGACCGCCCTCGATCTTGTAGCCGTGTCCGAAGACGCGCTGACCCGCGAGAGCCGTGGCCGCCCGGGTGATCTCCTCGAGACGAGTGCCGAGGCCTGCCTCCAGGACTTCTTCAGAGAAGGTCCGGATCAGTAGGTGCCGCTCGAAACTGCTCCCAGAAAGCGAAAGCCCCCGATGGATCTTTCCGAAGGGGTCAGCCGTGAGTTCGTTGGCCAGCAGGTAGTTGCCGAGTCGAGTGTAGGAGGCCATCGAGTGCTCCAATAAGGGATGCTTGGAAGATAGCTCCGATCGGAGAGAATTCCTAGGTCTCCGAAACAGGTACTTCCCACTGATCCCCGACGGCTCGCCAAGTCTGGATCCAGATGTTGGCTGTGGCGTTCACGCCATTGGAAAAAGAAAGCTGGAGTTGGGCGAAAGGGATGGAGAGCAGATCCCAGGAGCCCTTGGGGGTTCCGGTCGTCTCGTCAAAGCACTCCAGCAGCCTGCGGTGGCGCTCCCACTTGATCTCAGACCAGCCGAGCAGGGCGGGGCGCGGATCCAGGGGGGCGGTCACGGCCCAGAAGGGCTCCCGGCTCACCACCAGCCGCCGGAGGTGTTCGTCGCCGTAGGTTTGGAAGCGGTCCCGCAGCGGGGTAATGCCCTGGGTGGCCGAAGGGTCCGTCAGTAGCTGCACCATGTGCGCGAGGGTGCCCAGTTCACGAGCCAGCAGGGCGGGGCGACGGCGCTCCTCGCTCATGCGGACGATGCGCCGGAACTGCTCTTCCACATCTTCCACCGTGGGCGGTTGGTCGCTGGAGACCCCCCGGGCGCCCCGGGCCAGCTCCGCCGCATTGGCCCGCAGGTAGGTGGCCATGTTCCGAGGGATGAGCCCCATGGCCAGTTCGGTCTGGACCTCGTGGAACCCTGGGCTCCAGGCTATGAGTGCAGACGGGAGAAACAACAGGGCAAAGGACAGGGAGGGGAAGTTCACGGGGCCTCGCAAAGGAGTGCTTTTAGACTAAGGGAATTCTCCGTTTGAGGTTGGGTACACTTCCCAGATGCTCACCCGTGAAGGACTCTGGCAGCGCCTCAGTGGCGCCTCGTTCTGGGGCCTGCCCTGGGCCCTGGCGGTGGCCTGCTGCCTGCCCTGGATGCTTCCAGAAGCCTGGAACGGCAGCTTGCCTCGCTGGCTGTTGCCCGCAGGGTGGGCCCTGACGGTGGCCTCGGTGCCCCTGCTGTTCTCCCGTCGGCTTTCCATCGTGCCCCTGGTGCTGGGGCTGGGTCTGTTCACGCTGCTGGGGTTGAGATCCTTGGCACGGGAAGAACTGGCCTTGCCGGTGGGGCTCCAGGCCATGGAGGGGCAGATCTCGGCGCCCTGGATGCTCCAGGGGGAGCGGCGCAAGGCCCACATCCGCCTGCGACTGCCCGCGAGCCTGGCGGGCATGGAAATCCCCATCAGTCTTCCCGGAGAGGGGCATCCGGCCCCGGAGCCCGGCACACCGGTACGGTTCAGGGCGGAACTGCGGGCGGTGGAGCCTGCTCCGATCTTTCTGGTGGAGCGACCCCTCTGGCGAGCCCGGGGGAACGGCACCGCCCGGCGCATCCACCTGCGCTCGGCGGACCTCCTGGAGGTGCTGGGACCAGCCGAGCCATCCCTTCTGCTCGGGCTCCAGACCTTCGCCCATCGGCGGTTCCTGGCTCTGCCCCTTGGGGAGGGGCCCGCCCGGGATCTTTGGGGTGCCCTCACCCTGGGCTATCCGCCCGCCCAGGAGGACGTATTCAGCGCCTTCGCCGAAAGCGGCACCATCCACACGATGGTGGTCTCGGGATTGCAGGTGACGCTGGTGATGGTGTTTCTGGAAGCCCTCTGGCGGCGCATGTTTCGGCGGGGGTCGACCCTCGCGGCCATCCTCATTGGGGTGCTGTTCAGTGCGGTAGTGGGGTTCACGGCGCCCGTTTGGCGCGGGCTGTTGATGGGGCTCGCCTGGGCCCTGGGGCGGCGTAGCGGCTGGAAGCTGCCGCCCGTGCTCACGCTGCACGGGGCCCTGCTCCTCTGGCTCCTGACCCACCCAGCTTCGGGTGCCGACCCGGGATTCCTTTTGGCCTGGTTTGCCCTGCTTGGGCTCATCTGGTGCGCGGAACCTCTTGCTGGCTTGCTGGGGCCCCTGCTCGGCAGGGGTTCGCTGCATGCCGCTCGCTTCATCGCGCCCTGGTTGACCACTCTGCCGTTGCTGGCGCTCTTCCATGGGGGTGCTCCATTGTGGGGTGTACTGGCAAACGTGCTGGTGCTACCGCTGGTGGCGGTGCTCACGCCGCTGTGTCTCCTGCTGACCCTGCTGCCGGTGCATGGCGTGGTGCAGATCGTGGGCGGGATTCTGGTGTGGGTCGGCGCTTCGCTCCTTCCCTTCTTCGCCCGCATTCAGCCCCTGGCCACCGGTATCCTCTGGCCCTGGATCGCGCTCTGCCTGGGGTGGATCGGGCTCGCCCACCGCCATGCCCGTTTTCGGCGCAGCCGGGCCCTGGCCGTGGGGTTAGCGGCCGCAACCGCGGCCCTTCTGTGCTTTCGGGGAACGGGGCGAGCGCCCCAATCATTGAGCCTGGAAGCTCCGGATATCGGCCAGGGCGACGCCCTGCTCCTGCGGATTCCCGGGGCAGAGGCCACCCTGGTGGATACCGGGCCCACACCTTGGGCGGCGCGGCGATTGGTGCGGGTCTTGAGTCGCCGGGGCGTGCGGGAGCCCCTTCACCTGGTCCAGACACATCCCCACGGGGACCATGCCGGGGGCTGGGCGACTCTGGCGAGGCTCTGGCCCATCGCCTCCATTACCTTGCCGGATTCGGCCCGGTTCACCGAACAATGGACCCCCGTCGCGCCGCCTGCCCACCTGGCCAAGGCCCG
>JAYREN010000112.1:0-10661 GCA_041908845.1 Holophaga sp. | reverse complement strand
TCTTCAAGGCTGGCGGCAAGGGACTGGAGGCCATGTGGGCCCAGACCATCTGGCAGAACCAGAGGCTCGAGCGGAAGCGCTCCAGCACATTGATCTTGGCCTGGAGTCGCAGGAGACGCAGGGTGGGATCCTGTGCGGGCTGGGCATTTCGCTCGAATTCCAGCATGGCCAGAGCGCTCGCCTTGAGGTGCTGGGCCAGGGACTCCCAGGTGCGGGCCAGCTGGTTGGCGTGGGCGTCGGCGAGGGCCGCGGCCTGGGGAATGCCTGCGGATTTGCTGCGGTAGTCCAGACCATTCACCGCGACGAGATCGAAGAGGGGCCAGGCCTGACCCTGTTCCAGGGCCCGGAGCTCGTTGCGCTGGAAGGCGAGCAGGACCATGCGGGAGGTGATGGCGGACCCGCCCTTGGGCAGGGCCAGCCCGTGGCTGAGCAGCTGGGTCTGCCAACGGTTCCAGGCGTCGTGAACCGTCTCCTCCATGGCCATGTGAGCGTCATCCCGCAGGTTCGCGGCCAGCAAGCGCATCTCGTCGGTGGTCGAGGCAGGCATCCGGTAGGACATGGCCGAGGGCCCCTCGGCCGCGAGAGCGGCGTAGAACCCCGCGAGATCCCGTTCCAGATCCTGGATGGCGGCGGCGATGCGGGGCTGCACCTTGGGGAATTCCGTGCGCGCCTCCGCCAGCGAGGAGGGCAGCAGCGGTAGTTCGATGGCTCGGGCCTGGACCGCGACTTCGCTCGTGGAGGCCGGAAGCGTGGTTTGTGGAGGCGTTTGCGCCGACAGGAGAAACGCTAGGAGGATACTCATTCAGGCCCCCATCACTACGAGCCCCACGCCGAGCGTCAGCAGGATCACCGCGATGATCTTGGGGGCGCCGATGGGCTCCTTGAATACCAGGCGCCCAAAAACGATGGCGCCGGTCATGCCGATGCCGCGCTTGACCGTTTCGATGAAACCCACCGGAGCGACCCGCAGGGATTCCAACTGCACCGCCAGGGCGGCGGAACCGATGAGCGCGGCCGTGGCCACCAGGGCCGGGTGCCGCAAGAGGACCATCCCAGCTTCTCGCAGGGCCTGGCCCCTCCCCCACAGGAGCAGGATTGCTCCCAGCAGCAGGCCCACCCCCGCCGTGATGACCGGGGCATACCAGTAGCCCGCACCGCGTTCCAGGGCCACCTGGTCGATGACTGCCGTGAGGCTCCAGATGACGGCGGCGATGGCCATGCGCCGTACGCCGGGATCCTGGCCGTAGGCGCGGAGCCCCGGCCACTGGCCGCTCTTCATGCCCAAGGTGAAGGCCCCCGCCACCACCAGCGCCACACCGCCCAGCTGCGGATAGGTGGGGACCTGGTTCCGCAGCAGCCAGCCGATGAGGGTGGTGCCCACGGGCGTGAAACTCAGCAGCGGGATCGTGAGGCTCAGGGGGGAGAGCCGCATGGCCTGCATGAAGGCCAGCAGCCCGCCCACGTTCAGCGCGATGGAGCAGATCATGGGGAGCAGGCTGGCGCGGGGGATCACAAAGGGCCCCGTGCTGGCGGCCCAGGCACAGAGCAGCGGCACCTGGGCCAGGGGCAGCCACACCGTGAGCATCGTGGGCATGACTTTCTGGGTAAGCTGCTTCCGCGCCACGTCGAAGAGTGTCCAGCCCAGGGCGCCGAGCAACGCGAGGGTGAGGCCGAGGGAGGTGACGGTCATGGAGCGATCCGGGAGCAGGGGGCAAAACCAGGATACGCGGGAGATGTCGCAGCGCGCCTACCTCGGCTTCCCGGCCGTGATCTGGCGGTGCAGAACGGGTCCAGAAGCGGCGGCGATTCCCGGAGGCGGGGGTGGCGTGGGCTCGGGGTAGCTGTACTGGAGCACGAGCCATGTAGCGGCGATGGAGGCGAACACGGGGATGACGAGCCCTCGGGCGAACCAGGCGGCGATGGCGGCGGCCGCCACTCCCGCCACTCCGGCCATGGGCTTCTGGGGGAAAGCGGTGAAGATGCCCGGGAGGATCAGGGCGCCCAGCGCGGTGATGGGCATGTAGTCGAGGAACCGCTTCGCGTACGGCGGCAATTCCTTGAGGGTCCGAGTGAAGAAGGGCACAGCCCGCAGGCTGTAGTTGATCGCGGCGCAGCCCAGGATGAGGATGAGGGCCTTAGGCACTGGCCACCTCCGCCTCACCCTCTGCATCGGGGGTGTCTTCGAAGAGCGCCGCCCCGAGGGCGGTGACCACCAGCATGGAGATCACGATGGACCAGCCCGCGGGCACCTTCCACAGGTAGTAGAGCGCCATGTTCAGCCCGCCCGCCGACAGGGCGAGCACCAGAGGCAGGTGGCTCTTCTTGATCTCGGGTACCAGGAGCGCCGCAAAGAGGGCGAAGAGAGAGCCCGACATGGCATCCTGGAGTGACTTCGGCAGGAAGGAGCCGAGGGTGACCCCGGCCACGGTGCCTGTGGCCCATCCGAGCCAGGAGAAACCCTCCAGGCCCAGCATGAAAGACCGGGAGACTCGCCCCGGGCGCAGGGAAGCCACGGAGAAGACCTCGTCCGTGATGCCGAAGGCCAGCATCAAGCGGTCCTTTACGCCCCCGAACTCGATCTTCCGGGAGATGGCCATGCTCATGATGAAATAGCGCAGGTTCATGAGCAGGACGGAGACGAAGATCTCGCCCAGGGCGGACCCCGAACCCAGCAGATTGATGGCCATGAACTGGGCGGCGCCCGTCAGGTTGGTGGCGGAAAAGAGGATCGCCAGCAGGGGTGAAACGCCCGTGGCCACCGCCAACAAGCCGAATGCGAGGGAACAGGTGAAGTAGCCGATGAAGATCGGGAGAGCGCTCCGCACGCCGTCCAGGAATTCATCTTTCTCGAGATTCGGAATTCTGAGTGCCATGCCGCCGCTTCCGTGCCCACGTGGGGCGCAAATAATCGGATTGAGCCAGGCGAATTCCACAGGGACACCCACACTTCGCCGCCCGCAGTCCGTTGGCTGGGATCATTTTCCCCCGCTCGGCGGACCCGGGGCAAGGCGCGGGGGCGCGGGTGTGAGGGAAGGCACTTGTTCCGGAAGGCGGAACGCAGGAGTCTCGTCCGGCTCCGCGGCCTTCAGTGGGCTCCGGTGAGCGCCGTGAGCCGTTGTCCCTTCACGAAGCAGCTCTTGTGTGCGATGTGGTGCTCAAACTCGTGGCGGAATTTCTGCAGCGCCGAGTCGATGGGCCCGCAGGCTGCATCCCCCAGCGGGCAGAGCGTCCGCAGGTTGATGCGAGGCGTGAGGCTGGCGATGAGATCCAGATCGCCGGGGCGGCCCTCGCCGTGCTCGATGCGGTGCAGCACCATCTCCAACCAGTTGCAGCCTTCGCGGCAGGGGGTGCACTGGCCGCAGGATTCGTGGGCGTAGAAGCGGGTCAGGCGCAGCACCGTCTCCACGATGCAGACATCCTCGTCCATCACGATCACGCCGCCGCTGCCCGCCATGGTGCCGCGCGCCTTCATGGCGTCGAAGTCCATGGGGCAGTCGAAATCCTTGGCGTCCAGCATGGGCGAGCTGCAGCCGCCGGGGATGATGGCCTTGATCGGCTTGCCGGTGCTGCACCCGCCCGCCAGATCGTTCACCAGGAAGTCCATGGGGGTGCCCAGGGGCAGCTCGTAGAGGCCGGGGCGCTTCACGTGGCCGGACACTCCGAAAATGCGGGTGCCGGTGTTGTTGGGCGTGCCGATCCCCGCGTACGCGGCGCCGCCCAGGCGCAGGATCACGGGCACGGCGGCCAGGGTCTCCACGTTGTTCACGGTGGTGGGCTGGCAGTAGGCGCCCTTGGTGGCGGGGAAGGGCGGCTTCACGCGCGGCTCGCCCCGGCGGCCTTCCAGCGAATTGAGCAGGGCCGTCTCCTCGCCACAGATGTAGGCACCGGCGCCCCGGTAGGTGAGCAGATCGAAATCCCACCCTGTGCCCTGGATGTTCTTGCCGAGATAACCTGCGTCGCGGGCCTCCTGGATGGCGGCGTCCAGCTTGTCGATGAGCCACTTGAACTCGCCGCGCACGTAGATGAAGCCCAGCTTGCACTGCATGGCCCAGCCCGCGATGATCATGCCCTCGATGAGTTGGTGCGGGTTGTACTCCATGATGGCCCGGTCCTTGAAGGTGCCCGGTTCGCCTTCGTCGGCGTTGCACACCACGTAGCGGGTGTGTTTGTGTTCATCCGTGTCCTTGGGCATGAAGGTCCACTTCAGTCCCGTGGGGAAACCCGCGCCGCCGCGCCCGCGCAGACCTGAGGCCTTCACCTCGCCGGTGACGGCGGCCGGATCCATCTTCAGGGCCTTCTTCAGGGCCTCGTAGCCTTCGTGCCGCTGCTCGTAGGTCTTCAGGCGCCAGTTATCCAGATCTCCCGCGCCCCGCAGCATGAAGTTGGGAAACTTGTCGGTGCCGAAGCCCTCGAAGGTGTAGATCTGCGCATCGGGCTTGGTGCGGATGGCGCCCATCACTTCCCCCACTCGGGAACAGAGCCCCGCTTGCAAGCCTCGATCACGGCATCGAGGCGCGCGTCATCCAGAAATTCGTCGTAGACCTCGTGGTTCACCTGCAGGCAGGGACCGGTGCCGCAGCTGCCCAGGCACTCCACTTCTTCCACGCTCCAAAGGCCGTCGGGGCTGACCTCGCCGGGCTTCACCTTGACCCGCTCGCAGAGCCGCTCGAAGAGCTGGGCGCCGCCCCGCAGGGCGCAGCAGAGATTGGTACAGACCTGCAGGTGAAACTTCCCCACAGGCTTCTGGTGGAACATGGTGTAGAAGGTGGCCACGCCGAAGACATGCCCCTCGGGGATCTCCAGGATGCGCGCCACTTCCTTCATGGCCTCCAGTCCCGCGAACCCCATCTCGGCCTGGGCCAAGTAGAGGGCGGGCAGCGTGGCGGCCAGCTTGTCCGGGTACTTGGTCATCAGGGCGCGGATCTCGCCCTCGGTTTCGGGGCTCAGGGCCGCGCGACTGCTGTGCGGCAGGCGCTGGCCCGGCGCCAGGGGCCTATCGCTGGTTTCGGGGGGCAGGGGATGGTTCATGGTCGCTCTCGATAGGAACGATTTTAGCCGGGAACAGGCCTGCCCCGCGGGGGGCGGGGCAGACTTGTGCGAAAGGATCCCTCAGAGCTTGGTGTGGGCGCCGTCACAGAATGGCTGGCCACCTGTGTGCTTGCAGGCGCAGAGGGCCACCTTCTTGGCTTCCGGTAGTTCAAATTTCACGGGCGTGATACCCGACCCCTTGTGGGCACCGTCACAGAAGGGGTGCTTGGCGGAGCGCCCACAGGCGCACCAGTAATAGGTTCCGGGCTCAAGTTCGAGCACCACGGGCTTGGTATCCACGACCTTCGCGTCACTCATGCTGGCCTCCAGGGATGGGAGAAAGGCTATCTCGGAACAGTTGGCTTCGGGGGCTTACTTCCCGGCTTCGATGTCCAGACTGATCTCGACGTCATCGCCCAGCACGCCAGGATAGGTCTTGATGCCGAAATCGTTGCGGTTGATCTTGAGGGCGCCATCGATGAAGCCCGCCACCACGCTGCCGGGCTTCATCCCGGCGCGGGTGCCCGCATTGGTGATGGGGAAGGTGATGGATTTGGTGACGCCGTGCATGGTGAGATCGCCGGTCACCTGCAGCTTCCCCTTCTCCACTTCCTTGACGGCAGTGCTCTTGAAGGTAATGGTGGGGAACTTCTCCACGTCGAAGAAGTCCGCCCCGCGCAGGTGCTTGTCCCGGGCCTCGTTGTCGGTGTTGATGCTGGTGGCGTCGATGGTGACTTCCACTTTGGACTTGGCCATATCCTTGGCGTCCACGGTGATGGCGCCCTCGAACTTGGTGAAGCGGCCCGAACTCTTGGCCACTAAGTGGCGAATCTTGAAGCCGATCTGGCTGTGAACGGCATCGATCTTGTACACATCCTGGGCGTTCAGAGTGGCTGCGATGCTGAGACCCGCGAGGACGATGAGGGTGCGGATGGAGCGGAATGTCATGGGAGCCTCCTGAGGCGTTGTCCGTGATCCTGGGATGCGACATTCAAAAAAGGTGTGACAACACTTTTTTTGAGATCAAAAAGGCCTCTCACTGCTAGGCTTGCCCTGAGAGGACTCAATTACATGGGCATTGAGGCGGAATTGAACATCGGAAAGCCCCTGGATCCGGGGCATGAGCTGGCCCTTTCCGTGCTCCTGACCCGCGAACACTTGACCCGGCTCCTGGACGAGCGGGTCTTCAAGCCCGCCGGACTCACGGACCAGCAGTTCAACGTGCTCCGGATCCTCAAGGGCGGACCCGCCGAGGGCTACACCATCGGGGAAATCCGCCGCCGGGTCATCAGCCGCAGCGCCGACGTGCCCAGGCTCGTGGACCGCCTCGTGGGGATCGGGCTGGTGGCCCGTCAGACCAACCCCCGGGATCGGCGGAGCTGTCATGTGATGCTGACGCCTGCCGGAGAGGCCAGCCAGGCTGAGGTTTCACCCGCCCATGCTGCCTTTCTTCGGGAGCTTGAAGGCCTGTTGTCCGCCGAGGATCGGGTGCTTCTCGTGGCGCTGCTGGATCGGCTCCGGGAGGGCATCCGGGGGCTCGGCGGGCCGGAATCCGGTGTCTGAAATGACCGCCCTGGCTTCATCCTTTCGGGCCCTGCGGCACCGGAACTACCGACTTATCTTCACGGGCCAGCTCGTGTCCATGGTGGGTACCTGGATGCAGACCGTGGCCCAGGGCTGGCTGGTCTACCGCCTGAGCCATCGGCCCGAGCTGTTGGGACTGGTCGCTCTGGCGGGCCTCGGACCCTCTTTTCTCCTGGGGGTCTGGGGGGGCGCCCTGGCGGATCGGGTGGAACCCCGCCGCATCGTGCTGGTGACCCAGAGCCTGCTCCTGCTCCAGGCCGCGACCCTGGGGTACCTCACTCTCACCCACCGAGTGGGCATTCCCCATGTCTTGATCTTGGCCATGGTGATGGGGGTGGTGAACGCCTTCGATATGCCGGCGAGTCAGGTGCTCGTGGGGCGATCCGTGCCCAAGGAAGATCTGCCCAATGCCATCGCCCTGAACTCCAGCCTCTTCCATGGCAGCCGCATCCTGGGCCCCTCCCTGGCGGGCCTCGTGGTGGCGGGCTATGGAGAGGGCTTGTGCTTCCTGCTGAATGGGGTGAGTTACCTGGCGGCCTTGTCGGCGCTGCTGCTGGTGACGATGCCAGTCCTCGTCAAGACGGGCCTGCCTCGGCGGCTGTGGGACGAATTCGTGGAGGGCCTGCGCTTCGTCCGGGCCTCGGTCGAGATGCGCCGTCTATTTCTCCTGGTGGGATTGTCCACCTTCCTGGGCATGCCCTACACCGTGCTGATGCCCGCCGTGGCCAAGGACATGCTGGGGGCCGGGCCGCGCCTGCTGGGCTGGCTCATGGGGGCGGGCGGCGTCGGCGCCACCCTGGGCGCCCTGCGCCTCGCTTCCCATCGGGATCCGGCGAGCCTCTCCCGCACGATGGCATGGGCCCTGGCCGCCCTGGGAGTGGTGCTCCCGGCCTTCGCCTTCTCGCGGCTGCCCTGGCTTTCCGTGCTGCTGATCGTTCCTCTGGGCTTCTGCATGGTGACCGTGAATACCTCGAACAACACCCTGGTGCAGCTCCTGGTGCCGGGCGCCCTGAGGGGCCGGATCGTGGCCCTTCACGCCACGGTCTTCATGGGAGCCATGCCCCTGGGGGGTTTTGTGGCCGGGAACATCGCGGCCCGTATCGGCGTGTCTTCCGCCCTGGCCCTGGGAGGCGTCGGGTGCCTGGTGGTGGCGGCAGCTTACAGCTGGATCATGCGAGAAGAGCACGGCAGGACTCAGGCGTCCTAGGGCAAGACCCGATGAATGGCTCTGTCGGGAGAGATCATGGACTCCAGCGCGTGGAACAAGGGACTCGAGACGGGTCACCCGGAGATCGACCAGCAGCACCGCACGCTTTTCGACGCCCTCTTTCGCCTGAAGACGGCCCTGGATGGAGGCGATGGGGATCGCGAACTGGTGAGAACCTTTGACTTCCTGAAGGCCTACGCGGCCATTCATTTCCGCACGGAAAAAGAATGGATGGACCGTCATGCCTATGACCAAGCCGAGGCGCACCGAGAATGGCACCGGCACTTCACGCATCAAGTGAAGGCCCTGGCCGATGCCCCGGCCGGAGATCCCGAGCTGAAGGGCGCAGAGGTGGTGCGCTTCCTGGAGAACTGGTTCGTGGGACACATCCAGCAGGAGGATCTGCGCATGGTGGCCGCGACCCGGGAACAATTGCCGGAGGCTTGAGCCACTCCGGGGATCGCGATTATCGGCCAAACTCCGCAGGAAAGACTGAACCGCGAAATGCGCAAGTACGTCCAAGCGGGCCTTGATGGGGCATTCGCGATTTCAAAGAGCTTTTCCAACCGGTGCCGAGTCCGACCGATGATCGGGTTGTGGTTTTTTGCGGTTCTTGTGTTTTTTTGGCTCTTCGCGGATCTGGGGGAAAGGCTTTGGCGCTGTTGCTTTCCAGCCAAGCTCCGCAAAAGAATGCCGCTCAAGGGATGCAAATCCCCTTCATCCCCTGCATCCCTGCTGAACAGGCTTTCCATGCCTTTTGCCAAGCCAGAACCCGCTGCGATAAGGCTCGAAAATTGTGTCGTTCGGTTTTCCAAAAAGGAATTAGCAGGGATAGAGGGGATGAAGGGGATAAAAGCAGGCATGGATCAAATTCAAGCTGCGAGCCATTCTGGGCCAGGGCCAATCCTGCTACGGCGCTTCATTCCATCGTGTCGGACACGATGAGGATTTCGGTCTACCGATCCAACTCGCCCGCGATCACATTCATAGCACCGAGGATCGCCAGCGAGTCTGCGATCAACCCGCCTCGCACCTGCTCGTCGAAGCTGTTGAAGATGGGGAAGCAGGGGGGGCGGACGTGGATGCGGTAGGGGCTCTTGCCGCCGTCGCTCACGATGTAATAGCCCAGTTCCCCGTTGGCCGCCTCGGTGGCGCTGTAGACCTCGCCCACAGGCATCTCCATGCCGTGCATGACCAGCTTGAAGTGGTGGATGAGGCTCTCCATGCGGGTGTAGACCTTCTCCTTGGGGGGCAGGGCCACCTTGTAGTCGTCCACGATGATGGGACCGGGGCCGAGCTCCTTGAGCTTCGCCACACACTGCTCGATGATGCGCAGACTCTGGCGCATCTCTTCGGTGCGCACCAGGTAGCGGTCGTACACATCGCCGCAGGTGCCGATGGGGATATCGAAGTCGTAGCCTTCGTAGCCGAGGTAGGGCTGGGCCTTGCGGAGATCCTGGGCCACGCCCGCGGCGCGGAGGCAGGGGCCGGTGTAGCCCCAGGAGATGGCATCCTCCGCCGTGATCTTGCCCACGCCCTTGGTGCGGCCGTGCCAGATGGGATTGCGGGTGAGCAGCTTCTCCATCTCGTCGATGGTGCGGGGCATGCTGTCCTGGAACTGTTCCAGCAAGGGCAGGAAGCCCTCGGGAAGATCCCGCATCAGGCCGCCGATGCGGGTGAAGCTGGTGTGCATGCGCTGACCCGCAGCCATCTCGAAGAGATCGTAGATGGTCTCGCGCTCCTTGAAGAGATACAGGAAGGCGGTGAAGGCGCCGATGTCCACGGCGTTGATGCCCACGCACACGATGTGGTCGCCGATGCGCGCCAGTTCGCTCACTAGCACGCGGATGACCTGGCTGCGGGGCGGATCCTGGATGCCTAGGAGCTTCTCCACCGCCAGGGTGTAGCCCACGTTGTTCATGATGGAGGAGCAGTAGTTCAGGCGGTCCGTGAGGGGAATGAACTGGTGGTAGCTGAGGTTCTCGCCCAGCTTTTCCACGCCCCGGTGCAGGTAGCCGATCTCCGGCGTGGCCTTGGTGATGAACTCCCCGTCCAGCTCCATGATGATGCGCAGGGTGCCGTGGGTGGCGGGGTGCGAGGGCCCCAGGTTGACGATCATGCGCTCGCCGTCGCGTTCGAGGGTGGTGGGGTTCGGGTTCATGTCCACCTCAGGCCTGGAGACTCTTGGCATCGCCCGCGTACGAGGCGCCGGTGTCGTCGCAGAAGGTGTCGCCGCCATCCAGGGGGAAGTCCTTGCGCAGCGGGTGACCCGGGAAATCCTCCCACATGAGCAGGCGCTCCAGCTTCCCTCGACCGTCGAAGGAGAGGCCGAACATGTCGTGCACCTCGCGTTCGCTCCAGTCGGCGCACTTGAAGCGCCCCGTGAGGCTGGGCACGGCTTCGCCCGCGTTCACGCGCACCTTGAGACGCAGCCGATCCTGGCTGGTGAGGTTGAGGAAGTGGTACACCACGTCGAAGCGCGGATCCCGATCCAGGAAATCTACGGCGGTCACATCCAGCAGCTGCTGGAAGCCCTCGGCGAAGAGCGCGTCCACCACCTCCAGCAGGCGGCCCCGGTCCACGACGGCGGTCTGGTCGCCGCGGAAATCGTGGTGGTCCAGGATTGCCCCCGGCAGCAGTTCTTCGATGCGTTCGATGATCATGAAAAGACCTCTAACCGCGAATTCACGCGAATTACCGCGAATGAAAAGCAAAGATGGGCTTGGTATTTTTTATTCGCGCACATTCGCGTCATTCGCGGTTCCATGCTTTTCACCAGATTCGCTGGGCGCCGGCTTCTCCGGCTTCAATGATCATCTCTCGCACGGCCTGATGGGAGCTT
>JAYREN010000111.1:0-10692 GCA_041908845.1 Holophaga sp. | reverse complement strand
GTTCCCGTGGGACTCAGGCGCACTTCCGTGGCGCGGTAGTCGGCGGCCTCGTCCACGGCGTAGGTCCGCACCCTCCGCGCGGCGGCAAGGCGACGACCATAGGCATCATCCAGATTCACCAGCGCACGATCCGATTGTTCGAAGAGTCGACACTTGGCCTCGAAGTAGGCTTCCATCGTGCCGTGGTAGTCCAAATGATCCTGGGTCAAGTTGGTGAAGAGGCCCACTCGGAAGCGCGCTCCGTGGACCCGGGCCATGCAGAGGGCGTGGCTGGAGACCTCGGTGGCGACGGCCACATCCCCCGCATCGGCGGCCTTGCGCAGCCAGCGGAAGAAGACGGGACTCTCCGGCGAAGTGCGCGCCGCTTCCAGTTCCTCGGCGCCTGCTGCGATCGAGACGGTGCCAATGAGTCCGCACCCTAGGCCCGCGCCTTGCAGCAACTGTCGAATCAGCATGGTGGTGGTGGTCTTGCCATTGGTCCCGGTCACCCCGATGAGCGCCAGGGACTCGTCGGGCGCGCGATACAGACGGCGGGCCAGCTGCGCCATGGCTTCCCGCGCCGAGGGCTCGTTATCCGAAAGTGCAAGTCGGGCAGAAGAGATCTCGGCCGGGACCTGCACTGGCGACTGATGGAAGATGGCCACCGCCCCCTTCGCCAGCGCCGTCGGCACGAAGGATGTAGCGTCTACCTTCTCGCCGCGCAAGGCCACGAAGGCCCACCCATGCTGAATTTCCTGGCTATCACAGGTCAGGTGGAGGACCTCCGTCTCCAGGGGGCCGCGAGCCGCTCCCAGGCCTTCCCCTTCCAGGCCCGCGATCAGATCACCGAATTTCATGGTTCCCCCAGCTTGATCCGCACCGGCTCGCCGAATTTCAGGGCACTTCCAGCGGCGGGACTCTGGCCCTGCACCAGATAGGCTCCCTCAGGGCTGGCCCCCAGGCCCTCCACCCGCGGTACGCCACCCGCCATCACCACCCGATGAATGGCCGTCTTCAGGGGAAGGCCGCTGAGGTCGGGCACCATCCCTGTTTCCACGTGCACGGTGGCCTCATCGGTTTCGCTCACGGGCCAATCCCGCAGGGAGAGCCGCAGGTCCGGTTCCTGATCCGGGCCGCGTCCCGTGGCCCGATAGCGCATGATGGCGTCGCCGATCTTCTTGAAGAGGGGCGCCGCCACATCACCGCCCGTGAGCCCTGCCGTGGGTTCATCGAGCATGAAGAGCATGCCGTACTGGGGCTTGTCCGCCGGGAAGAACCCCATGAAGGAGGCGTAGTGGTGTCTCGCGTCGTATTTGTACTGGTATTTCCGCGCGGTGCCCGTTTTGCCGAAGGCCTCCACGCCTCCATCGAGCTGGGCCTTGCGGGCGGTTCCCTGGGTAATGACCCCCTTGAGCACATCCCGCATGAGGGCGCTGGTCTCCTCGCTGATCACCTGGCCCCGGATCTTGGGCCGATTCTCCTGCAGCAGCGCGCCCTGGTCGTTGAACACCCGCTGCACCAGGTAGGGCTGCATGAGGCGACCGCCATTGGCCAGGGCACAGCCCGCCATGAGAATCTGCAGCGGCGATGTGGACAGGCCATAGCCGTAGCACATGGTGGGCTGGGTCGTGCCGCTCCACTGGTCGGGACTCAGGAGCCGCCCCGGGGTTTCACCGGGAAAGTTGAGGCCGGTGCGGTCTCCGAAGCCGAATTTGCGCAGGTACTGGTAGTGAACTGCTGGGTCCAAGCGCATACCGATCTTGGCTGTGCCCACGTTCGAACTCTGCCAGAGCACTTCCTCGAAACTCATCACACCGTTGCGGTGGGTATCGGTAATCGTCAGTTTGTTCGAGAAGGCCCACCGTCCCCCCTCGCAATTGATCTTCTCCCCGAGGCGCACCTTGCGCTCCTCCAGGGCAATGGCCGCCGTGAAGATCTTCATGGTGGAGCCTGGCTCATAGGCGTCCTCCACGGGGTGAACCTTGCGGGCGGCCCGCTGGCGCTCCAGTTCGCGTTTGAATTCTTCTTTTTCTGCCGCGGAAAACTCCGACTCGTTGCGATTCCGGAATCGCTTCGACACGGGATAATTGGGGTCGAAGGTCGGCGTTCCCGCCATGGCCAGGATCTCGCCCGTGCCGGGATCCACCACAACCGCATACGCCGTGAGGGGATGGTAGGTCTTCACCCCTTCGTCGAGCGCCGCCTCCACGATGTGCTGGATGGTGGCGTCCAGCGTGAGTTGCAGCGTTGAGCCATTCACCGGGACCTTGGAGAAGTTCTCCTGCAGGATGAGCAGGCGCCCCTTCGCATCCTTGGGGGCGATCAGCTCGCCGTCCACGCCCGCCAGCTGCTCGTTGAAGCTGTGCTCGATGCCTAGCTGCCCGACACCATCGATGTTGGTGAAGCCCAGGATCTGGCAGGCCAGACTGCCCCGGGGATACTGACGCTTGCTCTCAGGCAGGAAATCCACACCATCGAGCTTCAGGGCCCTGATGGCCGCGGCCCTCTCGGGCGGCAGCTGGCGCTCGATGTAGACGAAGGGCTTCTTGCGCAGCAGCTTCTCCAGGATGTTCCGAACACTGGACTCAAGGTGGGGCGCCAGGGCTGCAGCCACCTTCTGGGCGCTCTTGCGGTCTGGATTACCCCAGACGCTGTCCTGCTCACCCCGCCCTCCCCGGAATTCGGGATAGAAACTGGTGGGGGTGCAGAAGAGGCTCTCCGCCTTGGTGGAAAGCGCCAGGGAGGTGCCACGGCGGTCCCGCAATTCCCCGCGGATGGAGGGCCTGGGCACCCGCGTGAGGTGCTGGTGCTCGGCTCTCTGGCGATACCGGTCGTGGGAAATGACCTGGAGCCAGAGCAGGCGCAGAAGGATCGTCAGAGCCCAGAAGAGCAGGATCCCGAAGACCCAGGGCAGCCTGGAGGCCGCCAGATCCTGAGCCTCCGGCTTCCCCAGCAGCCGCCGGGGCGGCACACCGCCGCTCATCAAGCCCACGAATCCCACACGCCTTCCAATTCGGGGCTTTGCCCCACCACCATCCTAGCTTGGTCAGTTCTCGAAGGAGGACACGGGCCGCAGCTTGGCCATGCGCTGGTCATCGGCGGTGAAGGAACGGTGGATCAGGTGGCTCTGCCGACGGGGCTGCATGCCCGTTTGCACGGCGAAGGACTGGATCTCGTCATCCCTCTGGTAGCGAGAGCGTTCCAGGAGCAGGCGGCGGGTCAGTTCCTCCTCTTGCTTGATGCGATCCCGGATGTCGCTCATCTCGTAGCTGAGGCGGGTCTGCTGGATCTTGAGGTAGGCCAAGGTGGCCAGCGGCAGGACCAGGGCCAAGGCCAACAGGACCATGCGGACGACGCCTTCCCCCTCCGCCTGACGGGCGGGCAGCATGGGGCTTCGACGAATTGGGGTCTGAAAGGTAATCATGGGACCCTCGTGAGTTCGGCCTGCAGACGCTCGCCAATGCGGAGGCGGGCGGAGCGGGAGGGAGGATTGGCCCGGGTCTCATCCTCCGTGGGGGCAATGCCCCCGCCGTAGATGAGCCGCAGTTGTTTCGGCAGGGGACTGGGGGGCACCCGTCCTGGACCGTCGTGGATGCCTGCGAGACGCCGCAGGGTCTGCTTGACGATGCGGTCCTCGAGGCTGTGGAAACTGATGATGCCGATGCGCCCGCCGGGCTTGAGGGCCGCGGTGGCCCGCTCGATGGCCGCCGCGAGGCGATCCAGTTCCCCGTTGACGGCAATGCGGATGCCCTGGAAGGTGCGCGTGGCGGGGTCTGAAAAGCCCTTCCGCTTGGCGGGCTCCCGAGGAATCACGGTGTAGACCGCAGCCGCGAGATCCCGCGTGGTGGCGAGTCGCCCCTCCTGGAGGGCCTTGAGGATGGCCCGGGAGATGGGACGCGAGGCCCTTTCTTCGCCAAAGCGATAGATGGTATCGGCCAGGCTTTCCTCCGTCTGCTCCTGGATCCATTCCAGGGCCGTCAGGCCTTGGGTGGTGTCCATCCGCATGTCCAAGGGGCCTACCTCCTGGAAACTGAAGCCCCTGGAGGCATCCTTCAGGTGCAGGGTGGAGATCCCCAGGTCCATGAGCACGACGTCGAAGCCTGCGGGAGCCTGCAGGTGGCTCCATGCCTGGAAAGAGGGCTCTTCCCACACGTCTTCGTACGTGCCCGCCAGGATCGTGAGCCGGGCATCCATTCCGAGACGGGACTTGGCGATCTCCCGGGCCTGGGCATCCCGATCCACTCCCAGGTAGCGCGTTCCGCCATCGGCCTGGGCCAGGATCGCCTCGGCGTGACCGCCGAGCCCCAGGGTCAGATCGAGCACGCGGCCATTGGGCGGCACCGGGAGGTGTTCCAGAACCTCGGTCAACAGCACGGGGAAGTGAACAATGTGCGTGGCCATCAGATCCCCAGGTCCGCGAGCTGGGCCAGATCCTCGGTGGTCAGAGGCTCAGCCGTCAGACGGTGCTCGAAGTGACTGCGGTTCCAAATGGCCAGATGGTCCAATTGTCCGAGGATCGCCACTTCGCCCGTGAGCTGGGCGGCCTCCCGCAGGATGGGAGGAATGACGAAGCGGCCCTGGGAATCGGGCTCGACTTCGCTGCCGTAGTAGGCCGTGAACTCCAGCACCTTGCGGCGGGCCGGATTGGTGCTCGGGAGCTGAGCCAACCGGGCCTCGAAGGCCTCCCACACAGGCATGGGGTAGAGCCGGGCACTCTTGCCATCCAGGGAAGTCAAATAGTGGCGCACGCCCCCTCGCCCCTCGCCCGTGGCGAGAGTGTCGAGGTCGGCTTTGAAGGTGGTCGGGAGCTTGAGGCGCCCTTTCTCATCCACCGTCGCCGGGGAATTCCCGCGGAGACGCAGCACCAGTATTGCCTTTCAAGAACGAAACCCAGGGATCCGGGGGATAGATCTGAACCACTTTGATCCAATTCGATCCACTTTCTGCCACTTGATTCCACATACAAGTCTAGAAATGCATTATTCCGCCACAAGCCAAAACAAAAACGAAATGTCGTTTTTCCAGCAATTCAGGGCATTGGGAAGCAAAATCAGGCCTTTCGGGGTGACCCCCCCTCAGAAAGACTGAAAAAAAGCGAATACTCCCTACACGACTCGACCCCGCGCCTCCTGCCCTGGAACGCGGGGTCGAGTCGGTAAGAGAAGGGGAATCTATGCCTTGGCTGGTTTGTGCCTCAGCATGGACAGACCCAACAGGATCGCGCCGACCACGATGCAGCTATCGGCGATATTGAAGGTCCAGTAACGCCAACCAAAGAATATGAAATCGAGGAAATCCACCACCTTGCCGCGGACCACTCGATCGAGGCCGTTGCCCATGGCGCCGCCCAGGATGAGTCCGAGGGCGAAACGTTGGCACCTGGACGTACCGGGCTTCAGAAATTCATAGCCGAAATAGCCCAGTGCCCCGATGCCTGCGACCAGGAACAACGTGTGCCTGAGCGCCTCGGGCGCCGAGGCGAGGAAGCCGAAGATGGCGCCCGAGTTGAAGCCCAGGGTCAGATTGAAGAAGCCGGGAATGACCGGCAGGATCTCTCCGGGCTGGAGGTGCGTCAGGATCCACTGCTTGCTGCCCCAGTCCAAAAGCAGGGCCAGGGCGGGCAGCAGAAGCCACAGGAGGCGCTTCTTCATGCGGAGATCTCCGCACCCACCACGGTCCAGCAGCGGGGGCAGAGTTCGCGTTCCTCACCTTGCCCATGGCCGCCGAGATGATTCCAGCAGCGCGGGCACTTGGTTCCCCCATGGGCGGAGACCTGCACGTCCAGCTCTTCGCCTTCTTCGATGCGCAGGCCGGAGACCACCAGGAGATCCTCGAGGGATTCCCCGAGCCTCCCGAGCAGAGCACTGTCGCTGGCGTCCACGGTGATCAGCACCTCCGCATCCAGACTGGTCCCGATGGTCTTGGCGGCCCGATGAGGCTCCATGGCCGCCTGCACGGCCTCGCGGATCTCCCAGAAGCGCGCCCAATCGTTGGACAGAGCCTGTCCATTTACTTCAGGGAAACGCTGTTCAAAGACATGCCCCGAAGACAGTGGAATGTTCTCCCACGCTTCGTCGGCGGTGAAGCTGAGCACCGGCGCCATGAGTACGGCCAAGCCTTCGGCCAGTCTGCGGCAGACGGCCCTGCAACTGCGGCGCCTCGGACTCTCCATGGCATCGCAGTAGAGGCGGTCCTTGATGATCTCGAAGTAGCGCCCCGAAAGCTCGAGCTGACAGAAGGAAAGGATCGACTGGGTGGCGGTCAGGAAATCGTACGAGAGATAGGCCTGACGCACGTCCTTCGCCAGGCGGAGGAAGGCCTCCCAGACCCAATGATCAAGGGTGGTCCAGGTGTCTTCCGAGGGGTTGTCCCGCACAGGATCGTAGTCGGCGAGGGTACCGAGGAGGAATCGCAGCGTGTTGCGGATTTTGCGATAGGCATCCGCATTGCGCTCCAAGATGTCCTTGGAGATCCGCACGTCCTCGCTGTAGTCCACGCTGGCGACCCAGAGCCGCAGGATGTCGGCGCCCAGGGTCTTCATGATCTCGTCGGGACTGATCACGTTGTTGAGAGACTTGGACATCTTCTGTCCCTTGCCGTCCAGCACGAAACCGTGGGTCACCACCGTGTTGTAGGGCTTCTCTCCGCTGGCGGCCAGGTTGAAAAGCAGGCTGGAGTGGAACCACCCCCGATGCTGATCGGAGCCTTCCAGATAGATGAAGTTGCCGTAATCCTCGGGAGTCAATTCCGGGCTTGTGTTGCACACCACCGTGGCGGAAACGCCGGAATCGATCCACACATCCAGGATGTCCGTTTCCTTCTGGAAAGTTGTCGCTCCGCACTCGGCGCACACCGCCCCTGCAGGCTTCAACTGCTCGAGGGGAAGATCCGCCCAGGCCTCGATGCCCGCAGTCTCGATGGCCGCGGCAGCCTTGGTAAAGACATCGGCGTTCACCAGCGGCTCGCCGCATTCGGTGCACCGCAGCACCGTGATCGGCGTGCCCCAGCTGCGCTGGCGCGAGATGCACCAGTCGGGGCGACCGCTGATCATGGCGTGAATGCGGTTGCGCCCCTGGGCCGGCACCCAGTTCGTGGCGTCCACACCCTCCAGGCCGAGTTCCCGCAGGCTTTTCCCCTTGCCGCTGAGCTCGTCGTCCATGGTGATGAACCACTGCTCTGTCGCGCGGAAGAAAATCGGCGTCTTGGTGCGCCAGCAGTGGGGATAGCTGTGCAGCAGCTTCTCCTCGTGCAGTAGCGCACCGATGGCCCGGAGCTTCTCCACCACGATGGGATTGGTGTCGAAGATGTTCTTTCCCTCCAGGTCGGGGTCGTTCACGGCCGGAACGAAGCGGCCATCAGGCCCCACGAGCTGAAGCAGCCCCAGATGATGGGCCAGATTGAAGTCGTCCACGCCATGATCCGGCGCCGTATGCACCAGCCCCGTGCCGGTATCCGCCGTCACATAGTCCGCGAGCAGCACCGGGGATTCCCGGTCGATCCAGGCGTGACGGGCCTTGAGGCTCTGGAAAGCCAAACCCTTGCGAATCTCCCGCGTGTGCAGTTCGACCCCGATGTCCTTCTGGAAGGCCTCCAGCAGCGACACAGCCACCACGTAATGCCGATCCCCGGCCTTGACCACGGCGTATTCCATGTCCGGGTGCATGGCGATGGCCAGGTTGCTCGGCAGGGTCCAGGGCGTGGTGGTCCAGATGGGCAGGAAGAGCGGCGTGGGAAGCTCCAGCCGCCTGGCCTCAGCCTCGGCCACGGGAAAGGCCACGGTGATGGCCGAGCTGGTCTTGTCGGCGTATTCCACTTCCGCCTCGGCCAGGGCCGTGCGAGCCCCGTAGCTCCAATGCACGACCTTCAGCTTCCGACGAACGGCCCCGTTTTCGAAGAGTTGGCCCAGCAAGCGCACCACGGCCGCCTCGTATTTCGGGGCCATGGTGACATAGGGTTCGTCCCAGGCGCCCAACACCCCGAGGCGCTGGAAACCCGTGCGCTGGGTGTCGATCCACTTGGAGGCATAGGCGCGGCATTTCGCCAAGAACTCGCTGCGGGGCATCTCGCGGCGCTTGGGCCCCAGATCCTTTTCCACCGCGTGCTCGATGGGCAGCCCGTGACAGTCCCAGCCCGGCACGTAGGGAGACTCATAGCCATCGAGCCAGAGCGACTTGACCACGATGTCCTTGAGGATCTTGTTCAGCGCGTGACCGATGTGGATCGCGCCGTTGGCATAGGGCGGGCCATCGTGCAGGATGCGGCGCCCCTTGCCCTTGCCCGCCGCATTTTCGGCCCGGCGATGGGCCTCGATCCGCTCGTAGAGCTTCTCGCCCCTCCATCGTTCCAGCCGCTTCGGCTCCCGTTGAGGCAGATCCGCCTTCATGGGGAATTCGGTCCGGGGGAGAAAGACCGAATACTTCTTCTTGGTTGGAGCATCGCTCATGGCGCCCTCGTGCGCTGGGGAGTCCACCCAAGGACTCCGGATGTGATCTTCCAGATTAGCGAAGCATGCCCTCTTTGCGAAGGCTTGAAACATGAAGAGAGGGGCCGTGGCACACTTCACGGCATGGAATGGTTCGCCCGAGACTTCGACCACCCGCTCTACTTCCAGATCTATCAGAACAAGGAGCATGAGGCGGATGAGGAGGGCCCTGCCCTGGCGGCGATGCTGGGCCTGCCTTCCGGTTCACTCGTCCTCGATCTCCCCTGCGGCTGGGGGCGGCTGCAGCCAGCCCTCGAGGCCAGGGATCTCCGAGTCGTGGGCGGTGATCTGAGCACATTGAACCTGCGGCGCCACGCCAAGGAGCATCCTGGGCCCATGGCACGTCTTGATCTCCGGGCCCTGCCCTTCCGAAATGGCTGCGCGGACGGGGTGTTCTGCGCGTTCACGAGCTGGGGCTATTTCGCGTCGGAAGCCGAGAACCTGCGCCAGCTCACGGAATTCGCACGGGTGCTCAAGCCGGGAGGAGTCCTGCTGCTCGATCTGGTGGGGCGCATCTACCTGGAGAACGCCACCCGGCGCGTGGGACAGGATTGGTTCTGGGCCGATGGGTATCGTGAGCGCGTCCGCTGGAGTTCGGATCGAAAGCGCATCCTCACGGATCGGATCCTGGATGGAATCCGCTTCCGCCACGACATCTGGATTCCCACGGACACGGAAGTATCCGCATTCCTGAGGGAGGCGGGCTTCGTCATCGATCAAACCTTCGGCGACCTGGGCGGAGTTCCCCTGGGCCCCGAGGCCGAACGCAGGATCTACCGGGCCTTCAAGTCGTGAAGCCCCTCGTCGCCCCCAGATAGGCTCCGAAGCCTAGCCCCAGCACGCCGAGAGCCCAAGGCAGCCCAAGGGCGTCGATGAGGAAGCCCCCGACCATGGGTCCGAGAATCATCCCGATCGAGTAGGCAAGGTTCAGAATGGAAAACCCGGACGCGAAGCTCTGGCTCTCCATGCGCTCGATCTGATCAGCCACCGCCGGGCTGCAAGGGCTCACCAAGAAGCTGAGGTTGAACCCCAGGGCGCCCATGGCCAGCGCGATGGCCCAGCTGTGATTCAGGAGCGCCGGAAGAGGAAGGAGGAGCACAGAGGCGGCAAGACCGATTCGAAGCACCCGGGCCCGACCGATGCGGTCCGAGAGCCGCCCCATCCAGGGACTGCTGATCGTGTGGGCCAGGGCCGCGGCGCCAAAGAGAAGCCCGATGCCAAAGGGGCCGAGGGCCAACCGCCGAGAGAAGTCCAAGGGAAGGGCGGATTCCATCAGCGTCCAGAATCCCGCGCCCAGCACCATCGCTCCCGCAAAGACAAGGACAATCCGATTCCTCAGCAGCACCTTCCAGGGAATCGGCAAACTCCGAATCGGTGCGGCCTCCTTGAGCAGAAAGGCTCGCCCGAGGGCATCGATCACCACAAGCGCGATTCCGAGGGGGAAGGGTGCCATGGGCCCGATGCAATGATCGAGAAAACCCGACAGGGGAGGACCGATCAGAAGCCCCAGATTGGCGCCTGCGAAGACGATGCCCATGGCACGGCCTCGCTCTTCTTTCGGAAAATGATCGGCAACCAGGGCCATACCGGGCACCCAGGTCGCTGCCCCCGCCACCCCTTGCAAGGCCCGCGCGATCAAGAGAACTCCGTAGCTGCGACTGTAGGCAAAAGCCAGCGTGGTGAAGGCGAGCCCAATCAATCCCCACATCATGGGCGCCTTCCGTCCACAGCGATCCGTCCACCGGGCAATGGGAAAGGTGGCGAGCAGTAAGGCATCCCCCGGCAAAGCCGGGGGCTTTTGTTCGTGAGCCGCTCAAAGCGGCTGTGCGGGGTCGCTAACGCGGCCCCTCTTTCGTTGAGCCACCGAATCGGTGGCAACCTCAGTCAAAGAGCGCGAGTTGTTCCAATCGTTGGTCCTCCTTCTCCTGGTGCCGGATGTAGTCCCGCACCACGTCTTCATCTCGGCCCACCGTTGACACGAAATACCCCCTGGCCCAGAAGTGCTGACCTACGAAGTTTCGCTTCCGCTCCCCATATACCCGCGCAAGATGGATCGCGCTCTTTCCCTTGATGAATCCGATCACCTGCGACACCGCATACTTCGGCGGGATCGAGATCAGCATGTGGACGTGGTCGGCCATCAGGTGCGATAGAGTCCCCTCAAGTGGTGTAAGAGCCAAGGCCACATAGGTTGGCCACCGGGTTCCGTAAGGTGAGTTTGCCGCTTACCG
>JAYREN010000110.1:0-10698 GCA_041908845.1 Holophaga sp. | reverse complement strand
CGACCAATCCCATCACGGCGCCCGAGCGGAAGGCCACCTGGAGTCCCTGATTGAGGGACTTCATGGCGCCCGCAGCGGTGCGGTTCGAGGCCTTTGTGGCCGTCTTCATGCCCAAAAGACCCGCCAAACCCGAGAAGAAACCGCCGGTGATGAAGGCGAAAGGTACCCAGGCGTTCTGTGTTTTCAACACATATGCCATAAAGGCAAAGATCGCGAATACGACCAGAAAGACGATTGCAACAACCCGATACTGACGCCGCAGGTAGGCCAGGGCACCCTTCTCCACGTATCCGGCGATGCGCTGCATATCCGCCGTGCCGGGATCCGATTTCAGCATCGCGCTGTAGAAATACCGCGCGAACAGCAGCGCGAGGACCGACCCCACCGGGGCCAACCAGAAAATGGGTGGAATGAGGGTCATGCATTACCTCCGTGTGGATAGGGGTCCATCGAATTTATTGCGATTCTCGAACTCAAGACAGCGAGCTTTCTGAGCTTGGCCCATGCTCGAAATTGGGCACCTTGGCACCGACCCAAGACAGAGGCGGTCCATTGCAGCCGGGGTGTTCGTGGAATTTCCCCATTACGTATCTTCGATCCCGACCACCCCGTCGGAGGGGACCGCGTGTGAGCGCGCCAAGGATCTGGGGGACGATCAAAGATCTGAATTGAAGCATCTTTCTATACCACGGGATTGCCCAGGCCAATCCGAGCCGAACCCAAATCCAGGAAAACCGGGCACCCAACTGGAATCAGTCCATCCCCTTACACCTCTCCGTAATTTTGGCTTGGGGTGCGCTGCATGGCGCGCTAAACTGGTCAGCTCAAGGAGTTCCTGATGCTTTCCATTCGTCTCGCCCGTAATGGCGCCAAGAAACGGCCCTTCTATCACATCGTCGTCTCCGAGAACGATCGCATTCCCACCGGCCAGGCCCTCGAGATCATCGGCTTCGTGAATCCCATCGCCACCGCCGGGGAAACGCTTCGCATCGATGCCGACAAGGCCAAGGCATGGATCCAGAAGGGTGCCCAGCCCTCCAAGACCGTACTCGAGCTCTTCAAGAAGAACGCGATCATCTAGGCGTAATTCGCTTCTGATATTCGGAAGGCCGGGCTCGTCCCGGCTTTTCGCGCTATATGATTGAAGTCTCCCCTGGAGTCTCCATGGATTTCGAAGCCTTCCTCATCGATGTCCTCACGCCCGTCGTGGAACACCCCGAAGCCCTGCGCATCGAGGTAAAGGACGATGGGCGCAAGCGGGATGTCTTCATCCACGCCGAGCCCAAGGACCGCGGCCGCATCATCGGCAAGAGCGGCCGGATGATCAGTTCGCTGCGCACGCTCTGCCAGGCTGCGGGCGACAAGGCAGGCATTCGCGTGAATGTGGAAATCTTCGAAGCCGAAGAGGAACGCCGCGCCCACCGCCCCGAGCGGGGTGAACGACCACCCCGCGCCGAGGCGAACTGATGCTGCTGCTGGCCCACCTCGCCAAGATCCAGGGGCTCAAGGGCGAGTTCCTGCTGCACGAGGTGATGGACAAGCCCGAGAAGCTCCAGGAGCTCGCTGGGCTCATCCTCGCTCCACCGGAGATGGTGCTCGATCACGCCGAGACGGCCGCTGCCCCGGCCCGGCCCATCAAACTGCGCGGGTTCCGCTGGCACCAAGGACGGGCCTGCGTGGCTTTTGAGGAGATCCCCGACCGCACCGCCGCCGAAGGATTCAAGGGCTGGGCCCTGTGGATGCCCGAGCAGCAGGCCGAACTGGAGGAGGGGGAAAGCTTCCGGCACCAATGGATCGGCTGCGAAGTCTTCGTGCAGGGTCAGAAGGTGGGCGAAGTGATGCGCCTGGATCCCACCCCCATGGAATACGACATGGTGGTGATGCGGGATCTACGCAAGGGGCGCACCGGGCGCCGTGACATCCCTTTCGTGAAGGCCTGGTTCACCCTGAACCTGCCCAACAAGCGCATCGATCTGGATCCCCCAGAAGGGCTGCTCGATCTGGATCGAATGGACTGAATCAAAACCCCGCTGCGGCACTCTCAGCCCAGCGGAGATGGTCCGCGCCGCCCACCAGGTTGCCATCAGGTCCGACCACGATGACTTGCGCCACGCCCGTGCGGGGGCGCTCGCACAGCGCGTGCCCATTGGCCTTCAACGCCTCCATCACGGCGGCATCCATCCGGCCTTTCTCGTAGCCGATGCGGTCAGGCAGCCACTGGTGATGGATGCGCGGCGCATCCACCGCGGCCTGGGCCTCCATACCGAAATCCACCACGTTGAGGATGGTCTGCAGCACCGTATTGGGAATGGTGCGCCCACCGGGGCTGCCCGTCACCATGAACACCTTCCCTCTACGAAGGAGGATCGTGGGCGCCATGCTGCTGAGCATGCGCTTGCCCGGAGCCGCAAGATTGGGTTTCGTGCCGATGAGGCCGGTGGCATCCGTGAGGCCCGGCTGACCGTTGAAGTCGCCCATCTCGTTGTTCAGCAGGAAACCCCCACCGGGCACGACCCTCTTCGAACCGTAGTTGTCCTCCAAGGTGTAGGTGAGCGAAACCGCGTTGCGCGCCGCATCTACCACCGAGATGTGTGTCGTCTCTTCCTTTTCCTGGTCTCCAGAAAGGCTGTCCGGCGATGACACAGAAGCCTTGGTCGGATCGATGCCCTTTCGCAGCGAGGCCGCGTAGGCCTTGGACATGAGCCTTGCCAGAGGCATGCCGCCATTGAAGGCCGGATCGCCGATCCACCGGGCGCGGTCCGCGAAGGCCCGACGCATGGCCTCGGCCTCCAGGTGCAGCAAGGGAGCGGATTCCCGACCCATGTCCCTTATATCGAGACCTTCGAGCATGTTCAGCATCTGCAGCACCGCGAGGCCTCCCCCGCTGGGCGGCGGCACCGTGAGCACGGCGAGTCCCCGGTAGCTTCCCTTCAGCGGCCTGCGCAGCCGGGCGCGATAGGCTGCCAGATCCTTCAGGGTGATGAGGCCACCCTGGGCCTTCATTTCCTTCGCGATCAATCGGGCCGTCTCGCCTCTGTAGAAGTCATCGGGCCCCTTCGCGGCGAGACGCGCCAAGGTGCGGGCCAAGTCGGGCTGCACCAGGATCTCTCCCGGTTCGTACGCCCTGCCCCCTCGGGTGAACTGCGCCAGGGCCGCAGGGTTCTTCTGGAGTTCTGGCAGGAACTGCTTCAGGGAACCCGCCAGCGTCTCAGTGACGGGAAATCCATCGCGAGCGAGTGCCACTGCAGGTTCCACCAGCCGCTTCCAGGGCAGCCTGCCATGGCGCCGCCAGGCGAGGTGCAACCCGCGAATGGTGCCAGGCACTCCCACCGAGCGAATGGACTCATGATGCAAGACCTCACTGTAGCGCCCCTGCTCCTGGAACATGTGGGGATGGGATCCGGTGGGGGCCGTTTCCCGAAAATCGATCACCTCGGCGCGGCCATCGGCCCGTCGAACCAGCAGGAAGCCTCCGCCGCCGATGTTGCCTGCAATGGGATGGGTGACCGCGAGCAGGAAGGCCGTGGCCACAGCGGCGTCCACGGCCGTGCCACCTTCCCGCAGGACCTGCGCCCCAGCCAGGGAAGCTTGGCGCTCCTGGGCGACCACCATCCCCTTCGCAGCGATGACGGGAGGAGCCGCGTTCAGGGCGCAAGCAAGAAGAATCGCCAGGCAGGCCGGAAGGATTCGCATCCGGATAGCCTATCGGAGCCTGTGGCATCATGAGCCATGGAACACGCCATGGACGCATTCCCCGATGAATCCCGACGGGTGGAGTTCGCCAACAGTCTGACCCACGGCCTGGGCACTGTCCTGGCCATTGCGGCACTGGTGATCATGGTGGTGCTCGCCGCCATGAAGGGCACGGCGCGCCACGTTGTGGGCGTGAGCGTCTTTGGTGCCAGCCTGGTGGTGCTCTATGCCGTGTCCACGGTGTATCACGCGCTCCGCGATCCTGGCGTGAAGAGCATCTTCCACATCCTGGATCATGCGGCGATCTTCCTCCTCATCGCCGGCACGTACACGCCCTACTGCATCGCAACGCTGCGGGGCACCTGGGGATGGAGCCTCTTCGGCGTAGTCTGGGGCCTCGCGGCCTTGGGCGTCACTCTGAAGGCCATCTTCGGTCCCCGCCTGCGGTGGCTCTCCACCCTGGTCTACATCGCCATGGGTTGGATCGTGCTCGTCGCTCTGGGCCCCCTGGCTGAGTCCCTAGCCATGGGCGGGCTTGTCACCCTTTTTGGCGGGGGCGTTTTCTACACCGGAGGCGTGATTTTTTACGCATGGAAGAGGCTTCCCTACCACCACGCCATCTGGCACCTGTTCGTGATTCTCGGCAGTGCCTGCCACGTCGTTTCGGTGCTCTTCTACGTCATTCCCCGCTGAAGGCCATTTCCAGCTCAAAATCCAGCACGGCCAGGGTCTCGGGCTTCAGCAGTCCGTGGTCATCATCCAACAGATGTAGCACGCCACCCGGATGTCGGGCCAGGAAGGCCTCGCTCTCTGCAGCCGGAACGGATTCATCCATCCGTCCATGAATCACCACAACCTGGGTACGCACCTGCCAATTGTCATCATCCGCCCAGGTGGGCAGGTCATCCAGCAGTTCCGCCCCCAGCTTGACCCAACGCTGATAGGCATGGTGGTAAACCGGCAGCCGGCGATGCTGGCGATAGCCTGCCCATCTCGCGGAAAAAAGCCGACGCCGGGCGAACCCAAGTCCTGGCGCCAGCAGGATGAGCTTTTTGAGAGCCGCGCCACGATGCGCCACCGCCGCAGCCACCACGCCCCCCAGCGAGGACCCCACCATGACTGGTGGCTCGGAAAGCTCAGCCAGCAAGGCTTCCACCGCCTCGACTTGGGCGCTGATGGTGAGACTCTCGAAAGAGGGCAGGTTCAGATCCGGAGCCAGAAACTCGATCTCCCGGGCCGCCGCCCAGGCACGACAATGATCGGCCTTGCGGCCTGTAGGCCCCGAGGCAAAGCCATGAAGATAGACAAAGGCTGTCATGCCCTCATGATGACAGGCTCGACCAACCCTTGCGCCCCATCCTCGATGAAGTGCGAAGCCGATTAGCTCAGCTGGGCAAGATCTTCGGGGGCGCTGATCGTGATGGTCTTGATCTCGATGCCCGCTTCCTTGGCCATGCGACCCGCGATGCCGCTGAGCACCTTGCCGGGTCCGAGTTCCAGGAAGGTCGTCACGCCATCATTCAGGAGCACCTGCATGATGGCCTCCCAGCGCACCGCGCCCGGGATCTGCCGCACGAGACCATCCCGCAATTCGGCGGGATCGGTGACGATCCGAGCATCCACGTTGTTCACCAGGGGACACGCGGGAGCCTTGAATTCCAGAGCCCTCAGAACGGGCTCCATGTGGGCCTGGGCAGGTTCCATCAAGGGGCTATGGAAAGGTGCGCTCACGGGTAGCTTCATCATCTTGCGCCCACCCTTGGCCTTCAGGATCTCCATGGCTGCCTCCACGGCCTCCACATGTCCGGCAATCACGATCTGTCCCGCGCCGTTGAAGTTGGCGGGAACTACGATCTTCTCTGTCCTCGCAGCGGCCTCGTTGCAGCCAGCTTCGACGTCTGCCGCCGTCATGCCGATGATGGCCGCCATTGCGCCCACGCCCACGGGCACGGCCACCTGCATGGCCCGACCGCGCTCACGCACGGTGCGCACGGCGTCAGCAAAGGCCAGGGCGCCAGCAGCCACCAAGGCACTGTATTCCCCCAGGCTGTGGCCCGCGACGAAATCGGCCTTGGGCAGTCTGGAACCGTAGGCCTGAACGACCAGGGTGGAATGCGTGAGGATAGCTGGCTGAGTGTGCTCCGTGAGCTTCAGGGTATCTTCCGGCCCCTCAGCCATCACCTTGGAGAGACTGAACCCCAGCGCCTCATCAGCCTCCTGCAGCAGCTTCTTGGCGACGGGTTCCACGGCCGCCAGGGCCATGCCCATACCCACAGCTTGGGATCCCTGCCCGGGAAAGAGCCACGCTACTTTGCTCATGATCGACTCCAGAAATGAATCACCACGGAGAACACGGAGGACACAGAGGAAGCACAGAGAAATGACATGGTCGTTTTTCCCTCCGTGCTCTTTTCTCAGTGCTCTCAGTGTTCTCCGTGGTGGACTTTTCGTTTTTGTTCTAGTTGCCCATCTGCGCGGCGACTTCAGCGGCGAAATCGTCCTTGCGCTTCTCGATGCCCTCGCCCATGTTCCACTTCACGAAGCGGCGCAGGCTGAGCTTCTCGCCGATCTCGGCGGTCTTCTGGCTGAGGTACTGCTCGATGGTGAGGTCGGGATTCATCACGAACTGCTGCTCCAGCACGCAGCTGTCTTTGTAGATGGAGTTGACCTTGCCCTCAACGATCTTCTCGATGATGTTCGCGGGCTTGCCGGTGGCTTCGGCCTGGGCGCGGGCAATTTCCTTTTCCTTCTCGATGAAGTCGGCGGTCACTTCCTCCCGGCGCACGAAGACCGGCGCGGGGTCATGGGAAGCGATATGCATTGCGATCTCGCGGACGAGGCGATGGAAGCTGTCGGTCTTGCCCACGAAATCCGTTTCGCAGTTCACTTCCAACAGCACGCCCACGCGGCCACCGGGGTGGATGTATGCCTCCACGATGCCTTCGGCAGCGATGCGGTCGGCCTTCTTGGCACCAGCGGCGAGGCCCTTTTTGCGAAGCCAGTCCACGGCCTGATCGATGTTGCCGTCGTTCTCTTCCAGGGCCTTCTTGCAATCCATCATGCCGAGGCCGGTCTTGTCGCGCAGTGTCTTCACATCCTGGGCGGTGAATGCCATGTCAATCTCCTTTTAATTGGTCAAAAAAAAGGGAAACGCCTGCAACCTTCGACCGGAAGCCACACCAGCGGCTTCCGGTCGAAGATCCCTGACGAGGCTAGGCCTCGCCACCCTCGTTCATCTTCTCGGCCATCATGGCCTTCATGTCATCGTTGTCCGATTTGTCGCGGAAGGACTGACGGCCCTCCAGAATGGAGTCCGCGGCACGCTCGGAGAAAAGCAGGATGGAGCGGATGGCATCATCGTTGCCGGGAATGACATAGTCGATCTTGTCGGGGTCGCAGTTGGTGTCCACGATGCCCACGATCTTGATGCCGAGCTTGGCAGCCTCGGTGATGGCGATGTCTTCGCGATGGGGATCCACGACGAAGATGACATCGGGCACGCCGCGCATGTCGCGGATGCCGTGGAAAGCCGCATCCAGCTTGGTGCGCTGGCGGTCCAGGTTCAGGATTTCCTTCTTGGACATCTGGGCAGTGCGGGCCGGATCGTTCAGGATGGCTTCGAATTCCTTGAGCTTGTCCAGGGACTTCTTGATGGTGGTGAAGTTGGTGAGCATGCCGCCCAGCCAACGGTTGTTCACATAGTGGGCGCCGCAGCGGGCAGCCTGCTCGGCGATGAGTTCCTGGGCCTGGGGCTTAGTGCCCACGAACAGGAAATTCTTTCCTTCGCTGGCGGCCTTGGTCAGGAAATTCGCGGCCTGGTTCCACAGGCGCAGGGTCTTCTGTAGATCAATGATGTAGATGCTGTTGCGGGCGCCGAAGATGTACTTCTTCATCTTGGGGTTCCAGCGCTTGGTCTGGTGACCGAAGTGCACGCCTGCTTCGAGCAGTTCCTTCATCTGGATGGCAGCCATGATGGCCTCCTCAACGATTGCGGCTCCGCCGCGGTTGGGATGAAAGGCGGTTACCCGCCCGATTCGGCCGAACAGATGTTCGGCCCGGTGAAACTTCGGGGAGCCGCAGCTCCCCGAATTGGAAAAACCTGTAATTTTTCGGTAAACCCGAAAAATTAGCGCTTGGAGAACTGGAAGCGACGACGGGCGGCCTTCTGACCGGGCTTCTTACGTTCCTTCATGCGGGGGTCGCGGGTTAGCAGGCCCACGGCGCGGAGGGTGGCCTTGAGCTGCTCGTTGTAGCGAAGCAGGGCGCGGGAGATGCCCATGCGGATGGCCGAAGCCTGCCCGGAGGGACCGCCTCCGGCAACCGTGACATGGAAGTCGAACTTGCCGGACATGTCCGTGATGGACAAGGGCTGGTTCACCACCATGCGCAGCACGGCATTGGGGAAGTAGTGCTCCAGGGTGCGGCCGTTCACCGTGACGGTGCCGGTGCCGGGACGCATGAAAACACGAGCGGCGGACGTCTTGCGACGACCGGTTCCATAGTTCTGGGAAATCGCCATGGTGGCCTCGAGAGATTACAGCTTGATGGTCAGGGGTTCGGGCTGCTGAGCGGCGTGCTGGTGCTCGGCACCGTCATACACCTTGAGCTTGCGATACATCGCCCGTCCGAGGGGGCCCTTGGGGAGCATGCCCTTGACCGCGGCTTCGATGACCCGGTTGGGGAAGACCGCCTGCATGACGTCGGCACGGACTTCCTTCATGGAACCGGGCTGAGTCGTGGTGCGGCGATACATCTTCTGCTGGGGCTTACGACCCGTCAGCACGGCCTTGGAGGCATTGATGACCACAACGTGGTCACCCATATCCAGAAAGGGCGTCCAGGTGGGCTTCGCCTTGCCCGACAGAACGTCGGCGAGGACAGTGCTCAGGCGCCCGACCGGAATTCCAGTGGCGTCCACGAGGAACCACTTGCGGTCGATCTGATCTTGGGCCTTAGGGAAATAGGTGCTCATGGCCAAACTCCGGTGCCTCTGGCGTCGCATGCGCGGCCCGCCCTCGGCAGGTCGCAGAAAGGAAACCTTATCGCTGAACCGCTCCAAGGTCAAGAATCAATTTCCATGAACAGGCTCTCTGATCGCCTGCTGGGCAAGGCTCCAGAGTTCCTGGGCCACCCGGGACGCGCCCATTCCATCCACCAGCGCCATTCCGTCCCGCACCTGCTCCTGGCGACTCTCCTGCCCCTCGGCACTCAGCCAGTGGGCGAGCGCACCCGCCACCACCGAACCATCGGCCTCGGGCCCAATGCCGAGACTGAAACACCCGTTGGCCATGGCAAGATCTCCGATCATGCGGGCCTGGCGCTGGTTCTGGCCCCAGGCCGCCGCTGGAACGCCCATGCACAGGGCCTCGGCAAGGGTGAGCCCGGCAGCGCACCAGATGCCATCGAAATCCTGGATGCGGCGCGTGAGCTCGGGCAGCCCGGGAAGCACCGTGCAGCCAGGAAAGGGTGCCCCCTGCACGCCCTGGGGAGCGAGAATCGTGCAGGTGCCGACCCATCGCCCACTGGCGACGAGCCCCCGGAGCACCTCGAAGGCACGCTGGGCCAGCCCGGGACCATCGGTGCCCCCAAAGGTCACGAGTAGCCTATGGGCCGAAAGTGGCTGCAAGCCTTCACGCTTGGGCCGCAGCTGGACGGCGGTGGGATTCACCACCACGTAGTTGCCACCGCGCAACACCCGGCATCCAGCGTGGGTCGTCTCACAGGGCCGGATCTTTCGACCATCCACGACCTTGAGCGGCCCCGCGGGCCAGCTGATGCCGTCGAGGTAGGGCTGGAAGAGCAGATCCGCCTGCTCGTGGGCGTCCCCGTCATCCTCCATCACCGCGATCTTAAGGGGACGCAGGGCCTGGATCTGCTCAAGCGAGCAGTCCCATTGATCCAAAAGCGCCACGGTAGCTCGCGCCTTGAGGCTCCCTGGGATTTCGGCTCGTTCGGCCTCGCCGAGATCCACAACCTCGCAGGGCAGATCACGCTCGAGGAAGGGGTGACGGCCTGCCCCCACCCGTCGTGCTCGGCCATCTCCACTGATGGCGAGGCAGGCCTGTCCGCCCAGGGCGGCCCAGGCTTCCTGGATGGCCAGCGCGCGGGCGACGTGGCCGAAACCAAGCCGGAGGTCAGAGTGGACGCGGAGGATGAGCAGGGGCTGCATGGGGGCCTGTGGTTTTGATTACAAGAGTCTGCCAAAAGGGCGGCAGTCCTTGACCCTCCGCGGGGGCCGTGAGGGAATGAGAAAACCATTCCCTCACGGCCCCCATGAATAACGCCGCACCTTTCCTCACCGAAGCCCCGGGCGCGAAGGGTTCCCGTATCTGCGGGATCCTCGCCATCGCGACCTCGCTGACCTGCATCGGGATCCCAGTGGGAATCGTTCTCGGGATCATCGCGCTGGTGCAACAGGCCAAGGCCAAACGGCTGGCCCAAGAGAGTCCCGAGAGCTATCGGGTGCCCACCTCCAGCGGGCTCGTGCTGGGCATCATCGGCCTCATCATGCCCGTGATCATGCTCCCCTTCGTGGGAATCGTGAGCGCCATCGCCATCCCCGCGCTGCTGGGCCAGCGGGCCAGGGCCCGGGACAAGGCCGTGGTGATGACCCTGAATTCCACCCTCCCCGACCTTGCCAATCGCTATGGGCGCGCCCTCGAAACCACCACAGAACCGGGGGCCATCAAGGCGGATTTGGAGGCGTTCCTAAAGACTTCGGCAAGCCTCAGGAATCCCTACAACCCCAATGGCCCAGCCTTCACCCACACCATCGCGGTAACCACTGCGGCTACGGAAGATGAAGTCGCGACCGTGGCCCAGATTCAAGCCACAACTTTGGGCGAGGTCGTTTTCGTCATGTCGGTCCCCTTGGATCCTCAAGGCCCGAGATTCGTGGCCGGCGCGGTGCAGACCCAGGCCACGGGAGAAAACAAGGTTAGCTTCCGGGTGCTCCAGGTCAACTGACCCCGTCACGGAAAGGGGTGGCCATCGGCGAAACCTGGC
>JAYREN010000109.1:0-10745 GCA_041908845.1 Holophaga sp. | reverse complement strand
GTGGGTTCCGGCGTCGTGGCGGTGCTGGCCGGTCCCAGCGGCAGCGGCAAGACCACCCTGCTGCAGGTAGCGGGCCTGCTGGATCCCCCGGAGGCGGGCGAGGTGCGCCTGGAGGGCGAAATTGTCTCCAGCCTGTCGGAGAAGGCCCGCTGTGCCCTGCGCCTGCGCAAGCTGGGCTTCGTCTTCCAGAGTTTCAACCTGGTGCCGGTGTTGAATGCCCTGGAGAACGTGATGCTGCCCCTGCAACTCCAGGGCATGCCCGAGGCCAAGGCCCGGGATCGCGCCACCGAAATGCTGGTGCGGGTGGGACTATCGGATCGCCTCGCCCATCGCCCCGGTCAGTTGAGCGGGGGCCAGCAGCAGCGGGTGGCCATCGCCCGGGCCCTGGCGGGCCAGCCCCGGCTGGTGCTGGCGGACGAACCCACGGCTAATCTGGATCATGCCCATGGCGGGCCCCTGCTGGATCTCATGACCGGCCTGGCCCGGGAAACGGGCACGGCCTTCCTCATCGCCAGCCATGACCCGGCGGTGATCGGTCGCGCCGACGAGGTCTTCCGCCTGGAAGACGGGCGCCGGGTGAACCCATGACGCTCCTGCGCCTCGCTCTCCGCAACATCGCCCGCCAGCGGCGGCGCACCCTGCTCAGCCTGGCGGTGCTGGCCGCGGGTTTCATGGCCCTGGCCCTGGCCGGGGGCTTCATGTCCCAGACTTTCGAAGGGCTGGCGGATTCCGCCATCCGGGGCGGCCTGGGCCACGTGCAGATTCTCCACCCCAAGGCCCTGGAGGGAGATGAAGCCCAGAGTCTGGAATATGCCCTGCCAGACGGGGAAGCTCTGGCCCAGCGGCTGCGCGAAGACGCCGCCGTGGCGGAGGTGCTGCCCCGCATCCAGTTCATGGGCCTCCTCTCCAGCGGGGCCCGCAGCGTGGCCTTTCTGGGGAGCGCTGTGGATCCCGAGCGCGAAGCTCGGTTCATGGCCAGCCTGGAACAGGTAAAGGATGGGGCCAAGGCCAACGGGGGCGGGGGTTCGCGCTGGTTGAGCGCCGGTCCCGCCGCCCGGGAAGTGATCCTCGGCATTGGCCTGGCCAAGAGTCTGGGTGCCTCCGTGGGCAGCGGGTTGACCCTCATGAGCACCACCAAGGATGGGGCCCTCAATGCCGTGGATGTGGAAGTGGTGGGGCTCCAGGATCTTGGCCTGAAGGAACTCAATGACCGCACCCTCACCGTGAGCCTGGGCACGGCGGCGATGCTGCTGGATGCGGGTCCGGCCCGGTCCCGACTCTCCGTGATCCTGAAGGATCCCGAGGCAGCGGGTCCCGAGGCTCTCCGGCTCCAGGCCCTGGCGGGCGAGGGTTGCGCGGCCCAGCCTTGGTTCGAGCTGGCGGCCTTCTATCGGCAGGTGCGCCTGCTCTACTTCGCCATTTTCGGCTTCATGGGCCTGGTGCTGGCTCTGGTGGTGCTGCTGGCCACCGCAAACACCTTGCTGATGAGCGTGATGGAGCGGGTGCGGGAGTTCGGCACCCTGCGGGCCCTGGGTCTGCGCCCCGGTCAGCTCGTAGCCCTGCTGCAGCTGGAGGGCGCCCTGTTGGGGTTGGCGGGCAGCGCCGTGGGACTCGTGCTGACGCTGCTGCTCCGTGCGGGCCTGAATGCCTTGCACCTGCAGATGCCCGCGCCTCCCGGCACCAGCCATGGCTACGAACTACGGATCTTCTTCGTGCCCGGGGTGTACCTCGCGGCCTTCCTGGGGCTTCAGGCCGTCATTCAGCTCTCCGCCCTGTTCCCGGGCCTCAAGGCCGCTCGCCTCCGTGTCACCGAGGCGTTGCGACATATCTGAGCCCCTCGGGTGACGGAGTGGGCTCCAGTGGGGCCCGCAGAGTCGGGACCCGAGGAGGCTCAGAATAGGGGTTGGGTGGGACGGATCCCGAGGGCGCCGAACCTCGAGGTTGTTTGGCCAAAGGGGCTCTGGAAATATCCGAGCAGAACCCGAGGAGTCTCGAGGCTTGAATCGCGGAGGCTCATCCCATCCATCCTGTCCATCCTGGCTCAATCCGTTTTCAGCCGGGATGAAGGGGATTCAGGGGATAGGAACGGAACTCCGGCCATTCGCGCTTTGAATTTCCCCCCGGGGTTGTACGACCGGGAGGCTGCGTGATGCGGGGTGAGTCCTTCGCCCGTCACAACAGAGGTTTCGGTGCGAATCTTTGCGGAAGCGAAATCCGCTGGACTTGTCCCCGGTCAAGGTGGCCTGGTTTCGGATGCCTCAGGCTGGTTCCAAGGGGGCTCACGTGCGCGAACAACTCGAGCGGAACATCAAGGAACTCATGGACCAGCATCCGGCCCTGGGCGGTGTTCTGAAGGCGGCGGGGATCGGCTGCACGACTTGCAGCCTGGGCACCTGCCGGGTGAAGGACATCCTGGAGATCCATGATCTGGATACGGCACAGATCGGGGATCTGCTGCAGCGGATGGGCGAGGTCATCCACGGCGGTGCGCCCTTCGAGGTGCCGGTGCTGGAGCGAAAGGCCTCGGAACCTCGGGCCTCTTTCTGTCCGCCCATTGCCCGGATGGTGGAGGAGCACGTCTGGATCAAGCGGCTGCTGGCGCGGATTCCCGATCTCCTTGGCGCTCTGCGGCGGGACTGGGCGGGCACGGCACCCAAGGTGGAACGCTGCCTGGAGTTCATCCGCACCTACGCCGACCGCTACCACCACGCCAAGGAAGAGGATCTGCTCTTCGCCTATTTCGATCGGGACTCGTTCATCCTGCTGGCGATGTGTGGTGATCATGCCGAGGGCCGCGATCATGTGCGGAACGTGGCCGAAGGCTTGGCGGTCCGGGATCTCGAGCTGGTGGAGCGCCATCTGCGGGCCTACGGCGAACTGCTGGCGGGGCACATCCAGCGGGAGGACACGATCCTCTATCCTTGGATGGACCGGAGCCTGAGCACCCGGCAGGTGGGCGAACTGTACTCGGCCTGCCTTGAGGTGGAGCGGCGCTTCGGGACGGGCCCTGTCGAGCAGGAGGCCTTCGTACTTGAGCTTGAAGCGAGTTTTCGGGCCTAGCCCGCGCCGGGCCATAATGGCCCCATGGACACGACTCGAACCTCTCCAAAGACCCCAAACCGCGCCCCCCGTTGGGCCTGGTGGGTGGCCACGGGCTTCGGGTCAGGGCGCTTGAAACCCGCGCCGGGCACCTGGGGCAGCCTTGCGGCGCTGCTGGCCTGGCTGGTGTTCACGGTGCTCGTGGTCACGCCCTTCACTTCCTGGGCCCTGCGCCATCCCAGCGTCCCCCGGCTTTTCATGGGCTACGGCGCCCTGCAGATCGCCACCCCCTTCTCTGGTCTGGCGCTTCCCTCCACCGCAGGCTGGGCCTTGGTCTGCGGCTACTGGGCCTTTGAGGCGCTGTTCCTCCTGCTGCCCCTCCTCATGACCTGGGTCGGTGTGAAGGCCTCGGGATTCGTGGTGCGCGAAACGGGCCTCAAGGATCCCAGCTTCATCGTGGCCGACGAATGGGCGGGCCTCTGGATCGCCCTCTGGCCCGTTCGCTGGCACCTCGCCCTGAATCTGCCACTGACCCTCGGCCAAGGGGGCTGGCGCATTCTGCCCCTGCTCTTCGTGCCCTTCCTGCTCTTCCGGCTCTTCGATATCTGGAAGCCCTGGCCCATCCACCAGATCCAGGTGCTCCCTGGGGGCCAGGGCATCATGGCCGACGATGTGGTGGCCGGGCTCTACGCGCTCCTGGTGACCCAGGCGGTGATGCCCATCCTCATACAAAGCCTGCACTGAGCGCACAGCACGGAGCCCAGTGATCCCCAGGCCTGGACCGTTCACCCCCTTTAGTGCATCCGGTGACCCCTGAGAGCCAACCTTTCGAAGGGGTTCCATGGATGGGTCGCTATGCTCGAATCCATGAAAACCCTCCAAGGCCTTTCTCCTCTGATTCTCGTCGGCAGCCTCCTTGCAGGTGAGCCTGGGATGACGCCCCTGCAGCGCCAGCAGAACCTCGATTCCTTCGAACAAGTGTGGAGCACGGTTCGGGATCGCCATTGGGACCCGAGCCTGGGCGGGCTGAACTGGCAGGCGGTGCATGACACCCTTCGTCCCAGGGTTGAAGCGGCCAAGACTCCAGACGAGGCCCGCAAGGTCATCACCGAGCTGCTGGCCAAGCTCAACCAGAGTCATTTCGCCGTGGTGCCGGCCCAGGTGTACCAGGATCTCCAGGGCAAGGGGGGCACGAAGGGCGGCGGGTATCCCGGCCTGGAGCTCCGCATCCTGGAGGGTCGTGCCCTGGTCACGGGCATCGAAAAGGATTCGCCTGCGGCCCGACAGGGAGTCATGACGGGGTGGGAGATCCTCCGCATCGCCGGAGAACCCGTGGGCCCGCGTCTGACGCGCCTGGGCCAGCGCTTCCTGGCTTCCACCCAGTTCCAACTCATCGCGAGCCGGGCCTTACTCGAGAGCCTGAGTGGTGAGGTGGGCACCGCCATCGACGTGGAATTCCATGACGGCCGCCAGGCTCGGAGCCTCAAGCTGGAGCGGGCCCAGCCCCGAGGCACCCTGACGACCTTTGGCAACATGCCCGCCACCCGCTTCTGGCTCGACACGCTAGAACCCGCTCCAGGCGTGGCCTGTGTCCGCTTCAACATCTTCCTCAATCCCATGGCGGTGACAACGGCCGTGGAGAAGGCCCTCCAGGACCGTTCGCCCAAGGGTTTCATCCTCGATCTTCGGGGCAACCCCGGCGGGTTGGGCGGGATGGCCATGGGTTTGGCTGGGTGGTTCACCAGTGCCTCTGGCCTGCGGTTGGGCACCATGCACCTGCGGGGCTCAGCGCTCAATTTTGTCGTTTTCCCGAGACCCGATGCCTTTGCGGGCCCCTTGGCCATTCTGGTGGATGGCTGCTCGGCCTCGACCTCGGAAATCTTTGCGGAGGGGATGAAGGACCTGAAGCGGGCGCGGATCTTCGGCACCCGCACCGCCGGGGCCGCCCTGCCGTCCATGTTCGAGCGCCTGCCCAACGGCGACGGTTTTCAATATGCCATCGCCAACTACACCTCGGAGGGCGGGCAGCCCCTGGAGGGCCTCGGCGTGCTTCCCGACGAAGTTGTGTTACCCGCGCAGTCCGAACTTCTCGCAGGCAAGGATCCGGTCATGGACCGGGCCGTGGCCTGGATCAACCAAACCCTCAAGGAGCAACCATGAACATGCGGTTTCGCAGTCTCGCCCTTTCTCTCTGCGCCATCACCCTCACCCTGCCAATCCGGGCGGCGGACGAGAAGCTCCCCAGTGGAGAAGTTCTCATGGAGAAGGCCCTCGAAGCGGCGGGAGGCAAAGCCGCCTTCGCCAAGCTGCGCACCACGGTGCTGAGTGGCACCATGGAAATGCCCGCCATGAACCTGAAGGGCACCCTGAAGAACTACCGGGCCGAGCCCGATCTGAGCCTTACCGAGATCGAACTCCCGGGGATTGGCAAGATGACCGAGGGCCACGATGGCCAGGTCGCCTGGGCCTTCTCGGCGATGCAGGGGCCCAGCGTGAAGCAGGGCGAAGAAAAGCTCCAGGCCGTGCGCGGCGCACGTTTCCACACCGAGGACTGGAAAGCGGACTACAAGGCTGTGCGCACCCTGGGCTTGGAAACCTTTGACGGCCGGGAATGCTACAAGGTGGAACTCGCGCCGCACCAGGGCGAGCCCTTCATCCAGTACTTGGATTGCAAGACGGGACTGCCTGCAGGGATGTCCATGACGGCCAAGACCGCCATGGGGGACATCAAGGCGGATACGGTGATCTCCGACTACCGCAAGGTGGATGGCACCCTGGTGCCTCACAAGATCACCCAGAAGGCCGCCGGACAGGTGGTGGTCATCACCTTTGACGCGATCACCTACAACGTTCCTATCCCCAAGGAGACCTTCGCCCTGCCCGCCGAGATCCAGAAACTCGTGCAGAAGAAGTAGCCTAGCCGCCAGTCTCCTCCAACAGCTGGGGCCATACCACCGGCTCACTCAGCAGGCCGTTCTCTCCGAAGTAGCGGCTCTCGATGAGGTAGCGGTAGCCCTGCTCCGTGAGGAAGAGTTGGCGGTTGCGGGCGAATTCCTGTTCGCTGGTGTCGCGGCTGATGAGGCTGTAGAAGTACGAGATGTTCCGCTCGCCCTTGGGGCGCAGAATGCGCCCCAGGCGCTGGGCTTCCTCTTGTCGGGAACCGAAGGTTCCGGATACCTGGATGGCCACGCTGGCATCCGGCAGGTCGATGGCGAAGTTGGCCACCTTGCTCACGATGAGCACCTTGAGCCGGCCCGTGCGGAACTCGGCGTAGAGGCGCTCTCGCTCCTTTTCGGGGGTCTGGCCTGTGAGCACCGGCGCCTTAAGGCGCTTGCCCAGGACCCGGAGCTGCTCCAGATACTGACCGATGACGAGCACGGGGTCATTGGTATGGCCCTTGAGCAGTTCGTCCACCACCATCAGCTTCATGCTGTTTTCCGAGGCGATGCGGAACCGCAGGCGCTGGTCGGCCACGGCGTATTCCATGCGCTCGTCCGTGGGCAGGGGCACACGGATCTCAAGACAGTGGGCCGTGGCGATGAAGCCGTCCTTCTCTAAGGCCTTCCAGGGCACATCCACCCGCTTGGGGCCGATGAGGGAGAAGACGTCCTCCTCCTTGCCGTCCTCGCGCACCAGGGTGGCCGTGAGGCCCAGGCGCCGCTTGGCCTGGAGTTCGGCCACCGCTCGGAAGACCGGCGCGGGCAGCATGTGGACTTCGTCGTGGATCACCAGACCCCAGTTGGCGGCCTCGAAGATCTTGAAGTGCTCGAAGGGGGCGGTCTTGCTCTTGCGGTAGGTGAGGATCTGGTAGGTGGCGATGGTGACGGGCTTGATCTCCTTGGTGTCGCCCGTGTACAGACCGATCTGGTCGTCGGTGAGGGTGGTCTTGTCCAGGAGTTCCTGCTTCCACTGCTTCACCGCCGTCACGTTGGTGGTGAGCACCAAGGTGTGGGTCTGGAGCCGCGCCATGCAGCCGATGCCGATGACGGTCTTGCCCGCGCCGCAGGGCAGCACCAGCACGCCAGCGCCACCCTCGGGCCCGCCGCCCGCGTGAAAGACATCCGCTGCGGCCTTTTGGTAGGCCCGCAAGCGGAAGGGGTTGCCGCTGCCCAGCAGGCTGTCGCGAAGCTGGAAGGGCAGGGCATCGCCATCCTTGTAGCCCGCCATGTCCTGCACGGGATGGCCCAGGCGGATGAGCTGGAGCTTGGCCTCGCCGCGCATGCCTTCCAGCAGGTAGACGCCCTTCTGGTCGGGGTAGGGCTCCGCCAGCAGGCCCTGGAGGCTCTTCTGGTTCTCGATCTCCCAGAAGAGGCCCTTGTCATCCATCTCGAGGGCCAAGCGGTCGCCCCTGCGTACGAGCTTGAGCTTGCCGTAGCGCGTGCCATGATCCTGGATTTCCTGGATGAGGTTCTGGGGCACGGGGTATTTCGACCAGTGGTCCAGTGTCTCGAGCATGTCCTCGCAGGACACGCCAGAGGCCGAGGCATTCCAGAGCGACAGGGGCGTGATGCGGTAGGTGTGGATGTGCTCGGGACTCTTCACCAGTTCCGCGAAGCGGGCGAGCTCATCCCGCACCTGTTCGAAGGCGGGATGGGCCACCTCCAGCAGCAGGGTGCGATCGCTCTGGACGATCAGGGGATTCTCGGGGCGAAGTGCGATCAAAGGGAAACCCTGCCTAAACCTCCGAGGTTAGATGGGGAATCGAAGAGGGTCAACGAAGGCTCTTGGAGGAAACCCTTCAAGAACAAAGCTGGTCTTTTCGGGCCTTCCGTGGGACACTGGTCGGTCACCTGTACGTGCGGGTGCGGGCGAGGTTGCATGGCTCAGACCCACTACCTGTTGCTTTCCAATTGCAGCGACGAGCAACTCCGCAGGATCTGTGAACGCCGGAAACTGCCCTTGCCCCAGCACTGGGAAGAAGAGCCGGAAGGCCGCGTTCGCCTGCTCAAGACCATGGTCTTCCACTTGGAGGACAACAAGCAGCTCACCAATGTGCTGGCAGACCTGGATAGTGCCCACCTCAAGGCGCTCAAACGTCTGGCCGAGGATGGGGTAGCACCCTCCGAGGCCCACATTCCTCTGCTCACAGATCTGGGGCTGATCCTGCCTTCGGGGAAGGGCTGGGGCATCGCCAGTCGCCTCGCCGATGCCCTGGCGGATTTCGATGAGAGCGCGCTCAATTTCCAGGCCGAGGCGGGCACCTGTCTGGAAGAAGCGCCTGTGTACGGCTTCGCCTTGGCGCTCACCTCGGTGCTGCTGCGCTGCATGGGCGGCATCCGAGTTCTCAAGGGGGGGCTGCCCGCCAAGAAGGAACTGGGCCAACTCCTGAGCCGCAATGCCCTCCTCAGGGATGAGCGCGACGCCACTCTGGCCTTCGCCCTGCTCCACCGCCTGGGGCTGCTCTGGAGCCGGGAGGGCCGCGTGGACACGCTGCTCCCCGCCGTGGTTTCCCACCCCCCGCGGTGGGTGGCCGAGCGTGCCTTCGCCAAGCTGCTGGAGGACGATCTCAAGCTCTGGAACATGCCCCCCGCAGAAGACCGCGCCTTCCTCCTGCGTCACCTGCTGGAGCGCAAGGGCCAGACCCTTTCCGTCCAACCCTTCCTGGCCTTCCTCAAGACCCTGCACCCGCTGGACGAAGGTCGTACCCGCGAAGTCTTCCTGCCCTTTCTCCGCCGGATGGGCCTGGTGGCCATGGATGGGGAGGCCTGCCATGTGCGGCTCACGCCCCACGGAGAGGCACTTGCCCAGGAGTACCTGCTCCGCGATCACCGGGGTACCGAGAGCCACTGGGTGCCCTTCCTGGGCGAGCAGCCCCTGGTGGTGCAGCCCAACTTGGAACTGCTCACCCCCATGGGCCAGAACCCCCACCGACTGCTGCGCCTGGCGCAACTCGGTGACGTGGAATCGATGGATGCCATGGTGGGGCTCCGGCTGGGACCCGACACCCTCATCCGGGCCCTGGATTCCGGCCTGAGTCTGGAGGAGATCCGCCTCCGCCTCATGGGCGGCGCCACCAGCTTGCCCCAGACCCTCACCCAGTTGCTGGACGATCTGGGTGATCGGCTCGGCGAAGTGGAGGTGATCCAGGGTGCGCGTCTGGTGAAAGCCCGCACCCCGGAGCTGGCCGAAGAACTCATGGTACGTCCCGAACTGGCACCTCTCGGGCTCAAGGCCATTTCCGAAACGGTTCTGGAGGCCAATGGTCCCGCCAACGCCTTCGCCCTTCTCAAGCAGGCGGGCTTTCTGCCCAAGCCGGGGCGGTTCCTGCCCCTCAGCCTGGATGGAGACGAGTCCCTGTACCTCTGGGCCCTGGCCTGCCTCGCCTTCGTCAACGAGAAGGGCATGAACCACCACCTGGAGCCCGTGCGGCAGATGATCCAGGCCTCCCTCCAGCGCATCCAGGGCGAAGACCCTACGCTCTACAACGAGATCCTGCGCCGGGTGCCCATGCTGAATCTGGGCGGCGGCCCCCAGGCCCAGGAAGAGACCCAGCGCATCCTCGAGTACGGCGCCAGCTACAACCTGATGGCCGAACTCACCTACATGCCCCTGGCCGCTCACCGCAGCCAACTGCGCCGAGTCACGCCCCAGGCCGTGGATGGTGAGCATCTGCGGGCCTTCTGCCATCTGCATCAGGAGGAGATGTCGTTCCGCCTGAACCGTATCATGGGTGTGCGCCTGCTCAACGAGAAGGGCTGGAGCCCCAGTGTCCATTCCCAGGCCGGGTGATTTCAGAGTTCCTTGAGGATCTCCGCCTTCTTGGCCTCGAAGTCCTTCTTGTCCAGTAGGCCCTTCTTGTGGAGTTCCTGGAGCCGCTTCAGGCGTTCCTCGGGGCTGCCTTTGGCGGGAGTGGGTTCGGGCTTGGGCTCGTGGCTCGGTTTGGGTTGGGGCTCCACCGGGTGGGAGTTCTGCTCGCCCCGCACTTCGGCACGGCGCAGCGCGTCCTGAAGGGATATGGCCTCCTGACATTCCCGAAGGGCAGTCCGGAAGATGCTGGCCTCGGGTTGCATATCCAGGGCGGCGCGCAGATAGGGCAGGGCGTCTTCGTAGCGGCCCAGGATGAAGTGGATGATGCCCACGTTGTACTGGGTGCGCGGGTAGTACTTGGGCTTCTGGCCCTTGTCCTGCTTGGATTGTTCGAGGCCCTCCTGGGCCAGATCAAGGGCCCCCCGCACATCCTTGGCTCGCAGCCGATCATGGGCCTTGGCCATGCCGAAGGTTTCGTCATCGAAGAAGGTCAGTTTGCGCACCTCACTCCAGGGCAGGAGCAGGCGCAGCACCTTCACCTTGGCCGTCTCGAAGGCCAGGCGGCGCACTTCGGAATCCAGGGGATAAGCGGGGAATCCCTCGTACGAGCTATTGCTCAGGCTGGGAGCATCCTCCAGGCGCTGGGCTCCGAAGACGCGGCCGGTGCTGAGATCGATCACCTGCACGGTGGCGCTGAAATCCAGGCTGGTGATGCTGGTCCGGTTCAGGCGCACCAACTCCTGCTTGGTCTTGCGATCCGTGGTCCGCTCTTCTTTGGTGGCGCGGTTGCGGCTGAGGTCCGAGCGGTTCACGTTCACGATGACCAGTGCGGTAGGGCCGAGCAGCTTGCCCAGCTTGGCGATGGTGGCGGGCTCGATGTAGCCGTTGGCACCCAGTTCCTGCTCCTTCATCACCGCGTCCAGGTGGGTGCGATCCACGACCTCCACCTGGCGGCTCTG
>JAYREN010000108.1:0-10884 GCA_041908845.1 Holophaga sp. | reverse complement strand
CCTCGAAGAGGCTGTCTACCTGACGAAATTCGCCTCCAAGGTGAACCTCATCCATCGCCGCGATAAGCTGCGCGCCTCCAAGGCCATGCAGGAACGGGCCATGAAGAACGAGAAGATGACGTTCTGCTGGAACAAAGTGGTGGAAGACATCCTCACCACGACACTGGACACGCCCATGGGCGACAAGGTGGAGAAGATCCGCGCCCTCAAGCTGAAGGACACCCAGAACGGAACCCTTTCGGAGCTGCCTGTGGATGGACTCTTCGTTGCCATCGGCCACAAACCCAACACGGAGCTGTTTCAGGGGCAGCTTGCCACAGACGAAAACGGCTATCTCTCGGTGGAAAAGGGCTCCAGCCGCACTTCCATCCCCGGCGTGTTTGCCTGCGGCGACGTGCAGGACCACGTGTACCGACAGGCCATCACCGCCGCTGGCAGCGGCTGCATGGCGGGCATCGACGCGGAGCGCTGGCTGGGTGAACAGGGGCTTGCCGAGTAGCCCTCCGGCTTGGGGTGCGACTCAAGGAGGTTTTGGGAAAAAAGCGGTATAAAAGGAGCTTCAAGGATTCTCCAGTTCTTGACGGCGCTTCCGGTTATCCTGCTTCTCACTCGGTCCTCCCACTCGCCCCCACATGAACATTCTGGCCATCACGAAGCACGCCGATCTGGTCGAGCGTCTGCGCACTGCCTTCGAGGGGGCCGGCAACAGAGTCCTGCACGTTCAGGACCATCTGGACGCCCTGGCCTCCGAAGCCTGGAGCCAAGCCCAGCTCATTCTCGTGGATGCCGCCGGGGATCCCATGGATGGCTTCCGGTTCTGTACTCTGCTTCGGGGTGAATCCCGGATTCTCTTCCAGAACCTCCCCATCTTTCTCATCTTCGAGCAGACCTTGCTCGAGGATGAGATGCCACGTGTTCACGCGACCGATGTGGACGGATACATCCTTGCCACGGATAGCCTCCAGCGCATCCTGAACACCCTGGGGCCCGCCGTCGAGGCAGACAGCATTCCCGGGGGTGGTTCCAAGGTCCCCTTGCTGGTGGCTGGGCTGCGCACAGAGCTTGTCCAGAGAATCCGGGGACTCGTCGATCACTTCGGCTTTGAGCTCACGGCATCGCCCCTGAAGGACCTTTCCTGGGTGCAGAGCCAAACCAAGGCTCCCTTGCTGATCCTGGGCATGGACACCACCGGCGCTCGGACTCTGACGGCGCTCCAGGCCATGCGTGGGCATGGCGAGGCACCGCCCTACGTCATCCTCCTCGGCCAGATCCCCCGCCAGGCCCTTCAACGCCAATTGCTGCTGGCGGGCGCCATGGACTGGGTCACCCTGCCCCTTTCGGCCCCGCGCCTGCTTCATGCGTGTCGGCGTGGGCTCGAGTGGATCCACGCCAAGCGGATCCAGCAGGAATTCCAGTTCCAGATCAACGATCTGAGAGAGCGTCGAATCCTTCTGGAAATGGAGACTGCGGCTCTTCGCAACGAAGTGCTGACGGATCCCCTCACGGGCATGCTCAACCGTCGGGCATTTGATCAGAACCTGGAGAATGCCTTCAACCAGTGGGAACGCCACCGGAGGACCTTTGTGTTGGTCCTGGGCGACCTTGACTACTTCAAACTGATCAATGACCGTTTTGGACATCTGGCCGGCGATGAGGTGCTCCGGGCCCTGGCACAGGGCATGCGGCACGCCCTGCGTCGATCCGATCTGGCCTTTCGCATAGGGGGAGAAGAATTTGCCATCCTGCTCACGGAAACCAGCATCCAGGCCGGTGCAGAAGTGGCCGAGAAACTCCGCCGCAGGATCGACGAGAACCCCATCACCCTCGAATCCGGCCAGACGGTTTTCCCGACCATGAGCTTTGGCGTGGGCGCCCCGGATGGTCACAGCGCCGCCTCCCTTTTTGCGGCCGTGGATAAAGCGCTCTACGTGGCCAAGCACAAAGGGCGGAACCGGATCGAGGTGCTCCAATCAGACTCCCCGGCGACTGAGACCGCTGCGGGCTAGATATCACGTGGGGGTCAAGGGGACATCGTGACCGGCAGGGAGCAGGCGGTCCCCCATTCAACGTAGGCCGAAGGGCCCCCAGTCACCGAACCCTCGCAGGGTGAAGGTCAGGTCGATCCGGTCTTCCTTGGCCAGCGCGCCGGGCGCGGTGATGGCCACGTGGCTGTAGCGAATCCGTGTAGCCACACAGGGCGTCAGATAGGCCAGTGCAACCTGGCTGAAGGCGAAACCCTTGCGGTGGATGTCGTAGTTGGCCTGGAACTCCAGGCGCCACTGGTCGTCGAAGAACCGTTGGATACCCCCAACTTGGAGGCCTTGCTGTCGCACGAGAAAGCGATTGATGCCCGTAGAGAAGAAGGCCAGGTTGTACTTGCTGCCCTGGGTCGAGGTGTATTCCGCCGACAGGGAGTTGTCGGCGCCCGCCGACCCGATTTCCGAGGAGCGCCGAAAGCTGAGCCGCAGGCGGTCATTGGGCTCCATGTCGATTTCGTTATCCAGGGAGGCCCAGCCGCGCTTGAATCGACCGTCGGTCAGCAGGATCGGCTGGAAGTGGTAGCGCGTGGAAATTCGCCACCGCACGAGATCCGCGAAGAGTGACCCTCGCCCGGGCCGCCCCAGCAGGTGCTGCTTCAGGCCGATTTCTACACTTTCCTCGCCGTCGGCACTGCCATTCACGCCCGGCCGGGAGTCGACCTCATCGAAACGCGGGATCCTGCCCTCGACCGAGGAACGACTGTTCTTGGTGAACCCCACAAAGGGTTCCAGCACGTGCTTCAGATCTCCGGAATACCCGATCATGCTTAATTTCTCGAAGGTCCGGCCCAGCTGGGGGCCCGAAAATTGAAGGCGGCCCGATCCCAGCAGCCGCTGCACCGCTCCTGAATCCACGCGAAAGGGGTTGAACAGCGGATTGGAGGCGGGATCCAGAGAATCGCCGCTGACAGCATCCGTGGGATCAAAAACGGATTCGGTCAAAGAGGCGCTATAGCGGGTGTAGCGGGCGGCGAGCTGAAGGTCCGCCCGGAAGGGGCCCCATTGCCCAAGGCGACCATGCAGACGGGTGAACCAATCACCTCGCGTCCAGGCATGGGAAGCTCCGCCCTGTCCTTCTCCCAGATCGAGCCGATACACGAAACGACCGACTCGCGCGCCTCCATCCAGGTAGAACCGCCCCAGGGAGATGGGATAGATTCGCGCCTGCAATTGAGGCAACGACTGCCGCCGCAGCGAGGTCGGGAAATCCGTGCGATAGAAGGGATCCTCCGGCTGAAAGAAGGTCCGCTGCTCCGCCGCCGCCAGGTTGATCGAGGCCCAGCGCAGATTCTTTCCCAGGAAAACGGAGCTATCGAAGGATGTCGAACCGAGAGCACCCATGGAACCCCCGTAGTCGGATTCCAGCAGGGTGTCGGAGGCTTGGTTCAGGTCCGCCGTGAACTGCCACCCGTCCTCCCGCTGCCACAGTTCCTGGAGTCGGTACCGATAGCGGGTTTCGTCATTGCTCCGCTGCTTGATGTACTGGCCTCGGAAACTCCCGTAGTGGGTCAATTCAGGGTTCCAGCGGAATTCGCCCCCCCAGAGCGCACCTTCCCGGGTGTAGAACTCCGGTGAGAAAGTGGCATCCATGGTGTTTCCGAACACTTGGTAATAGGAGAGTCCCAGCAGGGTTCCGAGACGACTCGAATAGCCGACCCGCGGGGGCAGCAGACCCGAGCTGCGTTCGGCCTTCGCCGGATAGGCCGCCCAGGGGATATAGAGGACCGGAATGCCCCCCACGAGGATCCGAGCATGGCGGAAGGTGGCGAAACCGTCGAGCTCGAGCCTCATATTGGAGAGCTTGGCCGACCAGCCTGGCTCCACCTGAGGACAGGGGCTGATTTCCACTGAATCGAAATTCCAGGACTTGAGCGTGGCGAAGGCCACGTGACTGGAGCGAAGAGTCCAGTTGGGGGGAACCTCCAGCTCAAGCGCCCAGGCCTCACCGATCTGCTTCTTCCAGTCCATCTGCAAGCGCTCGCACCGAAGCCTCAACCCAGGAGCCTCGAGTCGGATGCTGCCGCTGGCCTCAATCTTGCCGGTCTTCGGTTCATAGGTGATGCGGTCGGCCAGCAAGAGTAGGCCTTCAGCCTGGACGGCACCCTTCTCAAGGGTATAGACGCCCTCGGCCTCCTCGACTCGCTCCCCTCGCCATCGCAGACTCGTGCCGTCTTCTACCCCTTGTTCGAGGGTAAAGGGGCGCAGAGGCAGCAATTCTGCGAGAGGAGGTTTCTCCTCGGGAGGTGGCCCACCGGGGATGGGTGGCAGCCCCTGCGCGATGGCGAGGCAAGGCGCTCCCAGCAGCAGGAGGGCCAGCCGGGAGCGCATGCTTGGGGTCATGGGTAAAACCGTTAAGCCTTGGACTTCGGCTTGGCAACCTTGGGCGCGGTCTTGGGCTTAGCGACCGGTGTGGAGGGCGCGGCCTTAGGCTTCGCGGCTGGCTTCCCCACCTTGCGGGCAGGCGCCGTATCGGCCACAGGGCCACTGGCCGCCGTTTTCGGTGCGGCCTTGGGGCGTCCCTTGGCGGGTTTGCTGGGCACTTCGACCTTGGCCGAGGACTTGGGTTCTGGTGCGTTCACTGGCGTAGCCATGAGCTTGGGACGGGCGGTGGGTTTAGTGAGATCCCCAACCAGAGAGGGGTCAAAGACCAGCTTCACGGGTTCCGGCTCGGGCTCAGTAGGTCGGGGGGCAGGCACTGGGAACGCCTGCGGGGCGACAACCGCGGTGATCGGGTGGGTTTCTGGCACCGCTACGCTGGCTTCAGGCTTGGGTCCGCCCTTGCCCCGTCGGCGTCCCCGGCCCTTCTCTGGCTTGGGTTCGGCAACCTCATCGGTCGATTCCTCGATCGCCTCGCTGCCTTCATCTTGAGGCTTTGCGCTCTCGAAGAGTGCACGCAGGCGTTCCCACTCACCCAGGGCTGCGCGCTGGGCATCCCGGCGATCGTACTTGATCTCCGCATCTGCGGGGGGCTGGATGCGCTTGGGCTCCTGGCCCAGCGCCTTCTCGAAGGAGATGGGGGCGTCGCCACCCAGCACCACCGTTTCGTCCTCATGATCCCGGGGGCGCTCCTGACGTGCAGGCTGAGTCTTTTCGTCAGTCTCTTCTTCGCGGCGCTCGATTTCCGCAGCCATCTCTCCATAGGCCGTTTCGGGATCGGCCAGGATCAGAATGCGCGAGTCGTGGGCCTCCTCCAGCTCCGCGAGATCCTTGCGCTTCTGGTTCAGCACCGCCATGGCGACGCCAGGCGCCAGCTTGACCCGCACTTCGGCGATGCCGTCCTTGCTGAGGATGGACTTTAGGCGCCGCACGACGCTGAGTACCAAGGACTCGATGTTCTTGACCTGACCAGTACCCTGGCAGGTGGGACAGGCCTCGTGGGTGACGTGCTGAAGGGAGGGACGCAGACGCTGGCGGGTCATCACAAGCACGCCGAAGCGATTGATCTTCCCCACTTCCATGCGGGCCTTGTCTTCCTTGAGGCACTCCACCAGCCGCTCCATCACGGCCTTGTTGTGGGATTCTCGCTTCATGTCGATGAAGTCGATCACGATAAGGCCCGCCAGATCGCGCAGGCGCAGCTGCCGCGCGGCCTCTTCGGCGGCCTCCATGTTGGCCTTGAAGGCCATGTCCTCGACTCCTTCGCCGCTGGTCTTGCCGGAGTTCACGTCCACGGCCACCAAGGCTTCAGTCTGATCGAGCACCAGGGCACCGCCCGAAGGCAGACTCACCCTACGAGCGTAGATCCGGTCGATCTGCTCGTCAGTCTGATACTTGGAGAAGAGGGGCTTCTTGCCCACGTAGTGCTTGAGGACGCCCAGGTGCTGGGGCATCGTGCGCTTGAAAAAACTCTGGGCGGCCTGGAAGGTGTCCAGGTCATCGATGTGGACTTCTTCCATATCGGCGGAGAAACCATCGCGGAGGGTGCGCGTGACGACGTCATCCTCCTGCCACACGAGGCCCGCACCGTGTCGGTGCTTGTAGCGGGTCTGTATTTCCTTGTAGGTATCGAGGAGATATTCGAGATCCCGCTGGAAATCATCTTTGGTGACCCCGAGTGAGGCCGTGCGCACGATGACCCCGAAATTCTTGGGAATTTCCAGTTCGTCGATGAGCTTTTTGAAATACTCCCTCTCTTCCCGGCTCTCAATCTTGCGGCTGATGCCGTTGAGGGGGTTGCCCGGCGTCAGCACGAGGTAACGGCCCGGCAGGCTTACCTGGGCGGTCATCATAGCGCCCTTGCTGCCCAGTTCCTCGCGCACGGCCTGGACCATGATTTCCTGGTCTTTGCTGAGCAGATCCTGAATGCGGCCGCGACGGCCATCACCGCTCACCAGATCCCGGGGCAGCTCTCCGATGGGGAGGAAGCCGTTCTTCTGCCCGCCGTAGTGGATGAAGGCGGCCTGGAGGCTCGTATCCACCCGGACCACCTTGGCCTTGTAGATGTTGCCTTTGATTTTTTCGTTATGGACGAACTCGATATCGAAGTCGGAGAGGACTCCATCCACGAGCGTGGCCACACGGATCTCTTCAGAATCCGTGGCGTTGATGAGCATGAATTTTCTGGTCAATGGAACTCCTGTGATTGGGCCGCAACGCGTGCTCCAACGCAGAGGGGCCTTCAGAATGGACGGTGGGAGATGGGAGGTTGGATCCAGGATTTTTCGTGAAGACCCTGGAGTCCGTTTGATTCACCAGCCTGGCGCGGAGATTCGGTCAGCTCTGGCTTTCCCCGCCATTGTCACAGGGCGGAGGCGACGGGGCAAGGCCCGGCTCGTCCCGGATGGTTCCTGGTGTATGCTTTTGCCTCTGATTCGATTCCGCTCTCACTCAAACCAACGCCCGTCGCTTCAGGAGTCCCCATGCCCCATCTCCTCCTGCTGGAAGGCGACGCCGATCTTCGGATGGGACTGGAGCAGCACCTTCGGGGCGAGGGATTTCAGGTCAGTGCCTTCGCCACGGGACGGGAGGCTCTCAAATTCATCGCCCAGCCCGTTCTTGGAACCAAGGAACGGCTGGATGTCACCGTCCTGGACCTCACGTTGCCGGACATGGACGGACTGGAGGTGCTGCGAACCCTCCGCCAGGATCCCCGCACCCGGAGCCTTCCCCTGCTGCTTCTGACGGGCAAGAACGAGGAAATCGACCGGGTGCTGGCCCAGGATCTCTGGGCCGACGACTATGTTTCCAAGCCCCTTTCCATTCGCGAACTGGTCGCCCGGCTCCGGGCCATCCTTCGTCGGGCCACCTTCCTGGAGCAGACCCAGCGGCCGGATCAGTTCTCCTTCGGTCCCATATCGGTAAACCTCGAGGCCCATGTCGCCACCGTATTCGAGAAACCCATCGACCTGACGCGGCGCGAATTCGAGCTCTTGGCCTACTTCGTCCAGTCTCCCCAGCGGGTTCACAGCCGGGACAAGATTCTGCACCAGGTCTGGGGCCTCGAGTACCTCGGTGAGAGCCGCACCATCGACGCCCATGTGCGCCGTGTCCGGGCCAAACTGGGCGAAGCCGCCAACCTGATCGAGACGATCGTGGGTGTGGGCTACCGAATGGGGGGCTCAGAGAACCGCTGAGTCACAGCACAAAGCTCAGTGGCTGTGTCGCGCTTCGGCGAACCGGGGCCCCACTCCGAAGACTCCACAGGAGCCTTCTCCACGACCCGGACAGCCGCTTCGCTGCGCTCAGCGGCTGTATCGCCTCAGCATCCTCATGTTCCGCCGATAGGCGGCCCCACGGGTGAAGTTGATGGCGACCTGCTTGGGAAAGCGGGTGATAGAGCCGGCCAGGGTGATGAAGGTCCGCACAGTGGTCGCCGCATTGCGCCCCTGGCGGGCGGCGTTGTCATAGTAGACCATCAGGGCGCTGCGCATCAGCGATTTGGGCAGATTGAAGAGGCCGTAGGACTCCAGCACGTCATGGTTAATGCGTCGGGTACCGTCCTGTTCGGTGACGATCAAGTCCTCGGGTCTGATTTCCTGACGCATGGCCAACTCCTGACCTCCCCTATCGGCATTCTGGCAGCAGGGATCAAGAAAGAAAGAAGTGCTTACCTAAGAGGGTGCAATAGGAATTCCAGACCGGGGCATTTCTCGCTGGTGGTGCGCCTCTGCCAGTCATTTTCAAAGAGAATGGCCGCATTCCCCTCACTGTCTTCCACCAGTTCGCCCCAATACTTGCTGGCCTCGGGCCATCCTCCCTGGATCCAACGGGCCATCTGGAAGGTGCGGGGTTCCAGGATGACCGCGCAGGCGTATTCATCCTTGAGCCGGTGCTGGAGCACCTCGAACTGCAGGCGGCCCACCGCCCCCAGGATCGGCAGCGGCGCGCCGCCCTTGGGCCAGAATACCTGCACTACGCCTTCCTCGGCGATCTGCTGGAGGCCCTTCAGGAAGCCCTTGCGGGCGCCGGGGTCGGCCAAGCGAACACTGGAGAACTGCTCGGGCGAGTAGCGGGGCACCGCATGAAACTCGATGGGCCCCTTGGCGCTGAGCACATCCCCGATGCGGAACACGCCGGGATTGATGAGGCCCAGGATGTCCCCGGGGAAGGCCTCGTCCACGATCTCCCGCTCCCGGCCGAAGAACATGTGGGGGTAGTTGAGCTTGATGGACTTCTGCCCCCGCACGTGGAGGGCGTCCATGCCTCGCTCGAAGCGGCCCGAGACGATGCGGGCGAAGGCCACGCGGTCCCGGTGGGCCTTGTTCATGTTGGCCTGCACCTTGAACACGAAGGCCGTGAAGGGCTGCTCGGGAGCCACACTCCCGCCGTTCGTCAGGGGCCGTTCCCCCGGACAGGGGGCCAGTTCCAGGAACTCGTCCAGGAACTCGGCCAGGCCGAAGTTGTTGAGGGCCGAGCCGAAGAACATGGGTGACTGCTCGCCCCGGAGGAAGGCCGCCTTGTCGAAGGCTGGCAGCACGTGATCCATGAGCTCGACGTCGTCCTTGAGCTGCTGAAGCTCCTGGGGGGTGAGCAGGGAGGCGATCTCGGGATCATCCAGCCCGCCCTGCCCGGCCACCCGAGCCTTCTGGCCCGCCTTGGCCCGCTCGAAGACCTGGAGCTGTCCCGTGGCCCGCACGTAGACGCCCTTGAAGTCCGGTCCGGAGCCGATGGGCCAGGTCATGGGCACGGCGTGGAGCCCGAAGAGTTCCTCCACTTCGTCGATCAACTCGATGGGCTCCCGTCCCGGGCGGTCCAGCTTGTTCACGAAGGTGAAAATGGGAAGCTGACGCTCCTTGGCGACTCGGAAGAGTTTCTTGGTCTGTTCTTCCACGCCCTTGGCGCAGTCCAGCAGCATCACCACGCTGTCTGCCGCCGTGAGGGCCCGGTAGGTGTCTTCGCTGAAGTCCTGGTGGCCCGGCGTATCCAATAGGTTGATGGCGTAGCCCTTGTAGTCGAACTGCATGGCGGCACTCGTCACACTGATGCCGCGCTCCTGCTCGATGCTCATCCAGTCCGATTGCGCCATGGCGCCCCGTTCCCGGCCCTTCACCGAACCCGCCCGGTCGATGGCGCCCGAATAGAGCAGCAGTTTTTCCGTTAGGGTGGTCTTCCCCGCGTCGGGATGGGAGATGATCGCGAAGGTTCGGCGGCGCTGGATTTCGTCTAAAAGGGGCATTGGGCTCACACACATAAAAAGGAGCGGCTGGAAGCCGCTCCTTTTTATGCTACCAGAGGGATACCTTGCGGCTCAGTAGTCCGTGGCCACATCCGCACTCTTGATCCGCTTCTGGAAGGGTTCAAAGGTCGGGGCGCCCGCCTTCGAGGCGATCCACTCCGCCACGCGGATGCCGTCCACGGCGGCACTGGTGATGCCCCCGGCGAAGCCCGCCCCTTCGCCGCAGGGATACAGGCCCGCATGGGAGGTGGACTGGCCGTCCTCGTTTCGCAGGAGCTGGATGGGGCTGCTGGTGCGGCTCTCGATGGCGAGCAGGATGGCCTCGCGGCTGGCGAAGCCCCGGATCTTGCGATCAAACTCCGGCAGCGCCTCCCGCAGTTGGGCCAGCACGAAGGTCGGCAGGCAGGTGGCGAGATCCGCAGGCACGGCGAAGGGCCGGAAGCTGGTGCGGGGGAGCTGGCCCGTGGCCTTGGTTTTCAGGAAATCGTGAACGCTCATGGCCGGGGCACCATAGGTTTCCCCGGCGGCCCGGAAGCAGACTTGTTCCCAGTGACGCTGCAGGTGCATGCCCGCCAGCAGATCCTCCGAGCCGAAATCCGCAGTGTTCACCTTGGCCACGAGGCCGGAATTGGAGAAACCGGAGTCGCGCTTAGCGTTGCTCATGCCGTTCACCACCACGCCGCCGGGCTCCGACGCGCACTGGATGACCTCGCCCCCGGGGCACATGCAGAAACTGTAGGCGGCTCGGTTATCCCGAAGGTTGCACACCAGCTTGTAGTCCGCCGGGGCCAGGCTGGGATGGCCGCAGGAGGGCCCGTACTGGGCCTGATCGATGAGGGCCTGGGGATGTTCCACCCGCACGCCCATGGCGAAGGCCTTCTGCCGCATGGCTACGCCCCGGTGCTGGAGCATTTCGAAGGTGTCCCGGGCGCTGTGTCCGGGGGCCAGGACCAGGGCATCGCAGGGAATGATCTCACCGCCTTCGAGCATCGCCGCGACAACCTTCCCTTCGGCAACCTGGATATCGGCGAGCCTCGCCTTAAACCGGTAGGTGGCTCCCCGGCGTTGGGCCTCCTTGCGAATGAGCACCGAACACTTGCGGATCACATCGGTGCCCACATGGGGCTTGGCTAAGTATAGGATTCGAGGATCGGCACCGAAACGCACGAATGTTTCGAGTACAAAACGAATGGCAGGGTGCCCAATGCGGGTGGTGAGCTTGCCATCACT
>JAYREN010000107.1:0-11020 GCA_041908845.1 Holophaga sp. | reverse complement strand
CCTCCAGCCCCGACACCCTATCCATGGCCATCGGTCCCTCCGTCGGTAAGTCCGCAAACTCACCTTACGGACCCGGTGGCCAACCTATGTGGCCTCGGCTCTTACACCACTTGGGGGGACTCTATCTTGGGCCGTACTGAACCCTCCCCGGAGCTTCTACGAACGCAACAAAGGAGTGGTCTTGGGCAGCCTCGCACTCTCCCTGCTGGCTGTGTTCGGTCTTTCGGCGGCACTCGTGATGCGGATGCAGGCCGAAGGCGCGATTCGCCGCAGCGAGGGGCGTCTTCGTACCCTTGTCCAGAACATGCCGGTGCTCATCTGCGCCTTTGATTCCAGTGGAAAAATCATTGTCTGGAACCGTGCCTGCGAACAGTGCACAGGCTGCTCAGTCGGGGATGTGGCGGAGGATCCGGTAGCCGGAACTTCCGAGCTACTGGGAAACGAGGCCCGCGCTCGCCTCATGGCGCTGGCTCGGGGGGAGGGGCGTGAGTCTGAGATAGAGCTTGGTCTGTGTGCCAAGAACGGAGAGCATCGGATCGTGCGCTGGTTCAGCGAATCCTGGCAGTTCCCCATACCGGGATGGGCTGGCTGGGTGGTTGGCGTGGATGTCACGCGCCAGTTGGAGGCCGAGGAACAGCTCCGCCGCAGCCAGCGCATGGAAGCTCTTGGAACGCTAGCGGGTGGGATCGCCCACGATTTTGGGAACCTACTCACGGCTATCCAGGGGAGCGCGCAGCTTCTTGAAGAGGATGGGGATGACCCTAAGCAGAGGCAGCACCACGCAGATGTGATCACTCGGGCGGCTAGGCGCGGGGCCGATCTGGTCAAGCAATTGATGGGATTCGCCAGGGCAGAGCCTGCAACCCTTGAATCGGTGGATATCCATGAACTGCTGGGGGAACTTCGCCAGATGCTGGAGCGGACCCTCCCCAGCACCATTGACCTTCAGATCGACTTGAGCGCGGCAAGCCATTGCATTCGTGGAGACGGTGGTCAGATCATTCAGATCCTCTTGAACCTAGCACTGAATGCACGAGATGCGATGCCTTCGGGGGGGCGCTTGTCCTTCCATACCCAAAACCTGGAGGGACAGATTCGTATCGCCGTGCAGGATACGGGGGCCGGCATGAACCCCGAACTTCTGCGGAAGATTTTCGAGCCCTTTTTCACCACAAAGGCTCCAGGAAAAGGAACGGGGATGGGATTGGCCATGACCTACGCCCTGGTGCGGAGTCATGGAGGCCAGATCCGAGTGGAGAGCGAGCCTGGACAAGGCACCACCTTCCACTTGAGCTTCCCGTTGTCGACCTAGTCTGTTTGCCGGGCCTTCCCAGTCACCCGTTCCGGTGTGATGCGGAGCACGGCCGTGCGTCCATATTCCTTGCGCATGGCATCGGCACCCTCGGCGGGATGCAGCGGCGCGAAACGCATGAGCAGGGCCTCCAGGGCCCGGCGCTTTTCGCCGTCCTCGGTCACTAGTTCGGCCCGACCGAAGACCACGGTGCTCTCAAAATTGGTGGCAAGCTCCGCAGGCCGGATTTCCGAGCTGGCCACGGCACAGTAGGACACCTTCGATTCGAAGGCCAGATTCTCCAGCTTGTGCCCGGCCTGGGCGCAATGGACGTAGATGCGGCCTTCCGCAATCACGTGGTTCACGGGCACTCCATAGGGCCAGTCATCCTCGCCCAGGGTGCTCAGCACGCCCCATTCCGCGCGCCGGAGGATCTCCCAGGCTTCGGGAACGGTGAGCTCACGATCGCGGCGGCGCATGGGGTGGAACATGGCTTCTCCCGTATCACGCATGGTGGTGGATCGTTCCATGGGCCCTGCGCTTGCGGGCGATGAGCCAGAGCGCGGCGGTCCAGGTGGGTGCCAGCTCCACGAAGGGTGCCAACTCGAAGACGACCGAGGGCAGCAGGGCCCAGTGCCAGCCCACCAGGTACCAAAGCAATCCCATGGCCGCCAGATCGAGGGGCCAGTTCACCCAGGTACTCAGGCCGGCGCTGACGGGAAACATGCCGAGTTGAACCACATCCACCGCGATGGCGAGGATCCAGGCGAGGCGCAGACGGTTGGGCGTCAGGGTTCTCATGGCCTCAAGTCTAAAGAGCTCTCGGCTCTCCAGCCATGGGATGCTTCTGGGATGAAGGAAAAAACGATCCAGGGCGTCATCTTCGATTTCGGCAATGTCATCTACCGCTTCGATAATGGGCGGATCCTGGTCGGGCTGGCGCCGCTCTGCGGACGGTCGGTGACGGAATTGGCGGCACTCATGGCGGGGTCTTCGCTGCCGGAGGATTTCGAGGCGGGGCGATTGGATTCGGCCGAATTTCTGGCGGGTGTTTCCCGGCTCTGCGAGTACCCCTTCGAGGAAGCGGCCTTCGTGCGTGCCTTTACGGAAATCTTCACGCCCATCGAAAGCACGCTGGAGCTGATTCGAGGGCTTAAACCCCGGTACCGTCTCGGACTCATCTCCAACACCAACCCCTGGCACTTTGAGCACGCCATCCGCACTTGCGAGGTCTTTCCCCTTTTCGATGCGGTCACGCTCTCCTTTGAACAGAAGGCCATGAAGCCCGATCGTCGCCTTTTCGAGGACGCCTTGGCCAAGCTGGAACTCCCGGCAGGCGCCTGTGTGTTCATCGACGACCGCCCCGATTTGGCCGAGGCCGCGACCCGGCTGGGGTTGCATGGGCTCACCTACACAGACTCGGAAAAATTGGTGCGCGAGCTGGAGACTCTGAGAGTCCAGATCTAGTTTGTCGAGTCGGGTAATCGGGCCTCTGTGGTTCAGCCTTGCTGCTTCTCCGCCAGCCAGTGGAGGGCCTCCAAGGGCGTCATGCGATTGAGGTCCAGGGCCCTAAGTTCATCCCGCAGGGGATCGGATTCCACCTCGAAGAGGGGCAGCATGGGCTGCTGGACATCGACTGTCCGTTTGGGCTTCTTCGTGGGCTCGAGAGGCGGTTCCTTGGCCTCCGCGAGGATGCGTTGGGCGCGGGTGATGACCTGCTTGGGCAGGCCCGCCAGCTTGGCCACCTGGATGCCGTAGCTGCGGTCTGCGGGGCCCTCGGCGATGCGGTGGAGGAAGAGCAGTTGGTCTTCCCACTCCTGCACTTCCACATGGAGGTTCTGGTAGCGGACGTCGTCGGCCAGCTTGGTGAGCTCGAAGTAGTGGGTGGCAAACAGTGTGCGGGGCGCACCGCCCTTGAGATCCCGCAAGTGCAGGGCGATGGCTTCCGCCAGGGCCAGGCCATCGCGAGTCGAGGTGCCTCGGCCGATCTCGTCCAGGATCACGAGGCTGGCGGGGGTCACCTGGTTCAGGATCCGCGCCGTCTCCGTCATCTCCACCATGAAGGTGGACTGGCCCTTGGCCAGGAAATCACTGGCGCCGATGCGGGTGAAGATGCGGTCCACCAGTGCGAAGCGCATGAGGTCTGCGGGCACGAAGCTGCCGGTCTGGGCCAGCACCACCAGCAGGGCCGAGGTGCGCAGGAAGGTGGACTTGCCACCCATGTTGGGGCCGGTGACGACGGCCATGGGACGGCCGTTCTTCAGCACGAGATCGTTGGGGATGCATTCGCGGCCCATGCGGGCCTCCAGCATCGGATGACGGGCCCCCGCCAGAGTCAGTTCGCGGTCCTCGCTGAGTTCCGGCCGCATCCAGCCGCTGTGGCGGGCCCGCTCCGCGAAGGCGCAAAGCACGTCTAGGCGCGCCACCGCCAGGGAGAGCGCGTTGAGGTCGGCGCGGGCCTCGAGGACCAGCGTCAGCAGCCTCTTGAACTGGATCGCTTCGAGCCTCAGCAGGTCGCTCTCGGCGGAGAGCAGCCGCTGCTCGAAGGCCATGAGCTTCTCCGTGGTGAAGCGCTCGGCGTTGGCCAGGGTCTGCTTGCGGATGAAATGCGAAGGTGCGGAGGCCAAGTTGGATTTCGTGATTTCGAAGTAGTAGCCGAAGACGCGGTTGTACTTGATCTTCAGGCTCTGGATGCCCGAGGCCTGCCGCTCCTCATCCTCGAGTTCGAGCATCACCTGCTTGGCGTCCCGGGCCAGGCGGCGCACGGCGTCGAGTTCGGGATCCACGCCATCCTGGATGACGCCTCCCTTTTCGGCGTCGAGGGGTGGGGCCTCGGCGAGGCAGCGCCGTAGTTCGGAAAGCAGGCTCTCGCAGAGGGGCGTGCCTTCGGCCCAGAGCTCCAGCTCCTGGGCGTCCTCCAGCCAGCCGCCATCGAGGATTAGGCCCGGCAGGCGCTGAAGCTGAGCGAGTCCCTCGCGCAGTTGTCCCAGCTCCGGTGGGGTCGCAAGGTTGAGGGCCACACGGCCCAGCAGGCGATCCAGATCGGGCACCTGGGCCATGAGTTTCTGCAAGGGATCGCGGCGGCGGTCCTCTGTGAGCCACTGCACCTGGGTCCAGCGGCGGTCCAGGGCGGGGCGTTCGCGCAGGGGCTGCTCCAGCCAGGCCTTCAGCATGCGGCTGCCCATGCGGGTGCGGGACTGGTCCAAAAGGGCCAACAGGCTGCCCGCCTTGGAGCCGTCCAGGGTGTTGCCGAAGATCTCGAGATGCCGGGCGCTGGTGGCGTCCAGCAATGGACCCGTGGCGCCCAGTTCCAGGGCCACGCCCTGGATGTGCGCGGGACGGCCCTTCTGGGTGGCTTCCACCTGATCCAGCAGCGCGCCCAGGGCGCCGATGGCGGCGGGGAAGGGATCCAACCCCACGCCTTCTAGATGGGTCCAGCCGAAGAAGGCCAACACCTGCTGCCGGGCGCGGCTGGGCTCGAAGCGCCAGCTGGGCAAGGCCGTGCGGGTGGCTTCCAGCTCGAAGGCATCCGGGCTGCCCTCCGCGAGGATCAGCTCCTGGGGGGCCAGGCGCTCCAGGGTGGAAGCCAGCAGGGATGCGCCTTCGCCGGGGATCACCCGCAGTTGTCCCGACGCGAGCTGGAGCAGGGCGATGCCCCAGGTTTCGCCCACTCGATGCACCGCCGCGAGCCAGCGCCCGTCATCATCCAGCCAGGTGCCCGGCGTGATGATGCGCGTGATGGCCCGGGGCAGCAGGCCCTTAACCTCCTCGGGTTTGGCGGTGGGTTCGGCGATGGCCGCGGAGTAGCCTGCCGCCAGGAGCTTGGGCAGGTAGGATTCCAGGGCGAAGTGAGGCACGCCACACATGGGGGATTCGTTGTCCGTGCCCTTGCCCCGGGTGGTCAGGGCGATCTCCAGCACCGGCGCCGCCTTGACGGCGTCTTCTCCCAGCAGCTCGTAGAAGTCGCCCATGCGGGTGAGCAGGATCGCGTTCCCCGCCTCGCGCTTGAGGGCGGCGATCTGCATGAGCATGGGTGTGGCCATCGGGACTCCGGGCAAAGAATCCATTATCCCGGAAGGACCGTGTTCCATCGGTTGCGCGGTGGATTTTTCGTATGTTCTCTCTTCGACTTGAAGGTATTTGTGGTTTCCTGGAGGGCATCGATGCTGCCCCTTAAATCGCGGAAGCTATCGGGTGTGGAAAGTGCCTGGGCAAGGAAACCAGCTTCTCCGTGATCAGAGGGCTGAGGGGCATCGGCAATGCCTTTCGGATCCCAAGGCTGGGAGTAAGTGGCCAAGTCGTCGAGAACGTGGCAGCCTCTGCCGTCCTTCCCTTCGATGTGGGGATTGATGGGTTGTCGGGGTAAAGTTTGCTTAAATAATTTGTCTACACCATTGATGAGCGGAGGAGCGAGAAATGGCTTCTCACGCCTCGATAAGTGGCACCTTTTTGGTGGTATACGTGAAGGATAAAGGCCATAACCTCCTGCCCCTACGGTAAAGGTTTTCACCATGGCAAGAACCACGCGGTCCACCCGGCCAATGGAATCGGTATTCATGAATGCCTCTTGCCTTCCTCCTGCGCTTCGGGTCAACCCAATTCGGGAGGCGAGCGCGCCGGTCAACCACGTGACCAACTGTTTGGTCTCAACCTTGGTTTCCTTCGCCCTGATGGGTGGGGGCTATCTCGTTACTGAGCTAAGCCAACCGAGTCTCCCGGCTGCTTTGAGGGGTCATGATCAAATCGTTCGCCTTCTCCTCGACGCTGATTTCCCACGCACCGAAACCCCTGGTGGGGGCGGGTTCGGCTCGGGAATTCTGGCGCCACAGGTTGACCCACCCGTGAACTCCAAGGCCCCTTCTTCGGATCCGCTCGCCTTGCGCACCGATGATTTGAACAGCTCCCTGGAGACTGTGGTTCCTATGGAAATTCCTAAAGAACTCCCAGCGATGCAAAGCGTCCAAGTCCCCCTGCTTTCGGGCGGCAGTATGGGTAACGGAATCGGACGGGGTGTGGGCTCGGGGATCGGAAATGGTAGCGGGAGTGGTAATGGACGAGGCCGCGGATCAACTTGGATTCGCTCCGCCTCTGGTGGAGAGGGGATGCAAGTCCAATCCGTAGACGTTGACGTCAAGGACTACATCCCGCCCGCTTATCCGCGGGCCGCCCAGATTGCCAGAATCTCGGGCGACGTAGTCATTGAGGTGACCATTGATCCATCCGGGAGGCCCATGGAATGGAAGGTGCTTGAAGGGCACCCCGCACTGGTGGAGGCTTCCATGCTCGTATTTCCGCGCTGGCGATTTGTCCCGATCCAACACAACGGGCAGAAGGTTCGCGCCACCTTCGAGGTGCGAATCCGCTTCACCTTGCTTTAAATCCTGGGATCTTGGGACGCAGGTATAAGCCCGACGCCGCGCGTCCTGCCACCAGGGCGCAGGCGGCGGCGGTGGCGCCCACCCAGCCTGCAAGGTGGGTCAGGGCGAGGATCACCACGCAGATGCCCCCCACTTCGATCGCGGTGGCCCAGGTGATGGGACGAGTGGTGCGGGCCACCACCAGGGCGGCGCGCTGGTAGCTTAGGAGCACGGTGAGGGCGGGCTGGAGGAAGAGGATCGCCACCGGCAGGGTGGCGAAGGCCGCGAGTTGGGGGGTGAGGCCTGCGACGCCCCGGAACCAGAGGCCCGACAGGGGTGTGAAGGCCAGCAGCATCAGCAGGCCGGAGGCGCCCAGGGCCATGGTGGTGGCGAAGCGGCGCAGAGCCTCGTGGGCACGGCGGCCCTGATCCATGAGGGGAATGGCCACTTCCTGGAAGGTGAGCCCTGCGGTGTTGAAGATGAAGACGAAGGAATTCACCACGGGCATGACCGCCAGGGATTCCAGAGGGCGGGGACTCCGGGCCAGGAAGAAGGACACCAGGGGATTCACCCCCAGGGCCAGGATGGAGGTCGTGGCCAGGGGCAGGTAGAAGTGAGCGATGGAGCTGAAGGTCAGACGGGCGCCCTGGGGCTCCTTCTGCTTCAACTCACGCAGGCATTCCCGCACCCAGTAGCGGCTGGCAGCGGCCTCCAGCACCACCCCCGTGGACAGGGCCGCGCAACCCACCCAGGCACCGGGCCAGGCGGTGAGGGTCGCCAGCAGGATGGCCGTGGTTGCCATCGTGCCGAGGCGCACGGTGGTGCCATAGGCCACGCGGCGGGTGAGGCCATGGCGGATCAGGATGCCCTGGAAGAAGCGCCGATAGCCGATGGCGGCGGGCCAGGGCATGAGCAGGGCACAGGCTCCGTAGGCCAATCGGACCACGGATTCCGGCAGCCCCATGAGGCTGCGGGTGACCCAGCCGAAGATCGGCGGCAGCAGGAACAGCAGCATCGCCAGGGTGATGAGCCCATTGAGGCCCCAGGCGAAGCGCTTGAGCTTGCAGAGGGAATCCCGATCCGCCACCAGGGCCGTGGAGGCGCTCATGATCAGGATGATGGGCGACTCGAAGAGCATGCCCAGGGGGAAAGCCACCCCGAAGGCCGCCAGATTCAGCGTGGGATCCGCCAGCCGGGCGATCACCGCCGCGATGAAGGGCCCCTCCACCGCCATCAGCAGCCAGGCCGCCTCCAGCGGCGCCCAGGCTCGCAAAATTCGCCCCTGACTCAGTGCCGTATCCGTCTGCAAAGAACCACACTCCAGGGGCAAGCATAGCAACAGGAGGTATCCCCGTGGGAGGTGCCCTCCTTGCAGGAGAAAGCCCCGGCGCTGTGGGGGGCCGGGGCGGAGTTCGTGTTTCGAGGTACCTCTTTCCGAGATGAATCAGACCATCCTGCGCCGGTACGAGCGCTCGGAAAGGTGCAGAGACCCCACGCCGAGCAGCAGCACCGCGACCAGGATGCCCAGGGCGAAGAAAGGCTCGTTCAGCCAGCGATTCCCCAGGCTCTCCAGGAGGTCCATGCAACCGTTCGCACCCTTCCAGATCAGGCCCCCGGCGGGGAGCAGGATCGCCAGGACGGTGAAGGTCATCAGGCCCTTGGAGGGGCCGAAACGGTAGACCAGGGGCAGGCAGAGGAAGATTCCCAAGCTCATGAAGGTTCCCCCCAAGGCCACGATCCCCAGGGCCGTGGGGCCGGCTGCAGGGATACGAGCCGGGGCCACGAGGTGGGCGGACCAGGCCGTGGCCAGGGGCAGGACGAGGCCGATGACCAGGCCCATTAGGCTGGTCAGGTACTTGGCCCGCACCACCTGGGTGCGGGAAATGGGAAGGGCTAGCAGGAAGCCCTCCACCGGGAGAGTCAGACCCTGCAGGGTGACGATGGTGGTGGCGAGGCCCGTGATGAAAAGGGCCATGATGATGAGGGGCGTGACTTCCCCCTTGTGCTGGAGGATGACGAGCTGGGCGAGGTACATGACGAAGACGGGTGAGCCCTGGTAAAGCACCCGCCGGTTGAGCACCCAGGTCATCTTGATCAGCGGCAGCATGAAGCCTCCTCGGAGTGAATGGCGTCCAGGTCGCGACCATGGAAGAAGACCAGATCCTCCAGGCTGGGTCTTTCTCGGAGGGCCTCCGGGGGCAGCGAGGGCTCTGTGTTTTCGCAGAGCAGGGTGAGGCCCAGTTCGCTGCGCTGGCCGCCCTTGATCCGCGCCGCGAGGGGCCCCGTCAGCAGTTCCTCGCCGCCCTTCACCAGGGTCCAGGATTCCAGCAGTTCGTCCTTGGCGCCCGCCAGCACGATCCGGCCCGCCTTGAGGAAGGCCACGTGATCGGCCACTCGCTCCAGGTCCGAGGTGATGTGGGTGGAAAAGAGCACGGCCCGATTTTCGTCCTGGATGATCTCCAGCAGGAGGTCCAGCACCTCGCGGCGGGCCAGAGGATCGAGGCCCGAGGTGGGCTCGTCCAGGAGGAGCAGTTCCGCCTCGTGGCTGAGGGCCAGGGCCAGGGCGGTCTTCATGCGGGTGCCCTGGCTGAGTTTGCCGAAGGGTGTCTTGGGAGGCAGTTCGAAGTGGGCGCAGAGGCGGCGGAAGGTGGCTTCGTTCCAGGTCTTGTAGAAGGGCGCCACCAGCTGGCCCAGTTCGCTCACCCTCAGGTGGCCGAAGAGGGTGGGGCTCTCCTGCACGAAGCCGATGCGCTGGCGCAGGGTCTGGCCCTCGGTCAGGGCGTTCCGGTTGAAGAGGCGGATCTCGCCCGCGTCGGGGGTCATCAGGCCTAGTACCAGGCGCAGCAGGGTTGACTTTCCCGCGCCATTGGCCCCCACCAGGCCCGTGATGGTCCCCCTCGGCACACTGAGGTCCACGCTCTGGAGGGCGAAGGCGCCCAGGGTCTTGGAGAGATTGCGGATTTCCAAAAGGTTCGTCATGGCTACAGATCCCGGGCCGCGAGGGCTCTGGTGGACAGCTCGAAACTGAGGGTGAAGAGGCCCAGCAGCAGGGCGATGTGCAGGCTGGGGTGGTTCCCGAAGAACTCGACCGTGTTCACGAGCCCTTTCCAGAGCGCCAGGTGCATTCGGGTGGGCAGGAACTGGGAGAGGGAGATGCCGATGCCCAGGGTGAAGAGGAGGCCGAAGGCCGAGATGAGCCCCTTGCCGTCCCAGCGCAGGGCGAAAGGTAGGAAGAACGCGAAGCACCAGAACAGGGCCCAGCCCAGGGGCAGGTATATTTCCGCCTTGGGCAAGGCCGGTGCGGTGCGGGTGATTCCGGCGATGACCAGGTTCGAGATGATCAGCAGGAGGGCGGGCAGCAGGATCCCTTCCAGGAAGCGGGCCTGGACCAGCTGGCGGCGGGAGACGGGCAGGCCCGCGAGCTCCCCCAAGGTGCCGGCGTGGTCTTCCCGCAGGTGCAGGACCAGAGGCAGGAAGGCCGCGAAGACGAAGCCCAGCACGGGGCCGAAGATCGGCAGCTCGGGATTGAAGGGATGGAGCCCCGCCATGACCAGGGCGAAGAGGAAGGGCAGCAGCAGGGCATCGTAGTGCAGGCGCAGATCGCGTTTCAGCAGTTCAAGCAGCATGAGAACGGCTCCTTCCCAGTAACACCAGGATGTCCTCCAGGCTGGCCTGCTCGATGAGGGCACGATCCTGGAAGTGGTCCCTGGCCCCGGCGATGTTGTCGGTCAGGGCCTCGAAGCCGTGGGGGTTCTCCCGAAGGCCCTGGAAGGCGCGGCGCACCTTCTCGTCCAGCAGCTCCAGCCCGCCTTTGACCAGGCCCCAGCGTTCCTTCACGTTGTCCTGGGTATCGGAGAGCACCACCTGACCGGCCCGGATGAAGGTGACATGGTCGGCGCGACCTTCCAGGTCCGAGGTGATGTGGGTGCTGAAGAGGATGGCGCGGCGCTCGTCCAGTCGCTCGGAAAAGCGTTGGAGCAGCTCCCGGCGGAAGACGGGATCGAGGCCCGTGGTGGGCTCGTCCAGCACCAGCAGATCCCAGTCCCGGCTCAGGGCCAGGGTCAGGGCGAAGCGCGTGCGCTGGCCCAGGGAGAGCTCCTTGGCCTTCTTGCGGGGATCCAGGCCGAAGTCCGCCATCAGGCCCCGCCAGCGGGCTTCATCGAAATCCGGGTAGAAGGGCGCGTAGACTGCCTTCAGAGTGGAGAGCCGGGCGCCGGCCGTGAACTTGGGTTCATCGGCCACGTAGGCGATGCGGCGGCGGAGCGCGGGGCCTTCATTCAACAGGCTCCGCCCCTGGAACTGCAGGGCGCCGCCCTCCAGGCGCACGAGGCCTAGGATGGCCTTGATGAGGGTGGTCTTGCCCGCACCGTTG
>JAYREN010000106.1:0-11104 GCA_041908845.1 Holophaga sp. | reverse complement strand
CCTCCGGGACGGGGCCAGCCGCGCGCCCAGCGGCGTCTGCGGCCTTGAACGATGCGCCACATCGCCCTGCGGCCGCATCCCTCTCGGTATCGCCTACGGCGATACGCGAGACGAACAGACTGATGCTGGATCACGCGGCTGGGTCCGTCGCGGCTCGCATCCACTTTGAAAACAGACCCTAGGAGTTTTCATGGCCATTGCCCTCAGTCTGGTCAAGGTGAGCAAGCGCTACGGCGCCCAGCCCATCCTGGAGGACCTTTCCTTCGGCCTCATGCAGGGCGAAAAGGTCGGCCTCATCGGGCGCAACGGCACGGGCAAATCCACCCTGTTCAAGCTGCTCTCCCACGAGGAAACTCCGGACTCAGGCGAGGTAGTCACCACCCAGGGGCTGCGGGTGGCGCGGTTGGCCCAGGATCCCCACTTCGCCCCCGAGGCCACTATCCGCCAGGCCTTGGAAACGGCCCTTGCCGATCACGCCGCCCTCATCCGCCGCCACGGCGAGATCCACGAGGCCCTGCACCAGCGCGGTGCGCAGGATCGCAGCCTCGAGGAGAAACTGCACCTCGAACTGGAACTGGTGGAGCACCACCTCGCCCACATGGGCTGGGATCTAGAGCCCCGGCTCAAGGAGGCTCAGACCACCTGGGGCCTGGTGGACCTGGATGTGCAGGTGGAATCCCTCTCCGGCGGCTGGCGCAAGCGCGTGGCCCTGGCCCAGGCCTGGCTCAAGGATCCCGATGTGCTGGTGCTGGACGAACCCACCAACCATCTGGACCCCGAGCAGGTGGAGAAACTCGAGGCCTGGCTCCAGGGCTTCGAGGGCGCGCTGCTGCTCATCACCCATGACCGCCACCTGCTGGATGGCGTGGTGGATCGCATGCTGGAACTGGAGGAAGGCCGAATCTCCAGCTACGAAGGCAGCTACAGCGACTACCTGCTGGAGAAATCCGACCGGGAATTCCGCGAAGCGCGCCTCACGGACCACATGCAGAACCGCCTGCGCCGGGAGATGGCCTGGCTGCGGCGCGGCGCCAAGGCCCGCACCCGCAAGAGCAAGCTGCGCATCCAGGATGTGCTGGATCTGAAGGACGAAGTGGGTGAGCGCACCCGGGAGGAGACTCGCCAGGCCATCACCTTCCGCGGCGGCGACAACCGCAGCGATGCCCTGCTCCACGTGAAGAAGGTGGCCTTCGCCTACGAGGGCGGACCCGAGCTCATGGGCGGCCTGGACCTGGTGCTCCAGCGCGGCATGCGCGTGGCCCTCCTCGGACCCAACGGCTGCGGAAAGTCCACCTTCCTGAAACTCATCCTCGGCGATCTCCAGCCCACCCAGGGCGAGGTAAGCCGCCACCCCAAGCTCAGCCTCTCGGCCATCTCCCAGGGCCGGGGCGAGCTGGACGGCGACCTCAGCATCCAGGACAACCTGGCGGATCGGGTGGCGGTGGTGAAGCTCCAGGATTCCGTGATCCACACCCATGTCTATCTCACGCGCTTCGGCTTTCCTGTGGAACAGCAGGGGCGCCTGGCCTCGACGCTTTCCGGCGGCGAACGCAACCGCCTGCTCCTGGCCAAGGCCATGCTGCACCCCTCGGATCTGCTGGTGCTGGACGAACCCACCAACGATCTGGATATCGCCACCCTTCAGAACCTGGAGGAGGCCCTGCTGGAGTACCCCGGTACCCTGCTGCTGGTGAGCCATGACCGCTTCTTCCTGGATCAGGTCGCCACCCACACCCTGGCCTTCAACCCCGAAGGCACGCCCCGCTGGGAGCTGTACGAGGGCAATCCCGCCACGGTGAAGAGCCTGCGCACCGAGCGCCTTTCCCTGGAAGCCGCCGCCAAGGCCCCCGCAGCCAAGACCGCGCCTCGGAGCGAGACTAGCCGGGCCAAGAAGCCAGGCCTGAGCCAGAAGGAACAGCGGCGCTTCGAGGAAGTGGAAGCCGCCATGGGCGCCCTGCAGGCCCGTATCGCCGCACTGGATGAACTCACCGCCGACCCCAAGGCCTTCGCTACTGCGGATGCTCCCGGCCATCAGGCCCTGAAGGACCGGGACACCGCCAAGGCTGAACTCGACGGTCTGGAACTGGAGTGGCTGGAGTTGGAGGAGAAGCGGCAAGGTTAAGGGTTCCGGCCTTGCACGCGAATCGGTATTACTCCAGGTTCGCCCCCTGCTCTCGAATCTGATCCAGCACGCCTTTGGCCTCCATGACGGCCCGGGTCATGGCCAGCCGCTTGCACTTTGAGCCGCAGGTGTTGAGTTCCCTCAGCACTTCCTGGCTCCAGACATCCAGGGCCTTGCCGCCCAGGCGCCCCTTGTCCAGACGCTCCTCGAAGTCATCCAGGTGGGCACTGAGTCTTACCAGTTCCTCCCGCACATCCTGGCGCTCCGCCAGGGCGCCCGCCTCGGCGACGAGGCGCTCCGCCGGGAGCTGCCCCTGGAGCTGGGCATCCTTCAAAAGCTGTTCGAGTTTCTGTGCGTATTGGTCTGGCAGTTCGGCCATTTGGAGATTGGCTTCGACCTGAATCAGCCCTCGAAGGTGCCGCAGGCGCTCCAGGGACTCCCGAAAGAAGGGCTCTAGGCGCTGGGCTTCTCGGGTGCGCCCCTCATTCCACCGCTTCAACAATTCGTCCAGCCCACCGAGGACCGAAGTCTCCAGCCGTTCCGCCAGGTCCGAGGTGGGCGGCAGCCAGGCGCCGGGCAGGCGGAAGAAGGCCTCGGCGCTCAAGGGGGGGAGGCTGAGCCACTCGGCATCCTCCTGCCAGGCCTTGGCCACGCTGCGCAGGAGGGGGCGGTTGATCTGGGGCTCCAGACTCGGCTCATCCTGCACCTCCAGGGTGAGATCCAGCTTGCCCCGAGTCGCCGCCTCGCGGATGGCGGCCCTCAGGGCGTTTTCCAGTGGGAAGAGCGCCGGGTGGATGCGGACGCTCAATTCCAGTCCCTTGTGGTTGACGCTGCGCAGGGTGAGCCGCAGCTGCCCCTTTTCCAGGCGACAGACGATCTCGGCGTAGGCGGTCATGGAACGCATGGCAGTTCTCCTAGTCTCCTACCGTTTCATCGAGTTTGGCATTCAGCCATTCCTTCCCCCGCAAGCGCTCGACGCTGCGTTCCAAGATAAGGCTCAGACCCTTGCCGCCCTCCAGCCCCATGCGCGGCACGGCGGCCCGCTCGAAGCCCAGGCGGGCGCCCTCCTGGATGCGCAGGGGAAGCTGGGCCACCGGACGAACCTCGCCCGTGAGTCCAACCTCACCCATGAAGAGGCACTTGTCGGTCAGGATCCGACCGGTGGCGCTGCTGGTAAGGGCGGCGATCACCGCGAGATCGGCGGCGGGATCCTCCACCTCCAACCCTCCCGCCACGTTCACATAGACATCCCGATCATGAAGCTGCACGCCGCCCCGGCGTTCGGCCACGGCGCAGAGCATGGACAGTCGCTGTCCGTCGATCCCCAGGGCCGTGCGTCGGGGAATGCCCAGGCCTGCTGAAGCCACCAGGGCCTGGATCTCCACGACCATGGGCCGCGTGCCGGAGAGGACCACGGTCGCCGCGCAACCGGGTCTGGGTTCGGCATCCAGGAAGAAGGGGTTGCCCTCCGCGGGCACGAGGCCCTTGCCGGTCATGGCGAAGACTCCCAGCTCAAAGGCAGCACCAAAGCGGTTCTTCAGAGCCCGCAGTAGGCGGTGGTGATGGTGGCGATCCCCCTCGAAGGCCAGCACCGTGTCGACCAAATGTTCGAGCACCTTGGGGCCCGCGAGGCTGCCGTCCTTGGTGACATGGCCCACGAGCACCAGGGGCGTGCCGCTGGTCTTGGCCCACCGGGCCAGCAGGGTCGCACAGCCCCGCACCTGGCTCACGCTGCCGGCGCTGGCTTCGAAATCCGGATCAAAGAGTGTCTGGATGGAGTCCACCAGCAGCAGAGACGGCTTCATCTGTTCCGCCACTTCCAGGATCCGGCGCACATCCGTCTCGGCAAAGAGCAGGATGTCGGGGCTCTCGGCCCCCAGGCGCTGGGCCCGGAGCTTGATCTGCCGCTCGCTCTCTTCGCCGCTGGCGTACAGGACAGTTCCTGTCGTAGTGGCCGCCCATTGCAGCACCAGCGTGGACTTGCCGATGCCCGGTTCGCCGCCCAGCAGCACCACCATGCCCGGCACCACGCCGCCGCCCAACACACGATCCAGTTCGGTCAGGCCAGTGGGCACCCGCTCCGCCTCACTGATCTCCACTTCAGTGATGGGCACCGGGCCGGAATACTGACTCTGAGCGAAGGCGCTACGGACCCGACTCAGATCCTTGCGGAGCGCCCCCTTGACCTCCTCGATGCTGTCAAAAGCCCCGCAGGTCCCACACTTACCCATGCCCCTCGGGTAGCGAGCTCCGCAGGCAGTGCATTCGAAAACGGGGGATGTCTTGGCCATGGGTCCAGCCTAGCCCGAAATCCCCCCAAATCGTCTGCTCACCCCCCAGGGCGCCGTTGCAGGACCGATCCATTCCCCGGTCTAGGGTTATGCGGAAAACCTCGCGGATTTCCACCCTTGGGGTCCCCTAAAGTCCTTCAATTCTTTCACTTCAGCGCACTGCACGCTTCCGAGGGCACCATTCCATACTATTGATATCAATAGTCTTAAGTTGATGCTGACTTCGAGTGGCGAAACTTTTCCCTCTGGATGGTTTTCCACAATTTCCCATTACTTTCGTGTTGACATCCCGAATGGGTCCTTTGATGGGAGTGACATGATCGTGACGAATGCCCGAAGGATTGTTTCCGGTTCGTCTCAAACCAGCTGTTCGGCATCTCGCAGCTGCACACTCACGAGGCGACTGATGCCCCGCTCTTCCATCGTCACGCCGTACAGCGTATCTGCTGCAACCATTGTCGGTTTTTGGTGAGTGATGACGATGAATTGAGTATCAGACTTCATTTTCTGCACCAATTTCGCGAAACGGGCCACATTGGCCTCGTCCAGGGGCGCATCCACCTCGTCCAGCACACAGAAGGGGCTGGGCTTGTACTGGAAGATGGCAAAAAGCAGGGAGATGGCCGTGAGCGCCTTCTCGCCACCGCTCAGCAGCGTGAGGGCCTTGGCGCTCTTGCCCGGGGGTTGGGCCGTGATCTCGATGCCGCACTCCAGCAGATCCTTGGGATCCTGCAGGGAGAGGTGCGCAGAGCCGCCTCCGAAGACTTCGCGGAAGACCTCTGAAAACCGGGCATTGATGAAGTCGAAGGCCTCGCGGAAACGTTCCTCACTGGTGGCGTTGATCTCCTTGATGGTGGCTTCGAGGTTATCGATGGCCTCCATGACGTCGGCCCGCTGCTGGTTCATGAAGGAGAGCCGTGATTCGGCCTCTTCCAGCTCCTGGATGGCCAGGGGGTTGACGCTGCCCAGATCCAGCCTACGGCCCTGCAGTTCGCCGAAGGCGGTCTGATGCACCAGTTCGCCCTGATCCCAGGCCTCACGCTCTTCGTCCGTGATCGACGCGAGAAAATCCGGAACGGTGAGGGCGAGGGCCAGTTCGATTTCCTTAGCCATGGCCTCGGTGCTGCCCTGCACCTGGGCCGCGGAGATCAGGGCCTCCTGGTGCAGCTGGCGGGCATTCTCCAGGGCCTGCTGGAGTTCACGGGCCATGCGTTCGTGGACACGAAGGGCTTCGGCGACATGTTCGATCTCCGGCTGGGCCAGGCCCTGCTGCGCCACCAGGGCCTGGCGTTCCTCCAGCCGCTGCTGGGTTTCCCCTTCCAGCTCCTGAATGCGCTGGGTGGCCTGCTGGGCGCGCTGCTCCGCCTGCTGGATGTCCTCCTGAACCCGCTTCTTCTCGGCCTCCAGGTCGTAGGCGCCGCGCTGGATCTGGAGCACCTGGCGCTGCAGGCTATCGCGCTCCGCCCACACGGAAGCACGCATCTGGGTGGCCTCCATGAGGATCTGGCGGCGGCGCTCCAGCTCGGCCTGGGCCTCCTGCTGCCGCCCTTCGGCCTCGTGAATAGATTCCGTGATGACCGCCGATTCCGGATTTTCTTCGGGTGCTTCGAGATCCCGCAATTGCCCGCGCAGGGCGGCGATTTCCTTCTCGAGCTGCTCCCACTGCTGATCCGCCCGTTCCTGGGCCTCCTGGATCTCCTTCAGCTGTCCCCGCACCGAGGCATGGCGACCCTTCAGGTCCTCCAGGCTCCGGCGGCAGGCCAGGCGGTCCTCTTCCATCTCCCGGGAGCGCTCTGAGCTTTCCTGAAGGCGCCGCTGCCGGTCCTTGGCCTCGGTTTCGAGAGTCTCGACTCGATCCAGCAGATCCTCCCGGAGTCTGCGGCAGGCCTCCAGTTCGCCCCGCAGTTTCAGGGGCGAAGCGGCGGGGGCATGAACGCCCACTTGGACCGGGCCGTAGGGCAGGCGCACGAGGCCGGGCGAAACAAAACCCAGACCTGGATGCTGGGCCGAAAGCCCTGTCAGGTTCGCATCCGAGCAGCGGAAGGTGCGGGCCAACAGGCTCTCCAGGGGCCGGGGCTTGCCTGCGCGCCAGCGCAGATGGGGGGCCAGGGCCTCACAGCCCTCGGGCGTCTCTGGGACTTCCGGGGCACCCGGGACTGCCACGTAGAGCTGTCCCGGAGCCGTACCCAATTGGGCCAGGGCCGTTTCGCCCAGGGCGACGGACTGGGTCCAGACCCCCAGCAACCGTTCCACATCCGCCAGGGTTTCCTCGTCCACCGTGAGTCCTTCAGGCAGGGAGAAACCCTCGTGGCCCAGCTCCTTCAGCCAGGCCAGGCCCTTCTGCACTTCCTCGGATCCCGTGGCCTGGCGCAGGACATCCCCAAGCTGCTTGAGTTTGCGCTCTTCCGCATCGAGGGCGCCTTCGCTCTCTCGCAGGGCTGCCGCGGCTTTCCGCTGGGCCTCCTGGGCCTCAGAATGGAGTCGCGCCTGAACTTGGACGGCCTCTTCCACCTGCTCGGCCCGGCTCTCCGCCCCCTCGAACTCGCGGGTGAGGCGGAGATCCTCCGCCTGCAGGCCCTCCAACCGCGGGGAGCGCACGGATTCCTCGTGATTCAGCGCGTCCAGGCGCCCCTCGGCCTGGGCCACTTGCTGGTGGAGAGCCTGACGCTGGCGCTGGATGGCGATGGCGGCGCGCTCGGCCTCGGCCCGGCGGGCCCGGAGTTCCCGCAGTTCGCCCTCGATGCGCCGCAGGGCGCCGGAGGCCATGGCCACGGCCACGTCGGCCGCGGAAAAGAGGGTTTCAACACCCACGAGGGCCGTATCGGCCCCCACGAGGGAAGCCTGCAGCTTGGCCGCCTCGGCCACGGAATCCCCGGTGCGATGCGAGAGCTCCTCCAGGCGGGCGGCCAGCACGGCCCCCTGCTCCCGGGCCTCACGGATGCGCTCATCCTGGAAACCGCGATCCTGGTCGGCCAGGCTGAGCCGCTGATCCAGGGCCAGGATGGCCCGGCCCCGCTTGTCCTGGGCATGATTCAGCTCGTCGAGAGCATGGCGCTGCTGCTCCACCTCGCTGCCCTTTTCCGAGGCCTGGGCGGTAAGGGCGGCGATCTGGCGCTCAAGGGTGTCGAGCTGCTCGATGACGCGGTCCTTCGCGGCCTCCAGTTCCATGGCCTTGCCCGCCAGCAAGATGCGCTGGGTGGCCCGGATGGCGGCATCCAGTTCCTGAGCGCGCCGGGCCTTGGCGGCCTGACGTTTGAGGGATTCCTGCTGCTTGCCCAGCTCGTGGAGGATGTCGTCAAGGCGCAGGAGATTGGCCCGGGTTTCGTCCAGGCGACGCTCGGCCTCGGTGCGGCGCAGCTTGTAGCGGGTGATCCCGGCGGCTTCCTCCAGCAGCGAGCGCCGGTCCTTGGGCTTGGTGGAGAGGATCAGATCGATCTGGCCCTGCTGGATGAAACTGTAGGCCCGGGTGCCCATGCCCGTATCCATCAGCAGATCCTGGATGTCCTTGAGGCGCGTCTCGCGGCCGTTGATGCGGTACTCGCCGCCTGTGTCCCGATAGAGGCGACGCGAGATGACCACTTCCTTGGTGGTTCCCGGCAGGGCCGCATCGGGCATCTCCAGGGTGAGCTTGACCTCGGAGAGGCCCATGGGCTTGCGCTGGCTGGTGCCCGCGAAGATCACATCGGACATCTCGTTACCCCGCAGCAGGGTCGCCCGCTGCTCCCCCAGCACCCAGGCCAGAGCGTCGGAAATATTGGATTTGCCGCAACCATTGGGCCCCACGACGGCGGTCATTCCCCCAGGAAAGACGAGCTTCTGGGGGTCGGCGAAGGATTTGAAGCCGTGCAATTCAAGGGCGATGAGGCGCAAGCCGATTCTCCAGCGGGAACCTAATTCCCGGTAATTCCATGACTGATTCGAACGGTGGGCCTTGGGATCGGCCCGTCCAGGACGATAGACTGTTATTTTCCCTGTTTCCGGAGTTCCCGTGACCCCCATTCCGCTGTTTTTGCATTTGGCCGAGGTCCTGCCGCACGGCCAGTGCCTTGGGGGGGGAGCGAGATGAGTGGATTAAGCTTCAAGGCCCCTCCTGCCTCGGTGATCTGGCTGGAGCCCCACCGTGCCCTCGCAGGCGGAAAATCCTCCTCCCAGGAGGGGCTTCCCGGTGATGACCGCCTCGGCCCCCTTTTGGCCTCCTTGCCCCAAGGGCCCACGGCCTGGATCGTGGACGATCTCTGGGCTCCCTCCATCCTGCTGCGGGATGTGGTCACTCTTCCCGCCGGAGCCGAGGCCCGGGAGTCATTCTTTAAGTGGAAGTTCGCCCAGAGTCTCGCTTTGGATGCGCCCCATTCCGTTCAAGCCCTCGACCTGGGTGAGGGCACTTGGCTCGTCACAGGCATTCCCGAAGAACTCCGCGAACGGTGGCTGCAGAGCGCCCTGCGCCTTGGGCGCCCTGTCCACAGCCTGCGGCCTCGCTGGCTTTATCTCTACAATCGCCTGGCCCCCACCCGGGAATTGCCCGGCATGGTGCTCTCCCTCTGCCCTCACCCCGAGGGCGGATTCACTGGAACCCTGGCGGCCTGGGGACGCACTCTCACGCTTTTGCGACAGTGGAACGAACCCGCCCCGCAGGAAATCTGGCAGCAGGAGCGTGTGGCCCCCACCACGGCCTATCTGCAGCGGGAGTCCCGCCCACCCCAGGAACTCTGGGTTTGGGGCACTGACCAGTGGCCGGATGCAGGGTTGCCCATCCATCTCATTCAACCCGAGATCCCGGTCCAGGAGGCCGTCTGATGGCCATTCCGGTCCTCAAGCTGAACCTCGCACCACCGCCTTCCCTCTGGCGTCGCCAGCACCAGTTGCTGAGCTGGACCTCCCTGGGCCTCGGCGCGCTGCTTCTCGGGCTCGCAGTCGCTTCCACCTGGGTGGCCTATCTCCAGACCAGTCGAATGGGACTCGAAGCCACTCGGTTGAGCCGTCAGACGCAGGAGACCAGGGCTCGCCAGGGAAGCATCCTGGCGGAATTGCGGTCCATCGATGTTCCCAAGGAATTGCCCCGCTGGAGGCTCGCAGAGCGGATCCTGGGCGAGCGCAGCAGCCCCTGGTCAAGGCTCACGGCCGAACTGGAACGCAGCCTGGTGCAGGATGTCCGGATCCGTAACCTGCAACGAAGCCGTGGCTCCGACCAGACCGTTGTGGTGAAGCTGAAGGGTGAGGCCCGCACCCGCGAGGCCGAGGCCGCCTTCGTAGCTTCCATCGAAGAGAACCCCTTCTTTTCCCAGATGATCCTTGAGCGGGAATCCGAGCGCCAAGGTGGGGGGATCGATTTCGAGTACACCTTGCCCCTCGCGGCGGTCCCGCCCCCCTACGTCCCGTTGCCCAAGTACGGCGCGGTGCGCACCTCGCCCACGGTGAAAATCGCTCAGCCCCTGACCGAAAAAGTCGTTGCGCCTGCCCCCAAAACTGCGGTCCAAAGCACACCCGCGCCGAAACCCGCACAATCTCTTGCCCTGCGCCCCTCCATTGCCGCCCCTCAGACCCCTGCCGCTGGAGATCCCGCCAGCGAACGCCCTTTGCGCCAAATTGGGAGGCCTCAAAGGGGGAATGCCGAGGAATCTCGTCGCATCACTGAGCGCGAACGGCCCGTCCGGAGGTTGCAGCCATGAGCCACAATCTTCGGATGAGCATGATCCGCCTAATCACTGGGGTCGCACTGATGGTCGCGGCCCTGGCGGTGACTTTCTTCGTCCTACCGGACGCCAGCCAGAAACGCGTCCGCCAGGAGAAGGCCTTGGCCGACGCCCGCAATCAGTTGTCCACTCAGGAAGGCGAGCTAGGCAAACTCAAGGCCCGGGCCGAAAACCTGCGCCTCAGCCGGGGCCGCATGGAGGAGGTCCTGGCCAGGATGCCCCAGGAAAACGAGGGGCAGCTGAAATGGAAACTCAGCCAAACCCTGTATGCGCTGGCGACCAAGCACGGCGCCCGCATTCAGACAGTCAAGTACGGCGCCCCTACGCGCGAGGGCGCCAAGGGGACAGATCTCGAAGCCATCGACGTCGAGTTTGTCGCCTCGGGGCTGTACCAGAATCTCAAGGCCTTCATGCTCGCCTTCGAAAGCAGCGAACTTCCCTTCGGACTGGCCAATGCCAAGCTCGATGAGACCCCCGAGGGTGTCCGCCTCACGATCAGCGTACGGGCCTTCCGTCGCACGGGCCTGGTCAAGGGCGATGTCAGTGGGGAGGAAGCATGAGCGGCGCCCATGGCGACAAGGCCATCCAGGCCCGGGAATGGCTGGAAGAACTCAAGACCAATCGTCGCACCCAGGGGGGGCTTGCGCTCTTCGCGCTGGCTCTAGCCTTCATGGTCTACATGCTCTGGCCTGATGCCCCCAAGCGCCGCCCTGGCAAGGCATTCGCCGCCATCAGCACGGCGGGCGATGACCGAACCCTGCTGGGCCTCGAGAAGCTGCCCGACCTCGCCAAGCTCGGAAAGGCTGGAGAACTGCCCAGCGAAGATCGGATGTATCGGGATCTCATCCTCTTCGATGCCCCGCCGCCCCCGCCGCTTCCGCCCCCGCCACCCCCGCCGCCACCGCCTCCTCCGACCGAGGAGCAACTGCGGGCCATGGCTCTGCAGCAGGCCAAGGATGCCGAATTTGCATCGCGTCCCCAGGATCTCCGCTACCTGGGGT
>JAYREN010000105.1:0-11173 GCA_041908845.1 Holophaga sp. | reverse complement strand
ACCTTGAGATCCTGGGGAATGAGGTTGCCTCGCAGGGCTTCCACCTTCTTCAGCACATCCTCGGCCAGCGCCGTGGCATTGCTGCCCATGCGCTTGGACAAGGTGAGGGTGACGGCGGGATTGAAGCCCTCGGCCTGGGTGCCGTGGAGCACGATGGGGGGCTCGGGTTCGGGCCCGTCGGAGACCCGGGCCACATCCCCTAGATAGATGGGGCGGCCATTCTTCACGGACACGACGAGGCGCTTAAGTTCCGAGGCTTCCAGCACGAACCCCGAGGCTTCGACCACAGTTCGCTTGCCGCCATCCACCAGGGCGCCTGCGGGAAGCTGGCTTTCGGCGGTCTGGAGGGCGGGCTGGAGTTCGCCCAGGCTCATACCCAGGGCGCGGAGTTTTTCGGGATCGGGCTCGATGCGCACCATGCGCTTGGCGCCGCCGATGACCTTGACCTGGGCGGTGCTGGGCACGGCGCTCAGCTCACGAGCGAGCGCTTCTCCCATCGTTCGGAGTTGCCCTGGGGTCTGGTTCTGCCCGTGGAGCGTTAGGCCCAGGAAGGGCACATCGTCGATGGTGAGCAGGCGCACGATGGGCTTCATGGCCCCGCTGGGCAGCAGATCGGCGTTGGCCGCCAGCTCCTGGTGGATCTTTACCAGGCTGGGCTCCTGGGGCTCGTTCACCTTGAAGCGCACGGTGATCATGGCCACGTTGGGGCGGCTGGTGCTGTAGAGATACTCCACGCCGGGGATGCCCCAGAGGCGCTTCTCCAGCGGCGTGGTGATCTGGCTCTCGATCTCCTTGGGGTTCGCGCCGGGCATGGGGACGTAGATGTCCACCATGGGCACGATGATCTGGGGTTCCTCCTCCCGGGGGGTGAGCGAGACCGCCAGGATGCCCAGCAGCAGCGAGGCGAAAACGATGAGGGGGGTCAGCTTGCTGCGGAGGAAGGTCTTGGCGAGGCGACCCGCGATGCCGAGGTGGGTTTGTTTTTCATCAGGGATGGACATGAACTGTCACCTTCTGTATTCGAAACGAGGATGAATAGGGTCGAGGCCAGTTTTTTCCTTCCATCCCCTTCATCTCCTTTATCCCTGTTGAATTGCTTTTTTTGAACTGGGATGAAGGGGATGAAGGGGATAAGAAAAGGTCAACGATTCCCTGGAATGACCGTTACCGGCTGGCCATCCCTAAGATTGCCGGGAACATCAATCACGGCCTCGCCCTTGGCGAGTCCGGCCCGCACGGGGATCCGGTCGCCCTGGGCCTCGCCCAGGCTGAGCCACCGCAGTTCCGCCTTGCCATCCTTGGCGATGAAGACACCGTTTAATTCGCCCCGCTGGATGAGGGCGCTCTTGGCCACAAAGAGTCCTTCGGTGGCCTTGACCACCCCGGGCAGCTTCAGGCGACCGAAGGCGCCGGAGCGGAGGGCTTCGCTGCCCTTGGTGATGCGGGCGCGGATGGTGCCCCGGTGGGAAACGGGATCGCCGCCGGTAGAGAGGCCGATGATCTGGGCGAGACCGGTCTTGCCTTCCACCTCGAAGGGCAGGCTCTGGCCGATCTTCAGGCCCTTGGCCTCGGTCTCGGAGATGCTGCCCATGAATTCCAGGGCGCCGTGGCCCTCCATCTCCACCAGGGGCATTCCGGGGCCGACGAAGTCACCCTCGTTGACGCGCCGGGCCTGCACCACGCCCGAGAAGGGGGCGCGGATCTGGGTGTAGCCGATATTGGCCTTCACGCCCGCCAGGGCGGCGTTGGCCTGGGCGAGCTGGACGTTGGCCTGATCCATCTCTGCCTGGATGGCCGCATTCTGCTTGGCCAGATTCTCAATGCGCTTGGCCTGGGTGGTGGCCGCCGCAACCGCGGTCTCCGCGGCCCGGAGGCCGCCCTGGAGATCCTCGTCGCTGAGGCTTACCAGCAGGGCACCCGCGCCCACCTGCTGACCTTCGGTGACATAAACCTTCTTCACGGAGGCCGCCAGGCGCGTGGCCAGAGTGGCCCGCTGGGTGGCGGTCAAGTTCACGGCCACCCAACCCGCCTGGGCCGTGTCCGCATCGGCGGCGAGGCGCACCTGGGCCGTGGGCAGGGTAGGGGCCTTGGCCGTTTCGTGGTTGCCGCAGCCGAGGCCTGCCAGGGCGAGGGTGAGGGCAGAGAGGATGAGGATGGGCTTCATGGAACTACTCCTTTACGTTTTCGATGGGTTGGCCCAGGGCCAAGGCGAGCTGGGCCTGGCCCAGGCGGCGGTCGAGCTGGCTGGCGAGGAGAAGCGTGCGAGCGCCCGTGAGGCTGCTTTCGGCATCCAGGACTTCCACCAAGGGGAGTAATCCTTCCCGGTGGCGGGCGGTGCGGATGGCCCGCACGGATTCACTGGCCTCCACGGCCGTTTTCGCAAACGCAATCTTGGATTCGGCGGTCTGGATGGTGCGGCGGGCCTCTTCGACCTCGCGGCTGGCCTGGGCCTCCTGCCACTTGGCACCGAATTCCGCAGCGCGAGCTGCAGCGCGGGCGGCGCTCAACTTCTGCGTGTCGGACCAGGAAAAGGTCCACTTGGCGCCCAGGGAAAGGGTGGTCCAGTTGCCGCCGCTGTTCCAGGACTGGCGCAGGGTGCCTACGGTGGCCTGGATGCCAACCTCGGGTTTCATGCTGCCCTTGGCGGCCTTGACGCCTTCCCGGGCGGCCTGGGCCTGGGCCTGGAATGCCTGTACATCGCTCCGAAGGCCTGCGCCAGAAACGGGCTCGAAGGTCGTCTCCATGGGCGTGCTGAGGGTGGCGGTGGAGACATCGCTGCCCACCAGGAGGGCCAGCCCGGAGCGCGCCGAGGCCAGGCGGGCCTTGGCTTCCGCCACGCCGGCCTCGGACTGGGCCCGGTAGGCTCTGGTGCGCTCGCCTTCGGACTTGAGCATCAGTCCTTGTTCCACCCGGGCCAAAACAAATCGCTCCGTCTCCTGGGCCTGCGTGAGGGTGTCTTCCGCGAAGCGCAGGGCTTGTTCGGCCACCTGAGCGCCGAAGTAGGCCTGGGTGATAGCGAAGGCCACCTGTTGCTTGCGGTGGGCCTGGCTGGCGCCCTCGGCTCCGGCCAGGGCGGCTCCGGCTCGCCGGGCGGCATCCAGGCGGCCACCGGCATAGATGGGCTGGCTCAGGGTAAGGGTCGCTCCCGTGCCCGAGATGGCATCGGGGTGGTTCAGCCGGTCCGGGAGGAAATCCATTTGGCTGATACGGGCCTGATCGAGCTTGGTGCCGAAGGCCATCATGGGCTCGTCCGTGCGCAGGTAGCCCACGCTCAGGGTGGCTGTGGGCAGGCGCAATCCACGCATGGCCTGGGCCTCGGCCTGGGCTTTGGCGACCATGGCCTCTCCGGCCTGGAGCCCCGCCTGCTTGGACCAGGCGGTGCGAATGGCGTCTTGGATGCTCAGGGGCGTTTTGGCCTGAAGGGCCAGGGTGGCCACGAGCAGCCAAAAAATCAAACGATCAACCATACAGGCATACTCCTTCGCAAAAAAAGTCAGACCAGGGATTGGTAGGCGCTCTTGATCCGCGCGGTGACATGACCGCAAACGAGATCACATACATCCTCGACAATAGGCTCAACAGGCTTGAAAAAAACGAGATTTCCAGAAGGGTCCCGGGTTACCAGCCCGACCCTTACCAGCAGGGTGAGATGCTTGCTGGTGTTGGCCTGGGAGAGGCCGGTCCGCTCGGCGATGGAACCCTGGCAGAGGGGTTCCTGGGCGTCCATGAGGACCCGGAGGATCTTCAGCCGGGAGACATCCCCCAGGGAGCCGAAAATCTGGCTCACATCGCTGATGATCTGATCGGTGATCTGGGGGTGGCTCATGGTTTCACCATACAACCATTAAGTTATACGATCAAAATTCCCTGTCAACAATTTCTTTTCGCGGCCCGCTCTTGGCGGTTCTCTACGTAATCCCTGCTCAAATCTCGGAGTTCTGGGAAACTGGTGGCTTCGCTGGAATCTCTCTTCCCCTGGCCGATGCTGGGCCAAGCTCTTCAAGGAGTCGCTGTGAAGATCCTCTCCAAGACCATGCTGGGTGTCCTTGCGTTGCTGGTGCCTGTAACAGCCTGCAAGAAAGAAAAGCCGGTCCAGCCGACCCTCGCTGCCCCTGCCGATGCTGTCCACGGCGGCATGGCGGGGATGGGGATGCCCACCAAGAAGGAATCCACCGTGGTAGTACCCGATACCCTCAAGGGGCGCTGGAAGTCGGTGCGGATCGTCGTCGTTGAAACCGCCTCCCGGAAGGAAATCCCCTGCGTGGTGCCGGTGGGCTCGGATTTCAAGGTGCCGGGCACCGACCTGACCCTGAGGGTGGAGAATCTGCTCCCGGACTTCTCCATGGGCGGCGGGGTGATCACCTCCAAGTCGGACAAACTCGAGAACCCCGCAGTGCAGGTGCGCATCCTTGAGGGCGGCAAGGAGACCTTCAAGGGCTGGATGTTTGCCAAGTTCCCGGATGCCCATCCCTTTGAGCACCCCAAGTACTCGGCCAGGCTGATCGAATTCCTGCCCTGAATCGAGCGATTCCGGCGCGTGTGATCATGCGCACTTCCCCCGGGGAGTGCCTTGACCTCGCCTTGAAATCATTCGATAGTTTTGTATCGAGATCGTTTTATCGATCCTCAACCCTGGAGGTTTCATGCGAGCGGAGTCGGTTCCCGAACCTACCCTGCGACGCCTGCCCTCCTATTACCACTACCTTGTCCGCCTTCGGGAAAAAGGACAGGAGATGATCTCTGCCGCACAGATCGGCGAGGATCTGGGGGTGCACCACACCCAGGTTCGCAAGGATCTGGCCTTCACAGGCAGCCAGGGGCGCCCCAAGGTCGGCCATCGGGTGGCTGATCTGGTGGATTCCATCGAGAGCTTTCTCAACTGGAACAACGCCACCGACGCCTTTCTGGTGGGAGTTGGACACTTGGGCACCGCGTTGCTGGGCTATGCCGGTTTCGAGCGGGCCGGGGTCAAGATCGTCGCGGCCTTTGACACCAATCCCCGGATGGTCGGCAAGAAGATTCAAGGAGTATCGGTTCTGCCTCTTGAGAAGCTCTCCGACCTGGCTCGTCGCATGCACATCGGCATCGGTATCCTTACGGTGCCCGCGGAAGCCGCCCAGGGGGTTGCGGAAACCATGGTTGCCAGCGGGATCCAGGCCATCTGGAACTTCGCGCCCACGATTCTCGACGTGCCCCGCGAGGTGATCGTCGAAAACGTTGCCCTCTACTCGAGCCTCGGTGTTCTCTCCCGAAAGCTCTCAGTTCACCGGAAGGCGATCCTCGCGACCGCCCCCGCCCCAGACCCGGCCTAGCCGGGCTTTCACCCCGGTTCCTGGGGCCCGCACCAGACCGGTTCTCCCGGTTCGGCCCGCTCCGCTTCTGGGTTTCGACAGTCCTTAACGGTAGGACCTTCTCTCGGAAGGTCTGGATGATCTCTGCCCACGCGGCAAGGAGGCGAACGCATGCTCACAGCCGAACTCGAGGCCCCGCAGATTGCGCGGCAATTCACATCGGTGCTCCGCATCCTGGAGTCCTTCCATTACGACAGCGCCAAGCTGGTGCCGATCCTCCAGGCCGTGCAGGAGGAGTACCGCTACCTGCCCGAGGAAGTGATGACCTTCGTGGCCACAGCCTTGGATATCCCGCCCGCGCGGGTCTTCGGCGTGGCGACGTTCTACAGCCATTTCGCCCTGGAGCCCAAGGGCAAGTACGTGGTTCGCATCTGTGATGGCACCGCCTGCCATGTGAAGGGCAGCCAGGACATTGTGGACACCCTCACCGAGCGGCTGAAACTCGCCAAGGGCAAGAAGACCACCGCTGACATGATGTTCACCCTGGAAACCGTGAGCTGCCTTGGTGCCTGCGGACTGGCACCTGCCGTCGTCATCAATGAGGACGTTCATGGCCAGATGGATGCCGAACGCACCCGGGCTCTCATCGACCAGATCTGCGTGGAGGAAGGCCGATGAGCGCCGTGTTGGAAATGAACCTCGAAACCACCACCCAGGATTACCTGAAGGCGGAAAAACATTTCGCCCGTCGCGTGGTGATCTGCGCGGGCACGGGCTGCATGGCCGGCGGCGCGCTGAAGGTGTTCAAGGCTCTCCACGAGCAGGCTCAGGCCAAGGGCATCAGCCTGGAAATCGAGCTGGACTATGAGGACAAGAAGGACAAGGCCGGCCTCCTCACCAAGAGCGGCTGCCAGGGCTTTTGCCAGATGGGTCCGCTGCTTTCCATCGAGCCCGATGGCATCCTCTACTGCTGCGTGAAGCCCGGCGATGTGCCCGAGATCATCGAAGGCGTGCAGAAGGGACAGCTGGTGGAACGCCTGCTCTACAAGGTCCCCGCCACTGGCCAGGTGTGCAAGGGCCATGGCGACATCCCCTTCTACGCCCAGCAGCACCGCACGGTGCTGAAGGCCTGCGGCAGCCTCGATCCTGAGAATCTGCGTGAGTACATCGCCCGGGGCGGCTACTTCGCGGCCCGCAAGGCGCTCACCACGATGACCGACCAGGATGTCTGCAAGGAGATCCTGGACGCTGGGCTGCGGGGGCGCGGCGGCGGAGGTTTCCCCACGGGCCGCAAGTGGGAGCTCACCCGCATCCAGCCCAAGGGCAAGAAATACGTGGTCTGCAACGGCGACGAAGGCGATCCCGGCGCCTTCATGGACCGCTCGGTGATGGAGGGCAATCCCCACGCCGTCATCGAGGGCATGATGATCTGCGCCCGCGCCATCGGCGCCGATGAGGGCTATGTCTACGTGCGCGCCGAATATCCCCTGGCTGTGGCCCGAGTGCGCAAGGCCGTCAGGGATGCCGAAGAAGTGGGCCTCCTGGGCGACAACATCTTCGGCAGCGACCAGAGTTTCCGCGTGCATGTGATGGAAGGCGCCGGCGCCTTCGTCTGCGGCGAGGAAACGGCCCTGCTGGCCTCCATTGAGGGTAAGCGCGGCATGCCCATGCCCAAGCCGCCCTTCCCGGCGCAGTCCGGCCTCAACGGTAAGCCCACGGTCATCAACAACGTCGAGACCCTGGCTTCTGTGCCCCTCATCCTGGCCAATGGTGCCGCCTGGTACCGATCCATGGGCACCGAGAAGAGCCCCGGAACCAAGACCTTCGCCCTCACGGGCCACGTGGCCAACACGGGCCTCATCGAAGTGCCCTTCGGCGCCACTCTGCGCAAGATCGTGTTCGAGGTGGGCGGCGGCGTCACCAAGAAGGGCGGCGTCATCGACAACGAGGCCTTCAAGGCCGTGCAGATCGGCGGCCCCTCCGGTGGCTGCCTCACCCGCGAACACCTCGACATGCCCATGGACTTCGACAGCCTCACCAGCATCGGCGCCATGGTGGGTTCCGGCGGTCTGGTGGTGATGAATCAGGACACCTGCATGGTGCGCATCGCCAAGTTCTTCATGCAGTTCACCCAGAACGAGAGCTGCGGCAAGTGCGTACCCTGCCGCGAAGGCACGAAGCAGATGCTCGCCCTGCTCGATGACATCACGGAAGGTCGGGCTACCGAAGAGACGCTGCCGCTCCTGGAACAGCTTGCGAAGAATGTGAAGCTCGGCTCCCTCTGTGGTCTGGGCAAGACTGCCCCCAACCCGGTGCTCTCCACGCTCAAACATTTCCGCGCCGAGTACGAGGCGCACGTCCACCGCAAGGTCTGCCCCAGCCGCGAGTGCAAGGCCCTCATGACGCCCGAGATCGATGCCGCCCTCTGCAAGGGCTGCACCCTCTGCGCCAAGAAGTGTCCCGTCGGTGCCATCCACGGCGATCGCAAGGTCGCCCACACCATCGACGGCTTCACCTGCATCCGCTGCGGCGCCTGCGTCGATGCCTGCAAGTTCAACGCGATCTCCGGTATCTGAGGAACTGAGCGATGACCAACGAAAAGACTCTGACCATCGATGGTTTCCGCGTCGGAATCGAAGCGGAAGCGAACCTGCTCCAGGTGATCCGCAAGGCGCACATCGAGCTGCCCACCTTCTGCTACCACTCGGAACTCTCCGTGTATGGCGCCTGCCGCCTGTGCATGGTGGAAGTGGAGGGGCGCGGCCTCGTCACGGCCTGCACCACCACGCCTGAGCCGGGCATGAAGGTGAAGACCCAGACCGTCGAGGTGCGCGAGCTCCGCAAGATGAACATCGAGCTCCTCCTCGCCAGCGGCAACCATGACTGCCCCACCTGCGGCAAGAGTGGCTCCTGCAAGCTCCAATCCCTGGCCGAGCGCCTGGGCGTGGACAAGGTGCGCTTCAAGGCCCCCGTGGAAGAGAAGCCCCTGGACCTCACCAGTCCCAGCCTGATCCGGGACCCAAACAAGTGCATTCTCTGCGGTGACTGCGTTCGCTTCTGCTCCGAGATCCAGGGCATCGGCGTGCTGGACTTCACCCATCGCGGCTCCCAGTCCATGGTTTCCCCCGCTTTCAACAAGGGCCTGGCGGAAGTCGATTGCGTGGCCTGTGGCCAGTGCGCCGCCGTCTGCCCCGTGGGCGCCATCCTGGTGAAGACGGAAGTCGAGCGTGCCTACGCCGCCATCCAGGACCCCAAGAAGACTGTCGTGGTGCAGGTGGCCCCCGCCGTCCGCGCCGCCATCGGCGAGGCCTTCAATGCCGTCAACGACACCTTTACCATGGGCCGCATCGTTTCTGCCCTGCGTCGTCTTGGTTTTGACAAGGTCTACGACACGTCCTTCAGCGCCGATCTCACCATTTGGGAAGAGGCTACGGAGTACGTGAACCGCAAGCAGCAGGGCGGCACGTTGCCCCTGATCACCAGCTGCTGCCCCGCATGGGTGAAGATGGCCGAGCACGATTTCCCGGAAATCCTGCCCCACATCTCCTCCTGCCGCAGTCCCCAGCAGATGTTCGGTAGCCTCGCCAAGGAAGTGCTCCCCAAGGATCTGGGCGCTGCCCGTGAAGACTTGGTGGTGGTCAGCATCATGCCCTGCACCGCGAAGAAGTTCGAGGCCGCCCGGGAGGAGTTCAAGGTCAACGGCAATCCCGACGTGGATCTGGTGCTGACCACTCAGGAACTGGCGCGGATGATTCAGGATGCCGGCATTCTCTTCTCTGAACTGCCTGTGGACAGCCTGGATCAGCCCTTCGGCACCAAGACTGGCGCGGGCGTCATCTTCGCCAACTCCGGCGGTGTTACGGAGGCCGTGATCCGCTACGCCGCGGGTCGACTGGGCGAGGACAACCCCGCCATCGAGGAGGTCCGCGCGGAAAAGAACCGCCGCGAGTTCACGGCCTCGACGCCTCTGGGCGAGATCAAGATGGCCGTGGTCCACGGCTTGGCCAAGGCCAAGGAGCTGGTCCAGGAGATCAAGGCGGGCAGGAGCGATGTGGATTTCGTGGAAATCATGGCTTGCCCCGGTGGCTGCATCGGCGGCGCTGGGCAGCCTGTGACGCACTCCGCGGCCACGCGCCGCCAGCGAACCCAGGTCATCCGCGACGTGGACACCACCCACGATGTCCACTGTCCTCAGGAGAACCACGTCATCAAGGATCTGTACCGCGAACGCCTGGGCGAGCCCAACGGCCACGAGGCCCACCGCCTGCTCCATACCCACTACCACAGCCGCAAGCGCATTGAAGGTGATGGCATCTCCCTTTCGGAGATCACCGGCACCGCCAAGATTCCCGTGAGCTTCTGCATCGGCACCGCCTGCCATCTTCGCGGCGCCCAGGATCTCCTCAAGCGCGTCCTGAAGCATGTGGAGGAGGCCGAGCTCGACGAGTGCTTCGACATCAAGGCGACTTTCTGCATGGAGAACTGCGACCGCGGCCCCTCTGTGCGTGTGAACGGGCACTTGCTGCGCCGGGCGACCTTCGAGATGGTTCGGGACACTCTGGCCAGCGCTGCTGCGGGAGAACTGCCTGCGGCGGAAGTCGAATCGGATTGCGGCTGCGCCGCGCACTGATTCCGGGCAATACCCCCGTGGAATACCTCCGCTGATCCCTGCCCATGACCGGCCTTTGCGGGCCGATCGTGGGCAGGGATTCGGGTAGACCGGGCGGGGCCTCCAGTGGTGCCAGTTCCTTCAAGGTTTCTCGACTTTCGTTGGAGACGTCCGTGCCGAATGATCTTTCGAAGGAACACGAGATCGTCGTCTGCATGGGCAGCGCCTGCTTTTCCCGGGGCAATGCCGACACCGTTCCTGTGATCCAGGCTTTTCTCCGGGCCAAGGGGTTGGAACATGCGGTCAAAGTCACAGGCACCCTCTGTCAGGATCAGTGTCGGCAGGGGCCCAATCTATGCATCGACGGGGCCTGCCACTGCGGGGTTCAATCCGCAGGCTTGCCGGAGCTCCTGGAGGAGCGTCTGGGGTCCGCCGGAGGGATCCTGAAATGACAGAAGCTACCGCGAAGGATGCGAGAGGCAGCGAAACTTTGGGGGGGAATCCTTTAGTATCGCGGGTCTGCTATCCTTCGCGGTTCCATTCCGGGGCCCGACCATGAACTCGCAACAGCCGATCTTCACCGAAAAGGCACGCTGTCAGGATTGCTACAAGTGCGTGCGGGAGTGCCCCGTCAAGGCCATCCAGGTAGTGGAAGATAGCGCGGCAGTGATGCCGGAGCGCTGCGTGTACTGCGGCACCTGTGTGAACATCTGCCCTGTAGGGGCCAAGAAGGTGCGCGACGATCTGGGGCGCGCGCGGCTGCTGCTCAAGCGCAAGTCCAAGGTTCTGGTGAGCCTGGCGCCCTCCTTCGTGGCGGAATTCCCAGGCATCGAGCCGGGGCGGCTGATCCATGCCCTCAAGGAACTGGGCTTCTGGGCGGTCTCCGAAACGGCTCTGGGGGCCGAAGAAGTCTCTGCTGCCTGCGCCACGACCCTGGCTCTGGGGGGCCCGGGGGCCTACCTGTCTACCGCCTGCCCGACAGTGGTGGAACTCATCCGCCGCTATCATCCGGACCAGGTACCTTCTCTCACCCGCCTGCTCTCGCCGTTGCTGGCACACTGCAAGCTGCTGCAGCGGGAATTCGGCGAGGACATAGGGATCGTGTTCATCGGGCCCTGCATCTCCAAGAAACTCGAAGCCGACAGTCATCCCGAGTTGTTGGATGTGGTGCTCACCTTTGCGGACTTGCACCGCTGGTTGGAGGAGCGGGGTATCGATCCCGCCAGCGAGCCGCTGACTGACGCCGATCATTTCGTGCCCCAGGGGGCTCACG
>JAYREN010000104.1:0-11199 GCA_041908845.1 Holophaga sp. | reverse complement strand
GACATCACCAGATCGCCGTTGGCCAGCTTCAGCACATCCCAGCCCATGACCCCCGTCAGCGGCGCCGTGGTGACCGGATCAAAGGAGGTCCCACCATTCGTGGAGCGGAACAATCCCGCGTTACCAGCCACGAGAATCACGTTTCCCGGCAGGGAGAGAACGGTCTTGACGCGGGTCGTATTCCCCAGGGTGCCGCCCCGGACCCAGGTGTCGCCCCCGTCGGTGCTGATCCAGAAACCCCGGCCTTCGGCCGTGCTATCAGCGGACCCGGGCATCATGTCGCCCAGGGCCAGGTAAAGGGTGTTCGGGTCGCCCACCTTGAAGGCGGCACCGCCCACGGACAGGTTGCCCGCCGGGCTCCCCGCGGGGAGGGCATCGGTGAGAGGGGCCCAGGTCCAGTCCCCGGAGGCGGCCACATCCGCGTTATCGCAGCGCCAAAGTCCGCCACCCGCGTATCCGACATAGAGTCGGTTGGGGTTTGTGGGGTGGGGCAGGATGACCGTGGGACGGCCCGTATCCGCAATGTTGGTGTCTTCGATGTAGAGCTGGGATTGTCCCCGGCTGGGCCCGATGTTGGTCCAGGCCTTCTCGGGGATCCCTGCCATTCTGAGGCCCGCACGATGGGCCTTGGTCCCCGGGATCAGGCTCTCCCAACGCTTCAGTTCCTGTTCGGCGACCCGGGCCTTGAAGTCCAGATATTCGGGCGTAGCGTGGCCGCCAAACATCTCCAGGTTGGCCTTGGCGCGCAGATCGGCCCGGTCGGAGTCCTTGCGGACATGCTTCTTGGGGGGCTTGGCGTCGGCCGTTGTCAGGGATGCAAGCAGGAGCGTCAGGACGCCCCAGGCCAGTCTACGGGTTGAAAGGGGTCGCATTCACGCCTCCAGAATCGGGGGGCCATCTGTGTGTGATGGCAAGGGACAGGTCCGAGCGGGACCAGAGATGACAAGGAAAGAAGCCCTTCAGAATACCACGCAGGAGACACCAACTCGGTCAGATCCCAGGACAGAAACAGAGGCGGTGCCCCTACACGAGCCAGGAAGCCACTTGGGGGCATGAACGGAACTTGGCCCTGCGTCACGACTGAGTCCCGCTCAGGCAAGATGGTGGGTCGAATGGCTTAATGCAGGACTTCATCCTTCTCGATCTGTCCCGGTCGCCTTCGGATCTCCGGCAAGGCGTGCTCAAGGAGTTTCGAGGACGCCCACCCTCGGTGGCGAGACTTCCAGCGGACTTCCACCACGATGCGATCCTCCCCCTCGGGCGCGGCGGGCCAAGCCCCTCGCAAAACCCAGGTCCCGGCCTTTTCTGTGGTGGCCGTGTGCTTCAGTGCCTGCCCTTTCTTCAGCCGGGGAAACTTGGCCCCCGACGTTTCCAGGGAGGGAAAATCGCCGATCTTCACACGCCAGACCCTGAACTCAGGCCGAGCGGGGCATTTGCCCACCAGACTGATGCCCACCGCAAAGTGGGCCGCCGGGGCAGGACCCCTTGGCTCGACTCCCGAGCCCCAGGTCACCGAGGCATTGGAGAGTTGGACCTGAAGGGGCTGTACCGCCAGCAGGGGAAGGGTGAGGAAAGGGAGAAGCCAGCGCATGGGATGATCCTATCCAATGTATGGGGTTGGAAACGTTAATAACTCGTTTATGGCGGCCAACTACTCGACTGGAACGGCTCCGGGCTTGGGTTTGCGGGGCACGACCCAGCGACTGCGGTCCTGCCGGGGTGCGAGGCCCTCGCTGTGGCAGGTCATACAGTTCGCAAGATTCGTATCCTCGCCGCGCCAGTAGGCCCGCGCAGCGCCGCCCACCTCGCCGCGCCGAGCCTCGGGAACCTGGGGCCAGTAGAAGGTGAACCGAGGCTTGCCCTGTTTGGTTTCCAGGGCGTAGAGGGGTCCGCTTTCTTGGCCGGGACGGCCCCAGCGATCCTCCACACTGCTCATCACCAGCAACGACCCCTCCGGCATCTTCTCGCCGGCGCGATAGGCCTCTTCCGCACCAGGACTCACCCACACCCGAATCCACCGGTCACCGTGCAGAGGATTGCGCACCGGCTCCGTGTGCATGGGCACCAGGCTCAGGTAGTCCAGGGCACGCAGGGGCGCCTTGGCTTCAGGGTCGACGGCCGGCACGGCAGGGACTGGAGACGCCGCCTGGGCAGCCTCGGCCCTTGGCGCCGGTCGGTTCAGCCGGTGGCCGTACCAGCTCGCCGCCAGGATGGTCGCGGCCCAGAGTAGCCCCAGCAGCAGGGCGAGGAACCCGATGCCCTGGTGTTCCTCTCTGTGACGGAAGACGGCCTTGAGTGTGAGCACACCCAGCACCAGGCCCGAGGCCCCGAGCACCTGATGGAGGTGGAACATGGCGGCCTCACCCACGCCCCTCGGCGCCAGGATTTGGCCCGGTGCCAGCAGGTGGAGTTCCTTCGCGTGAAAAAAACCACTGATCACCGCCACCAGGGAGAACAGAACGCCTCCCCAGGCCAGGTAGCGGCAGGTGACCCACCAGGGACGGATGCCCCGCCCCGCCCGCTGGGCGGAGACCAGGGCCAGCGGTATGAACACCGCAACCGCCACGGGTACGTGAACGAAAAGCAAATGATTGTGGGCAATCCAATCCATCCAGGACATGGTTGGAAAATCTCCGTGGGAATGTGGAATCTACTTTGACAGCCTTTGCGCAAGGAAAGCGTAAAATCCTGGAATCATCGCACCTTGCGCCGACCCCGAGGCCACCCATGAAAGCCACACTGCTCCAGCATGTTGAGGAATCCACCCTTCTGAAGCAGGCCTTCTTTCAGGCGGAGGCCGAGCGAATCGTCGCCCAGGCCCAGGACATAGTTGAACGCCTCAAGCGGGGCTGCCGGATCCTGATCTGCGGCAATGGGGGCAGCGCCGCCGACGCCCAGCATTTTGCCGCCGAACTCTCGGGCCGCTACCTCAAGGAGCGTCGAGCCCTGGCCGGAATCGCCCTGACCACGGACACCTCGGCCCTCACGGCCATCGGCAACGATTACGGTTTCGATCGAGTGTTCAGCCGCCAGGTGGAGGCCCTGGGGCGCCCCGGTGATCTCCTGGTGGGCATCAGCACCAGCGGCAACAGCCCCAACGTGATTCGGGCCGTGGAGGCCGCCCAGGCCCAAGGCATGAAGACTCTTGGGCTGCTAGGCCGGGACGGCGGCAAGCTGAAGGCACTCTGCGACGAGGCACTGGTGGTCCCGAGCCCCGTGACGGCCCGCATCCAGGAAGTCCACCAGATGGTCTACCACTTCTGGTGTGAGGTCATCGACACCCACTTCGACTGAGCGCCCATGATCCCCGCCCTGGCGCCCCACCTTCCCGATCTGCGCCGAGCCGCCCAGGTAGAGCCACTGGGGCTCTACGTCCACATCCCCTTCTGCAAGGATCGCTGCACCTACTGTTCCTTCGTGACCACTCGGGACACCGAGCTGAAGGCCACCGCCCTGGCGCGCTTGGCGGCGGATCTCCAGTTCTGGGGGCAGACCCTGGGGCGTCCTGGGGTGGACACCCTCTACTTTGGCGGCGGCACTCCGTCCATCCTGTCCGCAGAGGAGCTGGCCCTGCTCATGGGATGCGCCGAGAAGGCCTTCGACCTCAGTCTCCTGCAGGAAGCCACCCTGGAGGCCAACCCGGGAACCATCGACCCGGAATGGCTAAAGTCCGCGCGGCGCCTGGGCTTGGATCGCCTGAGCCTTGGCGTGCAGACTCTGGATGATGTCCTACTTCGGCACCTGGGCCGCATCCACAACGGTGCCGAGGGACTGGAGGCCCTGCGCAGGGCACGCACGGCGGGGTTCCGGCGCCTAAGCGCGGATCTGATGGTCGGCATCCCGGGCCAGGATCTGGATCGAGTTGTTTCGGATGCGCGAACCCTGGCGGCGGCGGGCGCCACCCACCTATCGGTCTACATGCTCGACCTGGACAAGAACTGCCCCCTGAAGGCCCAGGTCGACGCCGGAAGGTTCCAGCTGCCCTCAGAGGATCAGGTCGCCGATGTGTTCGAGGCCCTCCAGATTGAGCTGCCGAACCTGGGGCTTGAACCCTACGAGATCAGCAACTACGCCCAGCCAGGGGAGGCATCTCTCCATAACACCCGCTACTGGGAGCGCCGCCCGTACCTGGGACTGGGCCCCAGCGCCGCCAGCCACCTGGATCGCTGGCGCTGGACCGAAGGCGGCGTCATCCAGGCCTGGGCCGAGGGACGCGGCACCGCAGAGGTGCAGGAATTGGACGGCGTCGCCGATCTCGCCGAGATTCCTCTGTTGAGTCTGCGCATGCATCGCGGCGTGAACTGGGAGGAGCTTCGGGCTCGGGCCGAGGTGATTCATCGGCGGGATCTCTTCGAAGCCTGGGAGATCGCCATGGGGCCCTTTCTCCAACATGGCCTCCTGGAGCGCAATGGCCCATTCCTCCGCTTCACCAACCGGGGCATGCTGCTAAGCAACACGGTGCTGGAAACCTTCGTCTGAGGAAAATGTTGGCGGTCCCAGATTCAGCCATTGCATGGCGATGTCGAAACAGGAAAAAGGCCCTTGCCCCCCAGCCGGAGATCCCCCGCCACCATGAATGAGCCCATCGAAGACCTGGAGCGGTACCGCGTGATCTTTGACCACGCACCCCTGGGCATCTTTCACTTCGATCCAACGGGCATCATCCATGCATGCAACGAGGCCTTTGTCCGTCTCATCGGTTCCAGCCAGGAGGCGCTGCGGGATTTCAACATGCTGGCGCGGGTCAACCATCCCGAAGTGCTCCGGGTGGTAAGGGAGGCCCTGGAGGGTCAGGCGGGCTTCTATGAAGGCCCCTACCAATCCGTCACCGGAAACCGACCTTCCACCGTGCGGCTGCGCACCTATCCCCTGCGCACGGAGCAGGGCGATTCCCTGGGCGGCCTGGGGCTGGTGGAGGATCTGACCCTGTCCTCGCACCTTGAGGCCGGCTACCGCGCCCTGGTGGAACAGGCCGCCGACGCCATTCTGGTGGGTGATCCCCAGGGCAGGATCATCGACGCCAATTCCAGGGCCACGCTCGTGACCGGGTATGCCACCGACCAGCTCCTCGGCATGCACATCAGCCAGCTGTTCAGCGCCAACACTCTCGAGAAACGTCCCCTGCGCTTCGACCGCCTCAACCAGGGGGAAAGCATCACCATGGAGCGACTGATTCAGCGGGCGGATGGAGCCGCTGTCCCCGTGGAGATGAGTTCCATCCGCCTGCCCGATGGGCGCTACCAGGCGATCCTGCGTGATCTTTCGGAGCGGATTGCCGCTGAACGGCAGCTCCGGGTAACCGAAAAGCGCTACCTGGATCTCTTCACCAACACCCCGGACAACCTGTTCTGGGTTGCCGTGGAGGCTGATGGAAACTTCCGCATAGAGGATGCCAATCCCGCCCAACTCGCGGCACTGGGACTGCCCAAGGAGGCGATCCTCGACAAGCGCCTGGAGGAGTTCCTGCCCCAACCCATCGCCGAAGCCATCCTGGACCACTACCGGCAGTGCGTGGCCAAAGGCGAACCCATGACCTACGAGGAATCCGCCGATCTGCCCCAGGGGCGCCGCTGGTTCCAGACGCTGCTCGTGCCCATCCGGGACGACCAGGGCATCATTCGCCATCTGCTGGGGTTCTCCCGGGACACCACCCAGCGAAAACTCACCGAAGCCGCCCTGGAGCAGGCCTCCAAGCTGGAGAGCCTGGGCGTTCTGGCCGGGGGCATCGCCCACGATTTCAACAACCTGCTCACCGCCGTGCTCGGCAACATCAATCTGGCCCAGATCCAGCTCGGAGAACTATCCCCCGCCATCCCCTTTCTGGAGAACGCCGAAAAGACGGTGCTGCGGGCCGCCGAGCTCACCAAGCAGATGCTGGCCTACTCCGGCAAGGGCCGCTTCGTGGTGCATCCCCACGACCTCAATCGAGTCGTGGAGGAGATGGTGCACCTCCTCCAGGTCAGCATCTCGAAACGGATCACGCTCCGTTTCAACCTTCGACCTGACCTGCCCGCAGTGGAAGCCGACGCGGCCCAGATCCAGCAGGTGGTGATGAACCTGGTGACCAACGCCAGCGACGCCATCGGGGATGCCGACGGCGTCATCGCCCTCACCACCGAGGTCAAGGATCTGAACGCGGACGAGATCGCCCAGGGCATGCCTTCCCAGCAGCTAAGCCCGGGGCGCTACGTGGTGCTGGAGGCCAGCGACACCGGCTGCGGCATGACATCCGAGGTGATGGCGCGCATTTTTGATCCCTTCTTCAGCACCAAGGCCACGGGCCGGGGGCTGGGCCTTTCCGCCATGCTGGGCATCCTGCGAGGCCATGGCGCAGGCATCCAGATCGTCAGCCAACCCGGATACGGAAGCACCTTCCGCCTCTACTTTCCCGCCTCCCCAGAGCCCTCTCGGCAGCGCGAGGACGTCCCCGGCCTGCGGGTCAATCAGTTCACGGGCCTGAGCCTGGTGGTGGACGATGAGGATGTCCTGCGGGAAACCGCCGCCGCGGCCCTGAGGACCATGGGTTTCGAAGTGCTCACTGCCCGGGACGGCCAGGAAGCTGTGGAGATGGTTGAGGCCCGCCCAGAGGCCTTCCGGCTCGTCCTGCTGGACCTCACCATGCCCCGGATGGATGGGCGACAGGCCTTCCAGGCCCTGCGACGCCTGCGCCCAGATCTCCGCATCGTACTCTCCAGCGGCTACAGCGAGCAGGAAACCGTCCAAGCCTTCCTGGGCCAGGGCCTCGCGGGCTTCATCCAGAAGCCCTACACCCTCCAGGAGCTGGGGCGGACCGTGGCGGAGGCCATGGCGCAGAAACCGTGATCCGGATTCCCACGACTTCTCCGAGAAGAATCCTCAGAGCGACTCGCCCCAGCGAACACTCCCGCAACGTCCGCTGATCCGGGCAGCCCATTCCCGAAGCCTCGCCTCGGCCGCTGATTCTCGGCTTTCGACCGTTCACGAGAATTACGCGACCTGCGGCAGGCTCGGAAGCCAAGAGCTCCCCAGTTGTCTTTAACCTGAGGAGCAACCCGTCTTGGCTGTGCGTTACCCATGGAGACCCGATGAACCTAGATTTCAATCTTCGTTTACCCCGCTGGGCGTTTTATCTGCTTCGGCTCCTGGCCACCCTCATACTCTTCGCACCCTGGGATTTCCGATTCGAGGCTGTGAGTTTCAGGATCGAAGAGCTCGATCCGGTTCTGGTGCAGGCCGCCCAGGCCCAAGGTTGGAACTTGGTAGATCCGGCCATTTGGCCAACCGCAGGAGGAACGCTTGTCCGCATCGGAATACTGGCCCTCTTGCTGAGTTCACTATGGTGTGGCGTTGCCTTTCTTCGCCATCTAATCCAACGACGGTTCGGCGCGGGCTGGGCCTTTCTCGGTCTGGTTCCAAGTGTCGTGGGTCTTTTCATCGCGGCAAGACTGATCGTGAGTCAGTTCTTCCCGGATTTCGCGGGATTCTATGGAAGCGGTTACCCCGTGTGGGGGGGATGGGTCCACTCGAGTGCCTTGGGGGCAGAAGGCGTGTTCTTCCGCTCGGTGATCCTTAGCCTGGCGATCCTGGCCATCGAGGGCGCGCTGATGGGCCTGGAGGCTCAGCGGGGTGTGCGGGAGGCCAGGGAGGTTGCCCTGCGATCAAAGTTGGCACCCCACTTTCTCTTCAACGCCCTGAACACCCTTCACGCCCAGATCGATAAGGATCCAGGGGGAGCACAGGCAACCACCGAGCGACTGGCCAGCCTTTTCCGCCAAGTGCTGGAGGTGACCAACGCTCCCACCATTTCACTTGGGCGCGAACTCGCTTTTGTAGAGGGCTACCTGGGCATTGAGCAGGTTCGCCTGGGCGAGCGCCTGAAGGTGCAGATTCAGGTGCCCGAAGAACTCCTTGGCTGCACGATTCCAGTATTCGCCCTTCAGGTGCTGGCGGAAAATGCAGTCAAGCACGGTGTTGCGCCCAGGGAAGACGGCGGTGAGTTGCGGATCACCGCACACCTGGAGGGACGGCGCCTGATCATCACCGTGGAAGACCCCGGAAATGGCTCCGCAGTGGGAACCCACGGCAGCGGCACAGCACTCGAAAACCTTCGCCGCCGCCTCGCGCACCCGATGGACCTCACGATGGAGTCAACCAGCATCGGCCACCGAGTCCGCTTCGCCTGGGCCCAGTCATGATGCCCGCCCTGAAAAGAATTCTTCCGCACCTCTGCACCCTTGCCCTCGCGGCCCAGTCATCTCCCCTTCTGCGCGGCCCCCAGGTGTGGGAAGGGGACCGCACGGTGCTGACGGCCCTGGACGAGGATCACACGCTTTCCTTCATATCCCGGAGTCGGGACTCCCTGGTATTCCTTGCACCAAAAGGTCAGCCTGCCCAGGCACTTCGTCTGCCACCAAACCTGGGCTGGCCGAGGGTGAGTCACTGGAAGCAACGTTCCTTCGTCTACGGTTTCCCCGCCCATCCGGCCTGGCATTTCCCTGACCTTGGAAAACAGGCCTGGAGCTTTCCACCCAAGGCCTTTAACAAGGCTTACGAGTGCGCAGAACACCACCTCTATCAGTCCACGGATTACAAGACCTGGCGACTTCTGGGCCGATATCGCTCAGAGGAGGACACCCACGGTAAGCTCCGGGAGATTCTTCCCTTGGAGGATGGTTCGTTCCTGGCTTTTGGGGTCTTCGGGTTCTGGGAACTGGATCGATCCAGTCCGGTAGCGCGCTATTACCTGGATGGACGGGGGCATCTGCGGTTCAAGGAACTGATCGAACTGGGCTCCGGAGGCCTCCTTGAAACGATCCCCCACCACACCCTGCCAGGGGGAAAAACCACCCGGGCCAGGGCAGGATACGAAGGTATCGAACGACAGGACTGGGTAACGGCTCGCACCCGGGAAGGACTCGTGCTGATCCACCGGGGCGGCTGGTTCTTCGTATTGGATAACCACGATGGCCATTGCCTGCGGGAGGGCCGCATTCCTGCTCCCAAGGGCACGGGCCTGCGCGTTCTCGATGCAGAACCCGACGCAGCGGGACGCATTCTCCTGGCGACGACCCAACTTCGCGGAAAAGACGAGGCAACGCTGGCACCCTTCCCGCAACCCCGAGATACCGAATCTCTCCGCCTTGCCCGGCACATGATGTTGTTGAAGGGCGGTAGTCGCCGCCTAGTCAATGATCTGGAAGGCTCCACCCCCATTACCTGGCACCACCTTGAACCGGCCTCGGGCCGATTGACCCAGGTACCCTCTCCCCAAGGCGTGCCTACAGAGCTCAGGGACCGGGAAGCCCGGTGGACTTTCTGTTTCACGATCCGCCCCGATGGCAACCTGGAGGTGTTCCAACGACCTGCCAAGTGGCTGCGACTCGGCCTCTGAGTTGGAATGATGGAGATGGAATGATCGTGAGACCCACTCATGGATGACTCGACATATCGAACACAGGGCGCAGCAGTGACGTTGATTCCGGTATCCACGGAGCGCCGACCATGATTCGTGTCGTGGTTGTGGAGGACGAACCCCTGGCCCGAGAGCACCTGGTCGACCTTCTCGAGGAGCTCCCAGGATTGGAGGTGGTATGTACCGCCACCCATGGGCGCATGGGCCTCGCCGCCATCGCCGAGCACAAGCCTGATGCGGTTTTCCTAGACATTGAGATGCCCGGGATCAAGGGCACAGAGCTCATGCATCTACTGCCCGAGCCGAAGCCCGCCATCGTTTTCGTCACGGCCTTCCCTCAGCACGCCATCGAGGCCTTCGCTGGGGGAGCCGTGCATTACCTGTTGAAGCCGATCTCACGCATCGGTGTGGCACAGGCCCTGGCCCGCATCCGCCCCAAGGGCGACCCGATGCAGAAGGAATGGCTGCGCATTCCCGTGAGGAGGAAGAGTGGCACGCGCCTTCTGAAGCCGGAAGAGGTCGAGGCCCTCGTGGCGGATCTGGGCGACTGCACTGCCTGGACCTTGGAAGGAAGACTTCCCGTGGACGGTTCACTGTCCCACTGGGAGGAGCGCCTTGCGGAACACGGGTTTCTGCGGGTCCATCGCAACGCTCTGGTTCGTTTGGACGCGGTGCGCGAAATTGGCGCAGCAGACGAACTGCGCCTTGCCTCGGGTTGCCTGACTGTCAGTCGGCGAAGAATGGAGGAGGTCAAGAAGACCCTGGGCATCTGAGCGGCAACCAAGGATCATCACCCGTGGAGGTTGCACCATGCCCCAGCTCGTCAAAGATCCTCTCACCTGGTTGTATCCACCCGTGGAGGCCTACCGTACGGGGCGGCTGAAGGTGACGGATGGCCACGATCTCTACTTTGAAGAGAGCGGCAATCCCCAGGGCAAGCCCGTGGTCTTCCTGCACGGGGGGCCGGGCGGCGGCTCCGATCCCAAGCAGCGGCGCTTCTTCCACCCCGGCAAATATCGGATCGTGAACTTTGACCAGCGCGGCTGCGGCCAGAGCACGCCCTACGCCAGCCTGGAGGCGAACACCACCTGGGATCTGGTGGCCGATATCGAGCGGCTTCGGGAGCACCTTGGCATCGATACCTGGCAGGTCTTCGGTGGCAGCTGGGGATCCACCCTGGCCCTGGCCTACGCGGAAAAGCATCCCAACCGGGTCTCCGAGTTGGTGCTCCGCGGCATCTTCCTGCTGAGAAAACAGGAGATCGACTGGTTCTACCAGCGCGGAGCCTCGATCCTCTACCCCGACGCCTGGGAACCCTACCTGGCCCACATCCCCGAAGGCGAGCGCGGCAATCTCCTGAAGGCATACCATACGCGCCTCACCAGCCCCGACCCGCAGGTGCGCCTGGCGGCGGCCAAGGTGTGGAGCGGCTGGGAGGGCGCCACGTCCAAGCTGATTCCCGACGCAGATTTCAGCGGCCATTTCGAGGAGGACGAGTTCGCCCTGGCCTTCGCGCGCATCGAGTGCCACTACTTTGCCCACAAGGGCTTCTTCGAGACGGATGACCAGCTGCTGCGGGACGCCCACAAGATCCGCCATATTCCAGGCGTCATCGTGCAGGGCCGCTACGACGTGGTGTGCCCCATGGAGAGCGCCTGGGCCCTCCATCGAGCCTGGCCCGAAGCCGATTTCATCATCACCCCCGACAGTGGCCACAGTGCCTTCGAGGCGCCCAACAGCCGCGCCCTGGTGGCCGCCACCGACAAGTTCGCGGGGTTCTGATCCCGCCGTGCTTCCAACTATGGGCA
>JAYREN010000103.1:0-11244 GCA_041908845.1 Holophaga sp. | reverse complement strand
CTATGCTTGCGGACCCAAGCCTCAAGAACATCAAGTAATTCCACTCCAATCTATGAAACAAGGGCCCTGATGGGCCCTTGTTTCATAGGTGCTGCGCCGTATCAGGCCAGTTCCAGACTCACCGGGCAGTGATCTGAGCCCATGGCCTCGGCGTGGATCTCCACCTGCTTGACACGATCCAGCAGGCCCGTGCTTACCAGGAAATGGTCGATCCGCCAGCCCACGTTCCTGGCTCGGGCGCCCCCCCGCTGGGTCCACCAGGTGTAGAGACCCGGCGTATTGGGGTTGTGTTCCCGCAGCACATCATGCAGGCCTGCGGCCAGATAGAGTTTGAAATCCGACCGTTCCTCGTCCGTGAAGCCAGGATTCATGCGGTTGTCCTTGGGCCGGGCGAGATCGATCTCCTCCGGCGCCACATTCATATCGCCGGTGACGATGACCTGCTTGCCTTGCTGATGGAGCGCCTGCACATGATTTGCGAGGTCGCGAGCGAAGGCCCGCTTGTAATCCAGCCGGATGAGGCCCGCCGAAGCGTTAGGAAAGTACCCTCCGATGAATATCAAGTCACCCAGAGTGCTCTGGAGCACCCTGCCCTCCTGATCGTAGGCCTCGATACCCAGGCCCTGGGCATGGGTGAAGCCCAGTTCCTTCTTGCTGAGGGTCGCCGCGCCCGAGTACCCCTTCTTGCTGCGGGCCGGGAACCAGCTCACCTCGAAGGCACTCTCCAGTTGTCGACGCACACCCAGGTCGATCTCCTCCCACTCGCAGCGGATCTCCTGGAGGGAGATGACATCAGGATCCGCCACCTCCAGCCAATCCATGAAACCCTTCTTCAGGGCCGCGCGAAAGCCGTTCACATTCCATGTGTAGAAGCGCATGGTCACCCCTTCAGCCTGCGATAGGCGGCCTCGTCGAGGCCGATGATGACGCCCTTGGCATGGACCAGGATTGGGCGCTTGAGGAGATTGTTGTCTTCCACCATCAGCGCGATGGCCTCGGCCTTGGTCAGATCCCGGTCCTTCAGTCCCAGTTCCTTGAATTTCGGGCTCTTGCTGCCTAGAAAGGGCGCAGGGTCTTCAGGCAGAAGCGCTTCAAGCTCCACAACGGTCAGGGGCTGCTTCCAGTAGTCGCGAATCGTGGCCTCGATGCCAATGTCGCCTAGAACGGCCTTGGCCTTGCGGCAGGTGGTGCAGGAAGACTTCATCCAGAGGACAGGCTTCACAGGGACTCCACGAGGCGTTCCCACATTCGATGCGAACGAACCCGCCACCATCCCATCAGAAAGAGGACCGGCCACCCGCTGAACCGCACTCTATAGATGAGCAGCAGGCGCACCCCTTCGGGTTTAAGGATGAACTCGCCTCGTTCCTCGACTCCCACACAAGGGCGAAGTGCGTAGCACGCCTCAAACCGATCCGGCTGGGCGCATCGAATCTGAATTTGGACGCTCTTCAACCTCGGATGCCAACGATGGAAACCGCCTCCATCTGCCAGAAGGGCGGCAACCGCCTCAAGTGGCGCGTTGGTGTCGCGGATGAGTTCGAGGGACCAGACGGGGTTCACCTCACCACGAAGCCCGGCTTCGCATCCTCCGGAGGCGCGATGAGGTAGGGCTTCGAGTTATTGTCCGAAGCGCAGAGCAGCATGCCGTGGCTCTCAATGCCCATGAGGGCCCGGGGGGCGAGGTTGGCCACCACCACCACGCGACGGCCCACGAGGTCGGCGGGGCTGTAGGCCTCCTTGATCCCGCCCAGGATCGTGCGCTGCTCGAAACCCAGGTCAATCTTCATCTTGATGAGCTTCTTGCTCTTGGGGACTTCCTCCGCCTCCAGCACAAGGCCGACCCGAAGATCCGTCTTGGCGAAGGTGTCGTAGTCGATGTTCTCCTTCACGGGAGGCACGTCGAGAGACTGTTCGACGATGGCGGGTGCAGGCGCAGCTTCGGCGCGGATGGCTTCAATCTCGGTCATGGCGACTTCCTTGTCGATGCGGGCGAAGAGGGGTTTGGGATCTGAGACTGGACCAGGCGCGGGGGCTTGAACATCCAGTTCAGCGAAGCGCAGATCCGTAACCTTGCCCGTGAGCCCGAGGCTCTCCCAGAGCTGCTGGCAGAGTTCCGGCATGACCGGCGCGGCCAGCACCGCCGTGAGGCGGAGCGCCTGATAGAGCTGAGCCAGCACCGTATCGAGCTTGGCGGCATTGGCTTCGTCCTTGGCCAGCTTCCAGGGCTCGGCCTTCACGATGTAGCCGTCCAGGTGGCGCAGGAAGGCCCAGAGACCATCCAGGGCGCCATTGAAGTCATGCTTCGCGGCCCGCTCAAGGTACTGCGGCGCCACTCGGCCCAAGAGTTCACGAACCTCGGTGTCCGCGGCATCGTACAGCGTGGGCACGGGCACCGAGCCCGCTCGGTATCGCTGCAGCATGCTGATGCTGCGTGCGGCGAGGTTGCCCAGGCCATTGGCCAGGTCGGCGTTGAGTCGGTCCATGAAAGCCTCGAAGGTGAACGCGCGGTCGTGACCGATCTGCATGTCCCGCAGCAGGAAGAAGCGGGCCGCGTCGGTGCCGAAATGGAGCAGTTCCTTGGGGCGGATGATGTTGCCCAGGGACTTGCTCATCTTGGTATCGCCCATGAGCCACCAGCCGTGGGCCAGGATGATCTTCGGCAGCTCTTCCCGGATCCGCTGAGGCAGCTCGCCATTCAGATCGTCGCCCTCCTGGCGGTACATCGCCATGAGGAAGGCCGGCCAGTAGATCGCGTGGAAGCGGAGGATATCCTTGCCCACGAGTTGCACGGTGGGCGGCCAGTGCCCTTCCTTGCAGGCGCTGAGGTAGTTCAGCAGGGCGTCGAACCAGACGTACACCACATGCTTTTCGTCCTTGGGCACCGGAATGCCCCAGGTGATGGAGGTGCGGCTGATGCTGAGATCCTGCAGGTTGCCGCGCTCGCCGCCGGGGCTCACGAACTGCTTCACTTCGTTGAGGCGGAATTCCGGCTGCACGAAGTCGGGATAGCACTCGTAGAGCTGGATGAGCCAGTTCTCGTACGCGGAGAGCCGGAAGAAATAGCTTTCCTCCTCCAGTTCCACCAGCTGGTGGGCCAGGCCCTGGGCCTGCAGCTCTTTGGCCTGGATCTCGGTGACATAGGCCTCGTCGGACACGCTGTACAGGCCCTTGTAGGTGGCTTTGTAGATGTCGCCCTTGTCGAGGAGTTCCGTGAAGCGGGCCTGCACCGTGGCCTTGTGCTGGGCGTGGGTGGTGCGCACGAAGTAATCCACCGTGAGCCCCATCTGCTTCCAGAGGTTCTCGAAGTTGGGAGCAACCTCGTCTACCAATTGCTGGGGCGTGATGCCCCGAGTGACGGCAGTCTTCTCGATCTTCTGCCCGTGCTCGTCGGTGCCCGTCAGGAAGTAGACATCCTCCCCCAGCATTCGGTGATGCCGCGCCAGCACATCAGCCAGCACCGTGGTGTAGGTGTGGCCGATATGGGGCTTGTCATTCACGTAGTAGATGGGCGTGGTCACGAAGAAGGGCTTGGACACGAGAAACTCCGTAGCCCTCCAGTGTATCTCAGCAGCCTCGGGTAGACCCCTGCAGATCCCGGTCGATGGCCCCAGTGAGGCCTTCCGATATCCGCGACAGCGGCAGGAACAAAAGGCCCGCCGTGGTTACGACGGGCCCTTGGCATTCAAATTGTCGAGGCGATCACGCTTCGGTGATCGTCGCCTTGAGGATCTGATCGTTGGCGCGGATGGCCTGGACCACCTTGATATCCTCTGGAGACACGCACTTGCCGAACACGGTGTGGACGCCATCCAGATGCTGCACGTTGCGGCGGTCGCCGTTCACCACGAAGAACTGGCTGCCGCCCGTGTCCTTGCCCGCGTGGGCCATGGAAACGGCACCCAGTTCGTGCTTGTGGGGATTGCCCACGGTCTCGCACTTGATGCGCCAGCCGGGGCCGCCGGTGCCGGGCGCACCCGAGGCCCCTTCCCGGGTGTTGGGGCAGCCTCCCTGGATGACGAAATCCGGGATCACGCGATGGAAGCGCAGGCCGTCGTAGAAGCCGGATTCGATGAGCTTCACGAAGTTGGCCACCGTGGCCGGGGCTTCTGCTGGGAACAGCTCGAGGTTGATATCGCCTTTGTCGGTCTGGAATAGTGCTCGGGTCATCTTCGGCTCCGAATTCCGCATCCTGCGGGTCATCCAGGATAGCCGGATGAACCTTCACGGCGCAGTCGGCACTGGAAGATGTCCTTCCCCTGTGGTCAGAAGCCCCAGGAAAGGCTAGTCTCAAGAGGAATCGGAGGTCTCATGCGGAGTTCCCTGAAGTCGGCCGTGCTCATCACTGCCCTGGCGCTGATGGCGGGAGTGGCCTGCTCCAAGAAGGTTGCCACCAAGCCCACCAAGCCCGTTCCGGCTGGCACCGCCCTCTTCCAGTTCACCCGCAAGGTGCAGGGCCCCGTGGATCTTACCCTCGACGGCGTGCGCATCCCCGTGGAAGCCCTCAAGAAGAACAAGAAGGCCCGGCGGCTCGTGGTTACCGGCATTCCCGCAGGCAAGCATCGGTTCTTCCTCTACAGCCCCCGGGATGCCTTCGGGGCCGATCAGGGAGAATTCGAGATCGTCGGCAACCAGGGGGTGTATCTCGTGACCTTTGCCCAGTCCTTCAATGCCGTGCTCTACGGGAAATCGGAATCGCTTCCCGCCGCCGAAGGGATTCCGGGCATCAAGGCTCGCCTCGAGCCCTAGCTTTCCGTGAAGCCTGCGTTCCTCCGCCGCGGCCTCATCGGGAGTGCCGCCTGCGGCCTTGCCGCCCTGACCTTCTTTATCGGCTGGAAGAGCCGGTCCGTCGCCCTGGAACTCACCGATCCGCCCTTTTATCGGCCTCAGCCCTTAGAACGTGTTCAGGCCACCTTTTCCGACTTGGCCAAAGGGAACGCGGCTGATCCCGGCGGAACTTGGCGTTCGGAGGAAGTCGGAGGCCTTCAGCTCTGGACGCTCAAGAGGAAGGCTGCGGCCCGTGGGGTCGTTCTGCTCCTGCATGGCTTCGGGGATGATCGGTGGGGCACGAGCCCCGCCCTGCGGTGGTTCCCCACCCTCGATGCCGCCATTTTCACCTACCTCCGCCGCGATGACGCTCTGAGAGCGGGAGGCACTGCCCCCCTCATCACTTTCGGCGCCCGGGAATCGGAGGATGTCGTTCGCATCGTGCACCACCTAGAGGCCACGGGAACGCCAAGAAACCGCATCATCCTCATGGGACGCAGCCTCGGCGCCAGCGTAGGGTTGCTGGCCCTGGCCCGTCTCGAGGGCGAAGGACGAGGTCCCCTGGCCGGAATCATCTGGGAAGGGGCGCCGAGTTCCAGCCGCGACTTCGGAGAGCGCCTGGTGCGCGGCAGCAGGGACCGCTTCTGGCATTCCTTCTTGGCCCCACTCGTTGGTGATCTGGGCAGCCGATGGGCGGCCCGAAGAGGTCGCTATCGCAGAGAGGACACGGACCTGGAAAGAGCCCTGAATGGCCGCCGCCTCGCCACGCCGAGTCTATGTTTTGTGGCAACGCAGGACCGTCTGGCACCGCCCTTGAAACAGCGGTCCATCATTTCCCGATTCGAGCGAATCGAAACCCTGGAAGTTCCCACTTGGCATCTGCATTGTGCCGAAATCCTCGGCTCCCGCTATGCCGAAGCCATCCGTACATCCACGGGCGCTTGGCTGCCCTAAACCAAAGGGGCCTCGCGGCCCCTCTGATGGCAATGGAAATGAAGCGGCCTATTCCTCGGCGCCTTCTTCGGTGATGATGCGCACCATCTTCGGCGCCACGCGCTGAATGATGGGCTCGAAGACCTTGTTGACCAGTTCTTCGTCGTACTCGACTTCGGCGCCAGTGCCAGCAACCTTCACGCTGGTGTCGTTGACCTTGTCCTCGTCCTTCCAGGTGCCCAGGATTTCGCCGGTCTCTACTTCGATGAGGCGCAGGTCCAGGCGACCGGTGAAGGAGGCCTTCTTGACGTTCACACTGCCCGCAACCGCGCCAGCCATGCCGTCACCCGTCAGCTTTCCCACCAGGGCACCAACGCCCCATCCGGTCTTGAAGCCACCTTCCTTGTAGGCGAAGCGGGTCACCTTACCGGTCACCATGTATTTCACGCCCAACAGCTTGCCGACCTTCTGCACGGTGTTGGTGTCGACCTCGCCGCTCTGCTGGAAGGCCAGTTCGCCGCGGATATCTTCGAGGCGTTCGCGCTCGACCATCCGGAACTTGCCACGACCCTTCTGGGTGAGTTCCGTTACCAACAAGTCCCGCAGCTGGTTCGAGATGGTGCCCATGCTGTTGCCCCAACCGCCGTGACGCCATCCATGCCAGCAATCCGGAGCGGCCTTGAACTCGATGATGGCAACGCGCGGAAGCTTGGCCTTCTCTTCCTTGCTCAGTTTCTGGGCGGACAGCGGAACCGCCGCAAGAATGCCCGCCATCAGGGCGACGATGATCCTGCCCAATCGCATCTTGACCTCCGATCGGGGCGGAATGCCCCGCAAATGAAGCGTGTTCTTAGTCTTCAATGAGCTTGCTGCGCAGTTCCTTGCCGAGCTTGAAATACACCACGCGCTTGGGCGGCACCTTGATGGACTGCCCGCTGCGGGGGTTGCGCCCTTGACGAGCCTTGCGATCCCGCAGTCGGAAACTGCCAAAGCCACGAAGCTCTACCCCCTCACCTCGATGAAGCGAATCCACGATGCACTGGAGGAAGGCGTTCACCAGGAGATCCGCGTCCTTCTTGGCGAACTCCAGGTTCTCCATCAGGTGCTTGGAAAGATCGGCCTTGGTCAGGGTCTCCATCGCTTCCATGGGGGGGCTCCAGCGCGGGTTCGGTGGTGAGTGACCCTATGAGAGCCCTATCCGCTCCGAAGGTCAAGGGGTTGCAGCGAATGTTCACAGAAAAAACGGGGGCACCGCCCCCGTTTTCATAAGAAGTGGACGGCCTCAGGACATCAGCCAATCCAGGAGCCAGCGGGGGCCCTCGCCGCTGGCTCCATAGGTGCGGTAGTCCCGCTCCGTACTGGACCAGCCACCGGAGAGATCCACGTGGGCCCAGGAGCCGTGCTCGACGAAATCCCGGAGGAACATGGCCGCACTGATGGCGCCGCCCCAGCGGGTGCCGCTGATGTTCTTGATGTCGGCCACATGGCTCTTGAGGGCATCGCGATATTCCGGCACCAGGGGGAGCTGCCAGAGGTGCTCCCCCGTGGCCTTTCCAGCATCCAGCAGGCGTTCCACCAACTTCTGGTCCTCGCCGAAGACTCCCGAGACACCATCGCCAAGGGCGATCATGCAGGCGCCCGTGAGTGTCGCCAGATCCACGATGTGATCGGCCTCCATCTCTGAGGCGTAATGGAGCAGATCGGCCAACACCAGCCGACCTTCCGCGTCGGTGTTGAGCACTTCGATGGTCTTGCCGCTGCGGCTGCGCAGCACATCGCCGGGCTTGTAGCTCGAACCCGAGGGCATGTTCTCGGCCAGGCCGATGAGCCCCGTCACCTGGACCGGCGCCTGGAGTTCCGCGCAGGCGGCGAGGGTAGCCAGCACGATGGCCGCCCCAGCCATGTCGTCCTTCATGGTTTCCATGCCCGAGGCATCCTTGAGGGAAAGGCCGCCCGAATCGAAGCAGACGCCCTTGCCCACCAGCACGATATGCTTCTTGGGCTTTTCCTTGGGCTTGTATTCCAGCTTGACCACCCGGGGGGTCTTGGAAGAGCCCTGCCCCACCGCCAGCACACAGTTGAAGCCGCCCTTGGCCAGGGCCTCGGGATCCATGACCTCGACCCCGAGCTTGTGATGCTTGGCCAACTTCTGCGCCAGTTCTGCGAAGGCCTCTGGATAGAGATCGCCCCCAGGCGTATTGGCCAGATCCCGCACCCGATGGCAGGCATTCACCCCCGCCTCGATCTGCGGCAGGTGACGGCGGGCCTTGCGTGTGTCATCACCATTGGTGAAGAGCTCGATGCGCTCGAAGCGCTTGGGTTCGGGCTTGCCCTTGAACTTCACGAAATCGTAATCGGCCAGCAGCACGCCTTCGAGCACGGCGATCTGGACTTCATCGTGATCCAGCAGGGAGGTCGAGGGCGAAACCACGCCCAGGGTCTTCCACCCTTTCTTCAGGCAGAACCGGGCCGCCGCGCCGGATGCCTTCCGGATCTTGTTGTGGGTAACGGATTCTTCTTCGCCCAGACCCACCAGCAACATCCAGCGGCAATCCTTCACACCATTGGGGTGGTGCAGGGGTACAAGTTCAAGATAGTCGGCCTTGAAGTCACTCTCGTCCATGACCTGCCGAGCCACCTTGCTGATGGCAAGGGGCAGCCTGTGACGCTCACGGCCAGAGAACACAGGAACGATGAGAACATCACCTGAAAAATCCTTGCCCGGATGGGAACTGATATCAATGTTGGCCATAGATTTCCTCCAGAAGGCCTCCATTGTACCGATGCATGTCAAGCAGAGTATGAATTTTTACAATTAGGGGTATCGAATCGTGAAATTATTTCGGGAACTTTTTTCACGATCTTGGTTCGCAAAGACTGGAAACGGATATTTCTGTGGAATCCAATGGCGATTCTTCGGGCATTGATTCCACCCGAGTCAGCTTTTCGCCGAGGATCCGGCTGCGCTCTGAAACTGTGCCCAGGCGTGTCTTGGCCTCGTCGAGCTTGCGATCCACCGCCTGGAGGGACTCGCCAAACCTGCCAAACTCCATTTTCACCGTTCCCAGCAACTTCCAGACCTCACTGCTCCGCTTGGTGATTGCCAGGGTCCGGAACCCCACCTGAAGGCTGTTCAGGAAGGCTGTGAGGGTCGTGGGCCCGAGAATCGTCACTCGGCACTCCCGCTGCAGCCGCTCCAGCAGCCCCGGCCTTCTCAGGGCCTCCGCATACAGCCCTTCGAAGGGGAGGAACATCAACGCAAAATCCGTGGTGTGGGGAGGCGCCAGGTATTTGTCCCGCACGTCCCGTGCCTGTCCCAGGAGACGCAGCTCCAGAGCTTTTCCATTCGCCTCCACCGCCAGTGGATCCCCAGCCTCGTAGGCCTCGCAGAGCCGCTGGTAATCCTCCAATGGGAACTTGGCATCGATGGGCAGCCAGGCATGTTCTCCCTCCTGGGTGCCCGGCAGCTTCACCGCGTATTCCACCATTTCCCCACTGCGCGGCCGGACCTTCACATTGGCCTCGTACTGTGCCCGGGCGAGGAACTGCTCCAGCAGCGCCCCGAGCTGGGCTTCGCCCAGAACCCCGCGGCTCTTCACGTTGGTAAGGGCCCGCTTCAATCCGCCCACATCCTGCGCCAGGGCCTGCATCTCCCCCAGCCCCCGCTGCACCTGCTCCAGGCGATCTCCCACCAGCCGGAAACTCTCACCCAGACGCTGTTCCAGGGTCACCTGCAGGCGCTCGTCCACCGTGCGGCGCATCTCGTCCAAGCGGGCCTCGTTGGCGGTGCTCATGCGCTCCAGACGCTCCTGGACCTTTCCCTGGAGCGACTCGAGACGAGCCCCCTGATCCAGACGGGCGGAGCGAAGTTCCTCCCGGATGGACTGGAGCTGAGTCGAGAGGAGGTGCTGCAATTCCGTGCGGCTGCGACTGGCGGCCTCTTCCATGCGCCTCGAGATCAGCTCTCCTTCGGATCGAGGCCGCCAGGCGCCCAGGGCGGCGAGAAGGGCAAGTAGCGTGGAAAGAGTGAGCAGGATCAGTTCGGGACTCATCCCCTCATGCTGAGGCACCTGGCTGGACAGCCAGTGTCCAATCCGCTTCCCGGCCCTCTCCACTGGGAACCAGCGTCAGCTCCGCCACCCACGATGTGGGCCAGGGTCCGCTGTTCCCGGCCCATTCCACCACAAGGTAGTCCGTGGGAAGCACCTGTTCCTCCAGCCCCAGGGACCAGCTCCCGCCCTCCCCCAGACGGTAGAGATCCAGGTGAAAGACTCTGTGGGCGCCGGCCTCGTAGCGGTGAAGCACGGCATAGGTGGGGGAGGCCACCTGCTCGGGATCGCCGCCCAGGCCCTCGACGAACCCGCGCACCCAGGTGGTCTTTCCCGCCCCCAGTTCTCCCCGTAGCAGCCATGTCCCTCCGGGCGGGGTCAAGCGCGCCAGTTCGGAACCCAAGGCCTCGGTGGCGCCCTCATCGGCCAGAATTCTGTGTTCAGTCCCCATGCAGTTCCCTCAGCAGTCCAGCAAGGCTCTCACCCAGTTCGCGCACCAGCAAGGGCCCCTTTCCCAAGCGATCCGCGGCGGCGCCGTGCAGCCAGACAGCCTCGGCCACGGCGGCCCGCAGCTCCGCCAAGCTTCCACCCGAGCGCTTCTGCCATTTCCCCGCCTGGGCCACCACCATGCCCGCAAGGAAATCGCCCGTTCCTCCGGTGGAGAGCCCTGAATGTCCTGTAGAGTTCACCCAAAGCTGATCGGATCCGCCCCCCGCCACCAGGCTCTGGGCGCCCTTGAGCACCAGAATGCCGGACCCTTCGGCCACCTTCCGGGCCCAGGAAAGGCGCTCCGAGGTGTTCGGTCCAAGGGGCGAGTTCAATGTGAAGAGGCGGGCGAATTCACCGGCATGAGGGGTGATGACGGTTCGGGGGCGCTGCATCCAATGCGCGCCCTCCCCGGTCCTCAGCGCGGATGCGTCCAGCACCAAGGGGCCGCTCCACTCGGGGATTTCGCTCACACCGCCGGGCCCCACCAAGAGCGCATCGATGCCCTCGGGAACTCGTCCTTCCCAGGGGTTGACCATGGCCTCTGGTACCTGGGCGGCGATTTCGGCCCGCACATCGGGGGAGGTCAGCACCGTAACCAGGCCCGCCCCCATGCGCAAGGCCCCCATGGCAGCCAGTACGGCCGCGCCGCTCATGCCGGGGCTCCCCGCTCGAATCGCCACGTGGCCGAAATCCCGTTTGTGGCTGGACCATGTTTCCAGCACCGGCCGCTTCGGCTTTTCAAGCAGGGCGATGGAGGCATGGGGCGCCTCGCGCAAAGGAATGGAAACGAGGGTGATCTCTCCACAGCGGTCCTTGGCAGGCCTCAACCCGTGACAGACCTTCAGCTGACCGAAACAGGCGGTTCGATCCGCCACCAGCACAGGGCCCGAAACCTCCGGGCTGCTAGGATCCAGGCCCGTGGGAAGATCCAGGGCCAGAACCTTCAAGTGCATCTCGGGTCTATTTTCCAGGGCCATCGCCCAGGCCTTGGCCAACCCCATTAAGG
>JAYREN010000102.1:0-11311 GCA_041908845.1 Holophaga sp. | reverse complement strand
CCTCCATGCGCACATCGGTCTCGAGGGTGGGCGCCAGCAGACGGTCGAAGGCATCCTCGCAGACCGCATGCAGGAAGGGGCGGTAGCCGCTCTTGGGGTTCACCTCCACCTTGGAGACCAGTTGGGTGACTAGGGATTCCCGGTCCACCAGCAGCTTCACGGTGAGGATTTCTTCCTTTTCCCCGCGCCGCAGAGCCAGCACACGGTGACCGGGCATCTTCTTGAGGGGTTCCTTGAAGTCCCAGTAAGGCTTGAAGCGCAGGGCCTCCTGGCCGTCCTTCTTCTCTTCGCGAAGGGTGGACTGGAGGGTGCCGCCCTCGAAGAAGGCCGTTCGCAGCCAGGCGCGCACATCGGCGCTCTCCGCCAGACGCTCCGCCAGAATGTGGCCCGCACCCTCCACACAGGCGCTGGGAGTCTGGGTGCCTTCCTGGTCTTCCTTGGTGAAGGGCGCCGCGAGCATCAGGGGATCGGCGCCGCTCTCATCCGAAAGCAGAGAATCCAGCAGGGGTTCGAGTCCGCGTTCCCTGGCATCCGTGGCCTTGGTGCGCTTCTTGGGTTTGTAGGGCAGGTAGAGATCCTCGAGCTCGGTCTTGGACCAGGCCGATTCGATGCGCGCCCGCAGTTCGGGCGTGAGCTTGGCCTGTTTGTCGATGGTCTTGAGCACCGTTTCTCGGCGGTCCAGGAGTTCCTTGTAGTAGGCGACCCGGTCCTCTATGGCGCGGATGGCCACTTCATCCAGGGACCCCGTGACCTCTTTCCGGTAACGGGCGATGAAGGGAACCGTGTTCCCCTCGTTCAACAGAGCCACCACAGCCGCCACCCGAACACGGGGCAGTGAGAGTTCCTGGCAGATGCGATCGACGACAAGCTCCACGGCACTTCCTTTCATTCCACCCGGGGGTGAAGGGCCATCTTACCCCAGGCCCTGTTTCTGCGCCTCCACGGGGAAGGTCGGCCTATGGCCTCAGTGGACAATTATTGAGGTGGGATCGGAAAAAAATCGGAATCACCCGCGAATGCCTGGACCGGAGGCACTGCCGTCACTTCTGCCTGGCCCTTGGGTGGGCAGAATCGTAGGTCTTCGCGAGCTGCTCCAGATTCAGGTGCGTGTATCGCTGGGTGGTGCTGAGACTGGCGTGGCCCAGCAACTCCTGAATGGCACGGAGGTCCATGCCGCGATTCAGCAGGTGGGTGGCAAAACTATGGCGCAGGGCGTGGGGGCTGATCCGGGCCCGCAGGGCAAGGGTCTCCAGGGTGGTGCCCAGAAAGGTCCTTACGCTGGTGGGTGTAAGGCGGCCCCCGCGCTGGTTCAGGAAGAGGGCGGCCGTGGGCGGCAAACCCTTTTCGGCCAGGAAGGCGCCGCGGTAGGCCAGATAGGCGTCCAGAATCTCGCCAGCCCCCTCATGGAAGGGCACGAGCCGCTCCTTGTTGCCCTTGCCCAGCACCCGCAGGGTGCGCTCCGAGCGGATCACATCCTGGATATCCAACCCCGTCAATTCGGAAACCCGCAGCCCCGAGGCATACAGAAACTCCAGCAGACAGCGCAGGCGCGCGGTGGGGAAATCCACGGCGGGGGGCAGTTCCAACAGAGTGTGGCTCTCGTCCTCGGTCAGGAATGCGGGGAGTTTCTGGGCCTGCTTGGGATTCCGCAGTCCCGTGGCCGGGTTGCTGGCGATGCGCTGGGTCTCGAAGAGCCATCGGTAGAAGGCCCGGGTGGTGCTCAGGATGCGCGCCTGGCTGGCAGGATCCAGGCCCCGTTCCCCCAGTTCCAGCGCGAAGCGGCGCAGGGTTCTCGGGGTCACACTCCAGGAATCCCAGTGTTCCTGGGCCCCGTGGGCGAGCAGTTTCTCCAGATCACCCCGTTGGGCCCGGGCCGTATGTGGAGAAACGCCCCGGGCACGCTGTTCAAGGTGGAAGGCCTGGATCGCCCCAGCGAGCCCTTGCGTGGATTCCATCCTGCTACCATGCCACCATTCCAACTCCAACGGAGCCGTCCTCTTGGCCCACACCATCGCCGATATCTTCTATGAAGCCCTTCGCCTGGATCTTCCGGAGGCCTTCGCCTCCAAGTCTGGGGGGGTGTTCAAGCCCATCTCCCATCAGGAACTGCATGAACGGGTGGATCGCTTGGCCCTGGCCCTGCGGGCCCGCGGCCTCAAGCCGGGCGACCGTTTGGCCCTCCTCTCCGAAAACCGCCCCGAGTGGGCCATCACGGACTTCGCCTGCGCCCTCTCGGGTCTTGTTTCAGTCCCCATCTATCAGACCCTCAATGCCGAGCAGACCGCCTGGATCGTGCGCCACAGCGGCGCCCGCTGGATCCTCTGCTCCACCCCGGCGCAGCTGAACAAGATCAAGGCCTTTAAGCACGACCTGCCGGATCTCGAAACCGTAATCTTGATGGACAGCGAAGCGCCCGCGGATTTCGAGGGTACCCTCCTGCGCTGGGATCAGCTTCAGGCCGAGGGCGCGGCCCTGGATTCACAGCGCTCCGAAGTTCGGCGATGGGCCTCGGAGCGCACTCCCGAGGATCTGCTGACCATCATCTACACCTCCGGAACCACCGGTGATCCCAAGGGCGCCATGCTGAGCCATGGCAACGTGGCGGAAAACATCACTGCCGCCGTCGAAATCGCCCTGCCTGCTCTTCGTCCGGAGCGCGGGGATCGATGCCTCAGCGTGCTGCCGCTGTCCCACATCTTCGAGCGCACGGGTGGCCACTACGCCATGTTTTATCTCGGCGTGGCGATCTTCTACTGCGAGAGCCTTCTCGCCCTGCCCCAGAATCTCGTGGAAGTGCGCCCCACGGTGCTCATGGCCGTGCCCAGAATCTTCGAGAAGGTCTACGGCAAGGTACGGGATGCCGCCACCGGGGGAGGCTTCCTGAAACGGCTGGTCTTCGGATGGGCCGTGGACATCTGTCATCGCGTGGTGCGCCATCTTTACCTGGATCGCCGCCCGCCTCTGTTCCTCCGAATTCCATGGCGCATTGCGGATCGCCTGCTGCTCTCCAAGGTTCGGGAGAAGACCGGGGGACGTCTGCGGTTCAGCATCTCGGGCGGCGCCGCCCTCAGCCCTGGCGTGATGGAATTTTTCTGGGCCATGGGCATCCCCATCTTCGAGGGCTATGGATTGACCGAAACGAGCCCCATCCTGACCCTCAATCGCCAGGGGAAGGTGCGCCCCGGCTACGTGGGGCAACCCATCCTGCGGACCTGGAACGACAAACCCTTTCTCAAGCTGGCGCCCGATGGAGAGATCCTGGCTTACGGACCCAACATCATGCAGGGCTACTGGAACAACGAAGAAGCCACCCGCGAAGTCTTTGATTCCGAAGGCTATTTCTGCACCGGCGACGTGGGCGAGATCGATCCCCAGGGTCGCGTGAAGATCACGGACCGCAAGAAGGAGATCATCGTCACCAACGGCGGCAAGAATGTGGCTCCCCAACCCGTTGAGAACCTACTGAAGGCAGACCCCTACATCGAACAAGCGGTGCTCATTGGTGACCACCGCAACCACATCACCGCCCTCATCGTGCCCCACTTTCCGGCGCTGAAAGATTGGTGCCACCGCAAGCACCTGGCTTTCCAGTCCGATGCTGAGATGGTGGCCCACCCCAAGGTCTACGCCAAGCTCATGAAGCACGTGAACCAGGTCAACGCCCATCTCTCCAACTACGAGAAAGTCCGGAAGATTGCGATTCTCGAAAAGGAAATGACCTTCGAGAGCGGCCTGCTGACTCCTTCCATGAAGGTGAAGCGCCGTGTGGTGGCCGAGGTCTACGCGGACGTGATCGAGAAGCTCTACGCCACCAGCAGCGCGAGCACCAAGAACCCCACCCTGCCAGTCAGGTAGCATGGGAGCCATGGGACGTCGCCTGGACCAACTCCGCGAATTGCTCGACATGATCAAATTCGAGCACACGATCTTTGCGCTGCCCTTTGCTTTCCTCGGGGTGCTGGCGGCCTCACCGACTCTACCGTGCTGGCGTACCCTGGGGTGGGTACTGGCCGCAATGGTGGGCGCCCGCACGGCAGCGATGACCTTCAATCGACTGGTGGATGCGGATCTGGACGGGGAGAATCCCCGCACCCGCAACCGCGCCCTTCCCGCCGGTCGCGTCAGCCGTGGGGGTGCCGCACTGCTCCTCGGCGTTTCCATCGTGCTATTTGGGTTTGCCGCGGGAATGCTCGGGCCCCTGCCCTGGCAACTGGCGCCCCTCGCCCTCCTGATCATCCTCGGCTATTCCCTCTGCAAGCGATTCACGAGCCTCGCTCACACGATCCTGGGCTTGGCCCTGGCAGGCGCCCCACTCGGCGGCTGGATCGTCGTTGCGGGGCGTGTAGACCCTCCCGCCTGGTTCCTGGCCCTGGGCGTGCTCGCTTGGACCGCGGGCTTCGACATCCTCTACGCCCTTCAGGACGAACACTTCGATCGAGCCCGGGGCCTGCGCTCCATCCCAGCCTGGCTTGGAACCGCGCGAGCCCTCTGGGTTTCCCGGATTCTCCATGTTACCGCCCTTGGAGCCTGGGCCACCTTCAATGGGCTCCTGGGCTGCCACTTCTTTCCCTGGCTGGCCTGGGCCGGAGTCGCCCTCATTCTCGCCAGGGAACACTGGGTGCTGCGGGATGGCAACCTCGACCAAATCGACCATGCCTTCTTCACGCTGAACAGTCTCGTGGGGCCCCTCTTCTTCCTGGGACACTTGGTGGAATGGCTGCTGGTGCGGTCCTCCGTATAATTGGAAAAATTCGGCCTCGACAGCCCGAATCTTCCCACGTAATTTGAAGCAATGACCCAGCCACCGACTCAGCGAAGGGGCCTCAGGCTCAGCCGACCGGATCAGGAACAGTTCTTCACGGTGATGGTGGTCTTTAGCCACCGGACCTTCCGGTGGACCATGGCGCGCAAGATGCTTATCCGCGTGACGGCCATCGTACTGGGTATCTGGGCCCTGGCCATGATCGGATCGGCCTACGGGTTCTGGGCCACCAAGCGGATCATGAGTTTTTCCCATCTCCAGCAGGAGACGGCCGAGCAGGAGCGCCAACTCCGCGAGAGCCTGAACCAGGCCCAGGGCCTGGAGGGCGAGATCACCACCCTCCGAAAACAGGTCACCGATCTTCTGACACTGCTCAATCCCAAGGCCCCAGGCACAGATCTCGCGCCCATCCCAACCCAGGGCGGTGCTCCCCCACCGAGTTCCGAGGATGCCAAGGTCAGCAAGCTGAAGGAGGACCTGGACCGCTCCAGCACCCAGGCCAGAATGATCCGGGCCCGCATGGAACCCCTGATCCACCGATGGAACCACACCCCCTCCATTCCTCCAACTGCCGGCTATTTCAGCTCGGGTTTCGGCATCCGAATCAGCCCCTTTTCCAGAGCCAACGAGGCAGGGGACGGCCTTCTCGGGTTCCATAGCGGCATCGATATCTCAAACGCCGAAGGCACTCCCGTCCAGGCGACTGCAGATGGCGTCGTCGAGACTGCGGGCTGGCAGGAAGGCTACGGGTGGACGGTCCTCGTCCGGCATTCCAATGAACTGGAAACCCTCTATGCACACCACTCCCGATTAAACGTGAAGGCAGGACAGAAGGTGCTCCGTGGCGATATCCTGGGATTCATGGGGCGATCCGGGACCGCCACAGGCGTGCATCTCCACTACGAAGTCCGCCGCGGTGGCCGCGCCGTTAACCCCAATCCATACATGCGTCTTCAGCGCGAGTGGTTGTCCTCTTTCAGATAACAGACAGGTGCCTCGATGTCGGTGTTCAGCCCCCCCAGCGGAAACGGTCCCAAGAAAGGACCGAGTCCTAGCCAGGCCATTCATACCCTGCTGGGGAAAGGCACTCTCTGGAAGGGCGAAATTCATGCGGGTGCGAACAGCCTGAGGATCGAAGGATCCATTGAAGGCACCGTCCACAGCGAGGGGGAAGTGACCGTCGCCCCCACGGGTGTCGTCAACGGCACCATTCACGCCAAGCACCTCATAGTCACCGGACGCGTCGAAGGCATCTTCAAGATCGCGGAATGCCTGGAGATCCACGGTACCGGATGGGTCGAGGGCGAGGTGGAAGTCGGGTCCCTGGTGGTGGACGAAGGTGGCACCCTGCTGGGCACTTGCACGCGCCGGGGTGCCAAGGACCCGGCCACTCCCACGAAGGGGAAGGCGGACGATCATCGCCCCATGGAACGATCGGCCCCCATCAATGGAATGCCCGCAGCAGCCGAGCCGCCGCCCTACGCCAAGGCCTTTGACAAAAAGCCCTGATACATATCCCATTCATGAACACTGAAGCCCCCGACAACCGGGGGCTTCGTTGATTAGGGAAGGCTCGATCAGCGCTTGGCGCCCGCGAGGTTCGTGCTGTCCAGGTTGGCATCCGTCAGGTTGGCCTCGCGGAGATCCGCACCCCCTAGGTTGGCGCCGCTGAGTTTCGCGTGGCTCATATTGGCGCGATTGAGATTGGCGCCGGAAAGGTTGGTCCACACCAGATTGGCACCGCTCAGGTTGGCGCCAGAAAGATTCGCGCCGTCCATGGCCGCGTCGATGAGGTTGGTGTGCCTCAAATCCGCACCCGACAAGTTGGTGCCGCTGAGATTGGCGCCCGAGAGATTTGCCCCATCCAGGTAGGCGTCCTTCAGGATCGTATCCCGCAGATCGGCGCCGCACAGATTGGCACCATCCAGATTGGCTTCCTTGAGGTTCGTTTCTCGCAGGTTGGTCTGTCGCAGATCCACCCCGCGCAAATCGGCCCAGACAAGGATAGCCCCGCTGAGATCGGCATTTACGAAATTTGCCTCGTTCAAGTTGGCCTGGTAGAGATCGGCCTCGATGAGATTGGCGCCGCGCAGATTGGCCTTGCTGAGATTGGTGCGGTATTCGCCCCAGGACTCGGTGGGAAGCGAGGCCAGCCTGGCTCCGTGCAGATTGGCATTCTCGAGGTTCGCGCTGAAGAGATTGGCCCCACGCAGTTCGGCACCGCTGAGATCTGCCGAGGCCAGATTGCAGAGGCTGAAATCCGCACCCACGGCCCGTGCGGCGCGAAGGATGGCACCCCGAAGGTTCGTGCCGTTGAGGTTGGCTCCATCGAGAATCGCGTGATTGAGATCCATGCCCTCGAGGGTGAAGCCCGTGAGATCCGTGCCACTAAGATTAACTCCGGAAAGCATCGCCCGGTCCAGGCTGGCGCCGCTCAGGCTGGCACCGCTGAGGTTCGCCCCCTGAAGATTGGCGCTGAGGATAACCCCTTCGAGATTGGCAGACGTGAGGTTGGCCTCGGTCAGATTGGCGCCGCAGAGATTCGCGCTGCGCAGATCATCGCCCATTAACTGAGCGTTCTGTAGGTTGGCGCCGCCAAGGTGAGTATCCGCGAGATTCGCGCCCGTGAAAATGGCCCCGGCGAGATCTGCACCATCCAGATTGGCCTGGGAGAGATCAGCGTTGCCCAAGTTCGCGCCCCGGAGATTTTTCTCGGAAAAGTCCACGCGCTTGAGATTCGCGCCCACCAGAACCGTGCCCGCGAGAACGGCCCCATCGAGCAGCGCGCCGGAGAGACTTGCCCCGGAGAGAACGGCATTGGACAGGTTGGCGCCGCTAAGGTTGATCTCACTCAGATCGGCACCTGTGAGATCTGCACCGCGCAAATCCGCACCACTTAACACGGCGCCGCCCAAGAGCGCGCCACTTAGGTTGGCACCGACAAGCACGGCGCCGCTGAGATTGGCACCGGACAGATCCGCGCCCTTGAGATTGGCCTCGGAGAGATTGGCGCCTTCCAGGCTCGCATGCCTGAGCACAGCCGATTCCAGATCGGCCTTGCTCAGATTCGAGTGGCTGAGATCGATCCCGCGCAGGTTAGTGGCAGAGAGATTCGTCCCGCTCAGATTGGCACCCGCCAGATTGGGGATGTCGTTCTTGTCGTACTGCAGGATGTCCAAGTAGCGCAGATCCGCACCCACAAGGTTCGCGCCGCTCAAATTGGCGCCCTTGAGATTGGCCCGGCTCAGGTTGGCCCCTTCTAGGTTGGCCTCGGCCAGGCTGGCCCAATGCAGATCCGCATCAGAGAAATTAGCCCCTGCCAGGTTTGCGCGATTGAGCGCCGCGCCGCCGAGCACTGCACCCGTCATGTTCGCGCCCACCAGATTGGCGTTCCCCAAAGCTGCGCCCAGAAGACTCGCCTTGGCGAGGGTCGCCCCCTCGAGATTGGCGCCTTCGAGCACCGTCTGACGGAGATCCGCGCCGCTCAGATCGGCACCCCTGAGATCCTTGCCGCTGAGATCCACGCCGCCGAGATTCACGCCACTCAGCACCGCCCCGCTAAGCACCGCACCACGGAGATTGGGGATGGTCGCGGGCTCATACTGCTGGATGTCGAAATGGCTGAGATCCGCCTTGGTCAGATTCACACCGGCCAGATTGGCGCCCGCGAGCTTTGTGCGGCTGAGGTTGGCACCCTCGAGGTCTGCTTCATCCAGATTGGCAAGACGAAGATCGGCCCCGGCGAGGTTCGCGCCCCGCAGCATCGCCTGGTTGATCACCGCGCCGGCAAGATTGGCCTCGGAAAGATTGGCCCCGGACAGATCGAAGCCCCGAAGGTCCAGCCCACTAAGATCGGCGCGTTGGAAATCCTTCCCCGACTTGAGGATGAAAACCACTTCCTTGCGTGTCAGTTCGCTCATGGAGCTTCCTTTGTGTCTCGGGCTTTCAACGCATTTTTTTCTTGGCTCTGAGTGTACCCATTGCCCCGCAGGCCCATCAACATGATTTATCAGCCCCTTCCGGCGCGGAACGCCCATCTGGTGCGGGATCGGAAAACTTCTTCAGGAATGGACAATCCCTTGACGAAAAGCTGGAAAAAACCGCCCAGACCTAGCGGGGACACTCATCCTAGCCCCACACCTGGGGAGACCCCAAACCCTCCCGCGAACCTTCGTGAAGGAAGAGGCGTAGACAACCTGACCGAATCCGCTACACTGAGAGACCCGCGTGAACTTTCGTGTGGGAGGTTGATGGAGACCGTCGCCACCAACCCCGCTGAACCCAAGCCGAACGTAAGATCAATCGGTGACGGAAACAAGGTCCCGTAGCTCAGCTGGATAGAGCATCAGACTACGAATCTGAGGGTCGGGCGTTCGAATCGCTCCGGGACCACCAATCAATACAACACTTACGGCCACCTCCGGGTGGCCGTTTTGCGTAGTAGGTGCACCCTAGGTGCACTCCAAATTGGGCCCCGCGCAGGATCAAGGTGCATTGACTCAGCGCACCAAGCATCACGATGTCCAATGCGTTGCGCCCCAACGTATTTCGCTGCCGCTTGATCCAGGGCACCTCGCGGGCATCCCGTCGCAAGGCCCATGAATGCAGGGGTGGGGGTTCAATACACACGATGTGAGTCAGTCTCCCCTGCGCCAATTAGGAACGTGCACTGTGCAGGATTCTCCGGAATGGTGACCCAACGATCGACGGGTTGCGGGCTATACCCCCATCGGGAATCACGCGCTCCGGGTGGGTTTCAGTGCCATCAAGGGCTTCCACAAGGCCGATCTCGAACGGCTGCTGACAGCCCGCGACACGGCGGGTCCCTTCCTGGACCCCCAGGACCTTCAGGTCCGCGCCAGAATCAGCCCCAAGGGCATTGAGCTACTGGCTCGGGCCGAGGCCTCCGACCAGTGGGCCCCTGATGGGGACCGCACACGGCTCATATGGGACAGCTTGAGTGGGCTGATCGAGTCCAAGCCAGACACGACGACTCGAAAGGCAAGTCTCGGACTCCCAGGATGTCCTTCCAGCGCCTGAATCCCGCCAGTCTTCGACTTTCACGCTTCAGGCTTGGCTTCCATGTGAGATCTTTCGCACGAAGGAACCGCAGGCTCCTGATCCCATCCATCCCCCCATCCTTCCCGAGGGGGCGACGGATGGGACCCATACGGAGCATGCACAAGAGAAGATCGGCGCCGAAGCCGTCGACCTTGTCGGAAAGAGCCGAAGGGGCTCAGGCGCTCCCACCGGAGCATGCCATCACAAAACAGCACGCAATTTCATTGAGGTTCGTTGGAACCCAGGGCACAGCTCTGGGGGAGAAATGGAACGCGCTCCCATTCCCAACCGATTCGCTGACCACCCACACAACCTCGCAAGATCCGTTCACTGGTAGAGCGCCGGTCGCACTCCCTATGGCAATCCGACGAAAGGTCCATGAAAATGCCAGCAGGATCTCTGCCACGCATCCGGCTTTGTTTAGATTACGGATCCAGACAATGGAGTTTGAATGACCCAACCCGTCATCCCAGACACACGCCTGATGCCTGAACACATCGCTTCCCTGAACATCACCCTTCCTCTGGCACGGCTCGGCGTGATGCGCAGGATAGATCGGGGACGGTCGGGACGAGGGTTCGATAAGTTCCTTCTTACCTCGAAGGCCGTGGCCCCCTGGAGCAACCTGCGCAGAAAAATGGAGCAGTCCATTGAAGTTGCACAGGGTGAAGCTGTGGCGCGTGAACCGTTGGATTGCGCCCAGGGACACTTCATTGGTGCCGCGGAAGGCGTTTCCAGGCGAAAACTCATTGCCGTGGGGCTCTTCGTCTCCGCGATGTGCCTTCACACCACCCTTTCCTTCGCCCAAGGCCCAGCTTCCGTCCCATCAGCGAAGGTGGATCCTGTGCCCATTGCCATTCGGGCCGGCATCATGGAAGCGCTGAAGACCGCCTCCACGCCGTTCGATCGGGCGCATCCAGATTTCTCCGTCATGGACGCGCGCCTATCCAAGGCGCAACTCATCGGGCTCGGCCAGCAGACGCACGGGAGCCGCGAAATATTCGAGGCCCAATGCGCGTTCTTCAAATACCTCGTGGAAAAACACGGGGTCCGAACGCTTCTCTTTGAGGAATCCTTCGCCTCGATGGCGCCGATCAACGACTACATCGCCGGAAAGGCGGAACCTTCGGATGGGATGCTGAACGGCACGATGACCATTTGGCGGGTCAAGCCACTGTGGGACCTCTATTGTTGGATGCGGGACTGGAACCGGCAGCACCCGTCCGACCCTGTCGAAGTTGTGGGCGCGGACATGGGTTCGTGGAGGTTCGATGCCTACGAAAAAACCATCCTGGCGGCGATGCCTGTGTCGGAACGCCCTTCTGTGAAGCCGATCATTGACCGCCTGCGCGCCGCCCATGCCATCGCCGGAAGGCGGGATTCGTCTTTCTACGCGAACATGGATCTCGATGCGCAACTGGAGGCCCGTATCGACTGCCTTCGCCTCGTCCGGCGTTTCGAGAAGTCCCTGATCGGTAATCGGAACCC